>CAYNZH010000001.1:0-15807 GCA_964401685.1 uncultured Sphingobacteriaceae bacterium
AAGCGGAGAAGAAAGCGATCGCTCTCGAGATGAAAAAGGACGGTCTTTCCATCGACCAGATCGCGAAGTTCACCAAACTTAGCATCAAAGAGATCGAGCAGTTGGGATGAAAATTATAGTAATCGACCAGAAAACGGCAGAGTACTATTTCTGGGACGAAAATTGTCGTAGTTGGATTTTGGGCGCATGGAATCAAAGGTAATCCTTATCTTACTTCCCTTATCGGGATTAGGCTCTGGAACCCGGTTGGAGTCAATTTGCCAAAGTAGTTCTAAATATTCATTTTCGCGAATATCCAACACTCTGCCCCAATCACACCTGAAATTAAAAGGGCCTATTTCTTTGCACAACCCATTTACTCTTCTCTCAATTTCCAGTTTTTTGACTGCGCTTTTAGACCACGTGTAATCTTTTGGCCACCAATCCGTCAGATGGCGAAAAAAGACATCAAAAACGACGTCCTTTTCTTGGACAATTATAATCTCTGTTTCAACAACGTTCATCTTCAAATTTACATAATTTCGGGACTATCCCTTTGTCAGTGCATCCCATAAAATTTCTACGGGGTGATACGCACGCTTTTGGGCGCCATCTTTGATCTGGTGCCTGCAACTGGTGCCGGGAGCGGCGATCAGGACGTCCTCGCTTGCTTCTCTCACTGCAGGAAGGAGCACGAGTTCTGCAACTTTCATGGAAACGCCGTAATGCTCTTTCTCATAACCGAAGGAGCCGGCCATGCCGCAGCAACCTGAAGGAATCGTTTCCACCTGATAGTTCCGGGGAAATGATAGAATCTTTTCGGTAAATTCTACTAGATGGAATGCCTTCTGATAGCAGTGTCCATGTAATTTAATGAGTTTCTCGGCGTTGTCAAAACGGTCGGGTGAGATACGATTTGCAGCCATTTCAGCCCAAAGAAACTCCTCGATCAGAAGGGTGTTCCGGCTAAGGGCCTTGGCAGCTGCAGAAAGATGGCTGTCGACCAAATCGGGGTATTCATCCCGGAACGTCAATATCGCCGAAGGTTCTATCCCGAGAAGGGGTATTTCCGGAGAAATTAGGTCTTTAAAAGTCTCGACATTCTTGTTGGCTAGAACTTTCGCCTTGCGCAGCAGTCCTTTAGAAAGAAAGGATCGTCCGCTGTCGGCATGCGGCACCAGGAGAACCTGATAGCCAAGGGCGACGAGCAGCTTAAATGCCTTTTGACCAATCAACAGGTCATTGTAGTTGGTAAATTCATCGCAAAAAAGGTAAACCTGTCGCGCCTGAGGCGCTTGCTTTTGTGCGCGGATCCAGCTACGCAACGTGGTTCTTCCTACACGGGGCAAGGAACGTTTGGCCGCAAATCCAATAGATTTTTTAATGATTGGGCCAAAAAGCGGACTGTCAATCAAAAAATTGTAAAACCCGGGCATGATAAGTGCCAATTTTTGCGAACTTGAAAAATGTCCGATCAATTTGGTCCGCAGGGGCGTGCCGTTCGCATCGTAGTAATGTTGAAGGAATTCGGCTTTCATCTTGGCGATATCAACGCCGGAGGGACATTCTGTTTTACACGCCTTGCAACTAAGGCAGAGATCCATGACTTCTCTGATTTCTTCGTGGTCAAAGCGGTTCTTTTTCGTGGAATGGGTCAAAAATTGTCTCAGCAAGTTGGCTCTTGCCCGCGTGGTGTCTTTTTCTTCGCGGGTGGCCATATAAGAAGGGCACATGGTGCCTCCGCTCAAGTGCGTTTTTCGGCAGTCGCCAGAGCCTGAGCACTTTTCTGCCAATCGCAAAATACTCTCCTGGCCGGAAAAATCATAAAGGGTAGGGATGGCTATTTGAGCGGTAGGCATTTCGTAACGCAGGAACTGGTCCATGGGCGGCGTGTCTACGATTTTGCCTCGGTTGAAAACCCCTTGGGGATCAAATATTGCTTTAACTTCTTGAAGTAGTCTGTAAACTTCCTTGCCAAGAACTGAAGGAATGAACTCTCCGCGCAGGCGGCCGTCTCCGTGCTCGCCGCTCAATGACCCTTGAAATTTTTTGACCAAAATAGCCGTTTCCTCAAGTACGTTTCGGAATGCGGCTTTACCTTCAGCAGTTTTTAAATTGATCAGCGGCTCAATATGTAGTTCGCCGGCACCGGCATGAGCATAGTACGAGGCCTGAAGTCGATGTTTTTGCAATATCTCCTGCACCTGGCCGACATACATCGGCAAATCAGCGGGCGAAACGGCACAGTCTTCAATCAGATTGACAGGCTGGGTATCGCTGGGGAGATTTCTGATCAGACCCAAACCCGCTTTGCGCACGTCCCACACCAGCACAGTGTCCGGACCTGTGATCAATGGGTATGCATAGCCTATGCCCTTCGCTTTCAAATGCTCCCGCAATTTACTTCCCTGGTCGAGCACTTCCTGCTGGGTATTTCCCCTGAATTCGACCATCAGAATAGCCTGGGGATCGCCTTCAATGAAGAATCTGTTGTATTGATAGGTTGGATGGCCCTTGGTAAAATCCATGATGTACTTATCGACCAGCTCGGATGCCTCCGGCCGATGTTCCAATGCGATGATGTTTGCATGGGTTGCTTCCACGATGGAGTCACAGTGTACGCACAGCAAGCCCACCTCCGGTTTTGGCAGGGGCATCAGACGGAGTTTTGCCTCGGTTATAAAGCCTAGGGTGCCTTCTGAACCAGCAAGCAAAAGATTGAGATTCAGTGTATTTGGCCACTCCCAACTGAGCAGATCCAGTGCGTAACCCGTGTTGCGGCGGGTGATATCTGCTTTGGGATATCCCTCCTGTATATGAATCCGATTTTCGGAAGAATCCAGCAAGGCTGTCATTTGCCGGTAGATCTCGCTTTCCCTTTTGTCTCCATTGAGTTTTTGCTGAAGCTCATCGCGTGACAGGTTTTCCAATAAAATTTCCGAACCATCATCCAAAAGAACTTTCGTTTCCAGTAGGTGGGAGCGTGTATCTCCCCACACAATTGAGTGCAAGCCGCTAGAATTATTTCCGATCATACCACCAATCATTGCGCGACTCGCCGTGGAGGTTTCAGGACCAAACATGAGGCCGAAAGGTCTGAGAAAAGCGTTCAGGTCATCCCGGATGACCCCCGGCTGCACCCTAACCCATCTTTCTTCTGGATTAACCTCTAGAATCTCTCGAAAATGTAGTGAAATATCGACAACTATCCCGCGCCCTACCACTTGCCCGGCCAGGGAAGTTCCTGCCGCGCGGGGTATAAGGGTACAGTGGAAAATGCTGGAAAATGCGATCAGCTCCTGCAGATCTTGCGTGTTTTTGGGCAAGGCAACGGCCAATGGAAGCTCCTCGTATACAGACGCATCGGTCGCATAGGCCCTCAAGATTGCCTGATGCTCAGCGCTATGGTCGTAAAATAAATCGCCATGCAATTTGGCGGCCAAGCCGGGAAAATGTTCTTCTGTGCCTTTTACTACCATGGATCAACAATACTAATCGGGAACTAAAGGTAAGCATTAAAAGCCAATTCCCTTCAATCTGAGCCCTGTACTTTCATCCATCCCAAACATGAGGTTCATGTTTTGCACGGCCTGACCCGAAGCTCCTTTGAGCAAGTTGTCTGAAGCGCTCAAAATCAGGAGATTTTCACCGTGCTTGCTGATGTGTAATAAATTTTTATTGGTATTAACAACCTGTTTTAGATCCACGGGCACAGGGCTAAGATGCGTAAAGGGATGCGTCTTGTAAAACTCCTCATATAGGGTGTGAGCCTCGTCTACCTTAAGTGGAGATTTTAAATGGATGGCCGAAAAAATCCCTCTGGCAAACGCACCCCTCTGGGGAATAAGATTGAGTTTCTGCGCGGCGCGCTCGAGCAGGCTTTCTCCGCTGTGCGGAAGGAAACCCGGTTGCAGCTGCTCGAGAGATTCCGAAATTTCCTGCAAATGCCTGTGTTCAAAGGCTTGGTAAACGGAAAGATTGCTGGATCGCCACGAAAAATGCGTCGTCGCACTAGGATTCTGACCGGCTCCCGTGGAACCAGTGGTGGATTGAATCTGAACTTGGTCCGGCAAAAGCTTATGCGCTGCGAGCGGCAACAACGCCAACTGGATATTGGTCGCGAAACAGCCGGGGTTGGCCACGTATCGGGCCTTCTTGATGGCCGACCTATTGAGCTCAGGCAGGCCGTAGACGAACCGGTCACCCTGGTAAGATGAATGCTCTTTCAACCGAAAATCCTGTGAAAGGTCGATGATCTTCACGCGTTTCGCAATGGGATTTTGGGCAAGAAAATCCTTTGCAGTTCCGTGGCCAACACAGAGAAATAGTACATCAATATTCGAGTGAAATGTAGGTGAGAACTCCAGGTCGGTATCGCCCAAAAGATCTTGGTGCACCTCCCAAACCTTGTTGCCTCCATTGGAGGCGCTATGCGCAAATTCTATGTTTATATGCGGATGATTGATCAGGAGTCTAAGCAATTCCCCGCCTGTATATCCCGCCGATCCTATTATCCCAACCTTTACTTTTGCCATAATTTTTATTCGGATTGATTGACTTTATGCCAAATAAGTGTTTGATTACCAAAAATTTTAGAAAATCCCTTCACATCGTCGCCCGTATAGCCTTCGTTCATTTCCCCGTAGCTGCCGAACTTGGTAGACATCAGGTCATGCTGCGATTCAATACCCAGAATGACAAAGCGATAGGGGTGCAATTCCAGGAAAACCCGCCCACTTACTGTCTTTTGAGCATGGGTCAAAAAAGCCTCAATATCGCGCATCACGGGATCGTGCATCTGGCCTTCATGCATGTAATTGCCATAAAACATGGCCAGTTGCTCTTTCCAGGAAAGTTGCCATTTGGTCAACGTGTGTTTTTCCAGGGCATGGTGCGCTTTGATCAGAATGAGTGGAGCGGCGGCCTCAAAACCGACCCGCCCTTTAATACCTATGATCGTGTCTCCCACGTGTATATCTCTTCCGATGCCATAGGGCTGAGCGATCTCTTGCAACCGTTGAATCACCCCTACCGGACTCATGGTCTGCCCATCGATAGCGACAGGCTCGCCTTTGGCAAAGTCGACTGTGAGCTGACGGGGCTTACTCTCGGTGACCGGCGTGGGCCAAGCTTGCTCAGGGAGATACTGGTGTGAGGTCAAGGTTTCAGCACCCCCCACGGAAGTGCCCCACAGGCCTTTATTGATAGAGTACTTCGCTTTCTCCGCTGAAAACTCGACCCCATGCTTGTGCAAATAGGCGATCTCGGCTTCTCTGCTCAGTTTCAGATCTCTGATCGGTGTAATAATCTCGACACCTGGGATCAGCGTGTGAAAAATCATGTCGAAACGCACCTGATCATTGCCTGCGCCTGTCGAGCCGTGCGCGACTTTCTTCGCACCGATTTTTTTGCTGTATTCGGCGATGGCCGTAGCCTGGCAAACGCGCTCTGCAGAAACCGACAGTGGATAGGTCCCGTTTTTGAGAACGTTGCCAAAAATCAAATATTTGATTGTTTCCTCGTAATAATCCTGGGTTTTATCAATGCTGGTGTGAGATTTGACCCCTAATCCGTAGGCTCGCTTCTCCACCGCAGTCAACTCTTCTTCAGAAAATCCGCCAGTATTAACCAGCACGGAATGTACTTCCAGCCCCAGATCCTTTGATAGATATATACAACAAAATGAGGTGTCTAAACCTCCACTAAATGCCAATACTACTTTATTTTCCATGCTTTTTATTGTGTTAAACTTGACTGGTTTTTGAAGGCTTTGCTTGCAAAGCGCTGGCGACAAATTTCCGAGCCGACTTCCAAAGTTTCGCTTCTATCCTCTTTAAAAGTGAAGATTTTTTTGTCATTTGTTTCAAACGCTCTTTGGCTTTGGCTTTCATCTCGATTTTGGCTCTGAGCTCCTTTTCCTTTTCGACAGGATCCCAAAGCATGGCCGTGCACATACAGTTTTTGCGCTCCTTCATTTTCAGTATGTCGTAATTGACGCAGGATTGACATCCTTTCCAGAATTCTTCGTCCTGAGTCAACTCTCCATAAGTCACTGGCTCGTAGCCTAAATCCGAATTGATCTTCATGACGGCAAGGCCAGTGGTCAGACCAAAAATCTTGGCTTTGGGATATTTTTCCCGGGACAAGTCAAAAATACGTTTTTTGATGGCTTTTGCCAAACCATATTGACGGAATTCTGGATTGACTATCAGCCCGGAGTTGGCCACGTACTCTCCATGTCCCCACGTTTCTATATAGCAAAATCCACCCCAGCGACCATCCTTGTGCAAAGCTACAACCGCCTTGCCCTCTCTCATTTTGTTGGCCACATACTCCGGTGTTCGACGGGCAATACCAGTGCCTCTGGCTTTTGCCGACTCATACATTTCATTACAAATTTGCTCCGCATAAATGATATGCTTTTCCTGAGCTGGGATGATCAAAAACTCTGACTGATTCATTTCGATTAACGACCCGAAAAAATAGAAAACAACCTTATTGGGATGTTTCGTAAAATAAAAAATGTGTTTTGGTAAACGCATGTACTATGGACCAAATTTCCATGCGTATTTTTAGAGATAGCCCGCCCCTCTTTTAAGCCCGAGGCAGAATAGGTCGTCGGAGCCTTAAAAGGACACTATGTCGCTTGATTGCGAATAACGATAGATGGCTTTTTTTATTCATTTTCATCAATCACACCCCCTAAGGTGTTCAGTCGACAAATGTATAAATTATTTATTATATTATCATCAATAGATTGGGCTCTTTTTTTGAAAAATCATAAACGGGGCAAGGGAGGCAATCTTCTAGCAGACGGATTGCGCTTATATTGCTCGAAACTTTCCTTGATAAAGGTCACAAGCTGGTATTCATCGTTGAAAAGCACGAAAAAATAACTAGGTCTGTATTGCCGCATGAAGTCACGCAAGGTGTCGCCTTTCAGACCTGTAGCTTGGCTGACCAGCTCGGGGTTAAATCGGTAGTCAATGACTGCTTGCTCATAATCACGTTGGATAATGGCTTGCAAACGCCGCGCATTCCGTCCTTCCCTACTGATGAGGCTGTAAAGGGCATCGATGCTCAGTCCCGCTCCACCCGGCCCGACAGTAAGAAAATCGCCGGTCGCCCCTTTGCTGTAAGCGGTACTATATTCTCTTTGATTCTCCTTCAGCAGGTCGTCCGGATTTTTGTGTGCCAAAACGGTAACTTCTTTGATTCTTATTGAGGCCCGTTGAAGGTAGAGCATTTCCGTTGGCTGGTTTGAAACGATGAGGGTATCTGGAAGGTAGCCTTCGGCGGCAGCGACTATGGTGTCTCCCCGCGTCGCCTGGATCTGAAATTCTCCTTTGAGATTGTTGTAGCCGCCTTCGTCATTGTTAACATTGAACAAAAACACTCTGGACACCCGCTGCTTTGTTTGTACATCGAAGACTATTCCGTTGATGGTACTCCCCCTCTCTTGCCCAAAAAGCTTCCCGCTCCCAAACAGGAAAAAAATTAGCAGGGCCATATATGTGAAAAACTTCTTCATTTTTTGGGTGAAATCAGCGATCTCAAGGTGAAACGACCAGTAATTGCCCGACATGGAGCTCAGTATTTTTTAGTCCGTTCCTATCTAACAGAATTTCGATGCTTATGTTGTATCTGCTTGCGATTTGTGCTGCGGTTTCTCCAGGTTTCACCTCATGAATCTGCATCGCTGTCCGCTTCTGGGTGGGTGGAGGATTTGCTTCTGAACCTGTGCTCTGGGCAATCTCCTGCTTGACTATTGCCTCACGCAGGTCCCGGGATTTGGCGTATTCTGGTCTATCGAATCTATAAAGCTCATAGCGTTCGATCAGGTCGATCAGCAAATCTGCGTAGCGGGGATTGGTTGCGTAGCCGGCATCTTTGAGGCCTCGAGCCCATGCCCTGTAGTCGTCTCGATCCAGTTGGAACAAGCGTTCATAACGCTTTCTCAATAAAAATTGTGAATGGTCCCTGAAGGACTCCTCTGGATGCGCGTAAACCCGGAAACATTCGTTTTTCTCGTCATCATCGTGATAGGAACGTCCTCCCTTCCAGTCACCTGCACATTTTATTCCAAAGTGGTTGTTGGCTTGCCGGGCGAGGCGGCTGTTGCCATTGCCGGATTCCAATAAAGCCTGCGCGAGTTTGATGCTCGCTGGTATGCCATAGCGGTTCATTTCCTCAATCGCAATATCCTTGTAGGTATCAATATAATGGAGCCCTGTGAGTGCGGGAGCCACGTTTGACCTGGGTTGTGCCGGCCTCACAACTTCGTGTTTTGGCAGGCAGGCGCTGAATAAACACAGGCTCAGTATCGGAACAACAAAATGCGAAATTTTTATCATCAGTGTATCAGGAAGTTTAAGGATTGTCTCTTTTTCTCAGGACAAACAAGCCGTCCCGTATGGGTAGGATCAACTTCTCTACCCTCGGATCTTCAGCCAGTTGCTTGTTCATTTCCTGAATTTGTCGCGTCACTTTATCTGTATGTTCCTCAAAAATCTTGCCTTTCCACAGCACGTTGTCTATAAGTATTAACGCGCCGGGCGCGGTTTTCTCCAAGGCCAACTCAAAATAGCGCAGGTTGTTTTCTTTGTCTGCATCTATGAAGACCAGGTCAAAATGACCGGAAAGCTTGGGTATAATGTTCAGCGCCTGGCCGAGGTGAAAGTGTATTTTATCGGTGTAGGGAGAGGCTTCGAAATAGCTCCGTACCCGTTCCTCCAGCTCGGGGTTCTGGTCAATGGTATGTATCTCACCCTGTCGTTGTAAGCCTTCCGCAAGGCACAGCGTGGCATAGCCGGTAAATGTTCCTATTTCCAGAATCCGCTGCGGAGCTTTCAGTTTACTCAAAAATGCGAGCACTCTCCCTTGGAAATGCCCAGATAGCATATGTGGACGGGTCTCTTTCAGATAAGTCTCTCTGTGGATGTGACGCAGTAATTCCGCCTCGGGATCACAGTGCTGTTCCAAATAGGCCGAAAGAGTCTGATCCATTGCTTCCATCCACACAAACATAAACAACTTCCCTTTAAAATACAAGCAACAAATTGTATCTTGCCACGTTATTCATACTATGCAGAAAAATAGAGCGACCGCGCAGTGCCGGAGACATGTGAAAGTGATACTCTTGACGCTAATAGTGCTGTTCATTGGCGGATCTCGGATTTCCTATGCCCAACGAATGCTTCACGGGGAGGTCATCGACGCTGAAAAAGGCTCTCCTATTGCTGGTGCCTCGGTTTTTGTGCTTGAAACTTCGGCGGGCACGTCCACTGACACTTTGGGCAATTTTTTTCTGCGCCTTCCCGCTGCTGCAACCCAGTTGAGAGTGACCGCTATGGGGTATGCGGAAAAAATCGCCATCGTTCCGTCCGATTCTGATTCGCTGAAAATTTATCTGAAAAGCAGCTCGCAAGCTTTGGAGGAAGTCCACATTACCGCTCGAAGTAAGTACAGCAACCAAAATAATCCCGCCGTAGCGCTGATCCAGGAGGTTATAGGGAAAAAAGATCTTAATAATATTGCCAGCCTTCCCCATTACAGTTATCAGGTTTATGAAAAAATCATGATGGCGGCAAGTGACTTGCCCAGTTTGGTCAGAAACAATTCGCTGTTTAAAAACTATCAATTCATCTTCCAAAATGTGGACACGACGCTGTCGCCCGGCCGGACCTTACTTCCGGTTTATTTGGAGGAAAATCTGAAAAGGGAGTATAGGCGCAGTTTTCCCTACGCCCAAAAGACCCAAATCGAGGCGACCAACAAAACGGAGCTGGATCCACGTTTTATAAACAACGAGAACATTCAGACATCGATCGCCTACTTGCATAAGGAAGTCAATCTGTATGACCATAGTCTGATGCTTTTCAACCGCTCATTTTTGAGTCCTATTGCATCTACGGCTCCGCTTTTTTACCGGTATCGCATTCAGGATACGGTTCTTCGCGATGGTGAGGCTTTTATTTTGATGAATTTCGAACCGAGGAACCCCGAGGATCGCCTGTTTTCTGGGAATTTATGGATTTCCACGGACGGAAATTTTGCCGTTGGAAAGGCGGAATTAGTTCTCGATGGCAAAGCCAATATCAACTGGATAAATGACACCAGGATCTCTCTCGAATACCAAAAAATAGCAGACAATCGATTTGTCCCGGAGCATTTTGAAATGCATACCAACTTTGGGCTTTCGGGCAGTGGACAGGGGATGTTCAGCCAGTGGGCTATTCACTTCAGCGACTTCGACTGGAAGGCGATTCCCGCACAAACCTTCGCTGGATCGCCGTTGATTGTTGCCCAGGGAGCTGAAACTAAAGCGGCTGATTTTTGGGAAGAAAACCGAAAAGTAGGATTGACAAAGTTGGAGCGCACTACGTACCGGAATATTGACAGCCTGGAGAAAAACAAAAGCTTCAAGCGGACCCTTGCCTGGGGTTCATTTATCGCAACTAGCTTTGTGCATTTAGGCCCCGTGGAGCTAGGTCCTTTTGAATATGCTTACAGCATCAACGACTTGGAGGGCAATCGCTTTCGCGTTGGAGGGCGGACGAATCGGCAACTGTCCGACCGCTTTTATGCGGAAGGCTACACCGCTTACGGTACCAAGGATCAGAAGTGGAAGTACTTTTTGGGGGCTGCGATCAGTCTGAAAAAGGACAGGATTGCCCAGTTTCCAGCGCATTATTTGCATGCAAGCTATCATTATGACGCGCGGGAGCCGGGGCAACGCATGGATTTTTTAAATGGGGACAGCTTTTTACGGTCTTTCCGAAGCGGTGATCAGGATAAATGGTATTACAACACCCAGTTCAAGCTGAGCCATGTTTTCGAATTTGGCAACCACTGGCGACTGGAAAGCCTTCTTGGTCTGCACCAACAAAATCCGGCGGGAACAATGGAGTTCAGGCGCGTGCGGGATAGTGTTTTGGTCGAATCTATTCGCTATACAGATCTAGGATTTGACCTGCGGTGGGCACCACACGAGGAGTATTTTCAAAAAAACCTGGTTCGTTCGCCCATTCCCAATCAACACCCTATTTTCAATTTGAGGTATAATACGGGTTTGAAGGACGTTTTTGGCGGCGAATACCGCTATCATGCAGTAAGATTTGATTTTTCAAAACTTTTCTTTCTTTCCCAGCTGGGAATTTTTGACGTCAAAGCAGGGGTTGGCTATATACATGGAAGTGTGCCGTTTTCCCTCTTGGAAACACCAATGGCCAACCAAACGTACCTCTTGACCAAGGATTCTTACAATATGATGAATGATCTGGAATTTGTGAGCGATCGCTACGCGAAGTTTTCCGCAGAACACAACTTTCACGGGTTTTTCCTGAACAAAATTCCTTTGATCAAAAAACTAAAGCTGCGGGAGATCGTTGGGTTCAAGATGTTTGCTGGCGATCTACGTCCGGAAAACCAGCCCGGGCGAAACACCGATCAGTTCTATTTTCCAGTCAACAAAGATGGTGAACGTACGACCTTCGCATTTTCCAACACTCCCTATATGGAAGCAAGTGTGGGTTTAGAAAACATTTTCAGGGTGCTGAGGGTTGAGTATGTAAGGCGGCTGAATTACCTGCATCATCCTGGTGCGAAACCGGAGGGCGTGAGATTCAGCACGAAAATAGGTTTTTAACAATCATTTCATTAGATTTATACCATGGCAAACGAAAATTTATCCATTCAGGACAAAGGAAGAATCAGGCTGATTACCATCAATCGGGAGGCTAAACTCAACGCTTTGAATAGTGATACACTATCCGCCTTGAGCGAAGCAGTCATGGCCTTTGAAAAGGACCCGGAATCGCGGGTTGCCATCTTGACAGGGGCGGGTTCCAAGGCTTTCGTCGCGGGGGCGGACATTTCTGAATTTTCGAGTTTTGATCAGGAACAAGGGGAAGCCATGGCCCGGGTGGGGCAGCAAAAAGTGTTTGACACTATTTTTAAGTCTCCAAAGCCTATAATTGCGGCGATCAATGGCTTTGCTCTGGGCGGCGGCCTCGAGCTGGCGATGGCTTGTCACCTGCGTGTCGCGTCGCAAACTGCGCGTATGGGCTTGCCTGAGGTGAGCCTGGGACTGATCCCGGGGTATGGAGGCACGCAAAGGCTCACTCAGCTCATCGGACGGGGCAAGGCATTGGAGATGATTTTGACTGGTGACATGATCACTGCGGATGATGCCCTTGCGCTCGGCCTTGTCAATCACGTCAGCGAACCCGACAACCTTCAGGACTTAGCGTTCAAGATTGCCGAAAAAATCGCGCACAAGTCGGCATCCGCAGTGAGCGCCGCCATCCGTGCGGTAAACGCTTCCTTGGATCCCACACAGGATGGTTTCGAAATCGAAATTTCTGAATTTGGAAAGTGTTTTGGAACGCCCGATTTCGAGGAAGGCGTAAGTGCATTTCTCGAAAAGAGATCACCCAATTTTTAAACCAGTCATATGCTGTCCGTTTTCAATCAAAAAGAGCGCAACGTCATCACGCTCATTTTATTGATCATTCTGTCTGCGATCTTGATTTACGCAGTAAGAGGCATTATTGGTGCCTTGCTGGGAACTTTCGTGATGTACACGATTTTCCGGCCAATGAACATTTGGATGATTGAAAAACTTCGATGGAATCGTCCTTTGGTGGCGGTAATCATAATTTTGGTGTCTTTAATCATCATCGTTCTGCCCTTGGTCGGGATAGGAACCATGCTGGTGCGGAAAATGCTGTCTATACTCGACAATCCCGAGTGGATCACCAATTTGGTGGACACGCTAAACAACTATGTGGGAGACAAGTTGGGTACCCCGGATTTTATTCAAGAACAACTACAAAACAGTGCTGCCACGTTGGGCACCGTCGTTGGAAGTCTGGTGGGCGGCGCTGCCTCGCTCTTCCTGGGAATAACCGTCATGTATTTTCTGCTCTATTTTATGTTTGTGCACTTCCGGAGTTTCGAAAGGGGACTGCTGAGGTATTCGCCTTATAGAGTGGAAAATGCGCTTATTTTCGGTCATGAACTGCGAAACATCACGTACAGCAATGTCGTCGGCCAGAGTTTTATCGCTATTATCCAAGGTGGAACTCTTGCCCTCGGATTTTGGTTTTTCGGGATCCCGGATGCAATTTTTTGGGGCGTCATCTGTATAATTCTGGCGTTTATACCACTTCTGGGCCCGCCACTGATCTTTGTTCCGGCAGCGATCTGGGCATTTACCCAAGGGCAGGATTGGGCGGGCATCGGCCTTTTGGTGTACGGATTTGTGGTGGTAATCAATATTGACAATGTTCTCCGACTGATCATCGCAAAAAAAGTGGGCGACATTCATCCGATAATAACCGTCGTTGGCGTGATCATCGGGATACCTCTTTTTGGCTTGATGGGCTTGGTCTACGGCCCGCTACTCCTTTCTTATTTCTTGATCACGGTCCGCATTTACGAGGCGAATAAAAAGTCCCATCTTCCTGTCGAAGAGGCGGTAGAAGTTTCAATAGAACCTTCACAGCCTAAAGGTGATTCTTAGTCCCTCGCCATGGGTTCCGGTGAGTTGCCTGACGTAGAAAACGCCAAAATTCCGCCATTCCAGCCCGGCGTGAATTTCCGTATAGTTTTCTAGCTCACTTGTTTTCAGAAAATGGAGGCCAACTAGTTCTTGCAAGCGCAAACGCCGTAGGTAGGGTATTTTGCTCGTGATAATTTCAGAAAAGTTGTAGGTAAAATGGCCTTCAGCGAACTTTCCCGCTGTGCTCCATAGGTAGGGATCTAACAGAAGAAAGGTGTTCTGCTTGCGGGGTGTGATCGTTGTTCTTGCCCCGGAAAAATGCTTAAAATCCGGGTAACTAGGTGATTTGTTTCCCAAAAAGCCGCCAACTTCTGCGTGAAAGTCGAACTTGCCAAGTGTGCCCAGTGGCACATTTTCTTTATAGAGAGCGGCACTTAGAAAGGTATAGTCGGCTTTTCCCAGTTGGGGAATACCCTGCCTGAAATGGATGCTCAGTGTGGGAAATTTGGAAGGCAAATATCTGCGGCCCCAGGGATAACTCTCGTATCTGTAGGAAAAATCATGGGTTGCAGTCAATGACATGCTTGTCACCTGCTCGGTCTGCTGGAACCAGTTGCGCTGTTCCCAGTCGAGAGAAGTCTTGAACCTGATATTTCCTGGGGATGTGAAGTCCCAAGCGACATTTGCATAATACCTGTGATACCAGTGGATGACGTCTTCACCGCAGCATAGGTTGTAAATAGTGTTGAGCCAGACGGGGAAATCTGCGTGGCTATTTAAGTCGCGCACGTCAGCGCCGCCGGAGAAACTCAAACGGTCCCGCGAATTGGGCTGGTAGGCAAGGGTTAGCGCGGGATCCAATCGCTTGCTCGAAAATCCATATCTGAGGACAAGACCGACGGAGTAGGCACGCTGATTGAGGGTATCCAAATTTTTGCGAAACAGGGTGCTGGCACGAATTACAGCGCCTTCTTGAGCATTATAGGACAGGGTAGAAGGTAGACCTGAGGTCGTAATTGTATAGCGTTCGGCACGATTTCTATAGGTGTACCCCGTGACCAGATTCCCGGGTCCGAACGTATTGAATCTTCTATCCAAGGAGTCCAAATATTCCGGAGATTCGCGCCTTTGTCTCAGGCTATCCTTTAGTCGGTAATCCCGCTGTTCTTCTGCTGTCAACGGAAGAGGCCGATTTTGCTCCCAATAAAGGGTGTTCTTTGCTTGAACATCGGGGTTAATTTTGAGACTTTCCAAGAATCGTCGCTTTTCTATGTGGGTCTGCAGGTCATATCCAGAAAAAACAGCTGAAAAATGCCCGGAAATTTTAAAGCCAAAAAGACCTGCATGAAAATCCAGTTGAGTGCCCGAGGGAAGCCAGAGGCCCTGAGGGTGTGGTATGAAGTTTTGCCGAATACGGATGCTGTCTACGATTCTCAAGCTACTCTGCGCGTTGAGAGTCAAATCTATACTATAAAGCCTCCAGTCTCCGTCGATCAGATAAATAAACCCAGCATAAAGTGGCTCTCCCCGGCGTTTAGGCAGAACCTGTATTTTGAAAATCGTCTGGTCTTCTTCCTCTGAAAATCCGATGTACCTGTAATTATAGTATCTGAGGGCTTGGTCGGCGATGGGTGAAATAAAAGGTCTGGAACTGAGTCCTTCTACCAATGCATCGTGATTTTTATAGAGATTGAACTGGAGGTCGGACGCACGGTTGAAACTAAATGCTCTATTGCTGCCTGCGACCTTTGAGCTGACCATTTCCTCGCGGAACCGGGACGGCGGATCAACTGTGAGAACTGATTCCGATTCTGAGAGGTAGAGGATTCCACGGCGGTTGGAATCCAGGCCAAGTTCGCTGCCGACTTGATTAAGATCTATCCCTAGAAAACGTTCGGGAGCCTCCTTCAGGCGCTGCAGGCCTTTAATGTAGACGCGAACCTGATGTGGCGGAATTTCGTGCAGGTGGTAGTCCCGGCGAGCGATTGCGTTCCTGATCATTTCATAGGCGGGATCTTCCTTCTGCGTGATTTGAACTGCGTCTATCTGGTAGGACTCCTCTTGGAGGGTGATCTCTAGGTCGGTGGGACGATCGAGTTGAAAGGTGCGAACATATGGGCGGTAGCCGACAGCCCTCACAACCAGGTTCACAGGACCACGTTCCACAAACAAAGAAAATCTACCATCTTCATTGGCCGCAGTCCCCTTTCCGGTTTCTTCCGCGAAATAAATGGTGGCATAGGGAATGGGCGCGCCAGCCGTATCACGAATTACCCCCTTGATTTCTACTGGACCGCTAGGGGTTTTAAAACGTGATACACCAG
>CAYNZH010000001.1:15907-20499 GCA_964401685.1 uncultured Sphingobacteriaceae bacterium
ATTACCCCCTTGATTTCTACTGGACCGCTAGGGGTTTTAAAACGTGATACACCAGCATCTGCGCTCTGATTCGGCATGGCACAGACCGAGCCTCCCAGAGCAATGAGCAAACCCAAGACCAGGCAGAATTTCCACATAACCAGCTACACCTTTATTTATTAGACGCCCTCGCCCGCTAAAAGTTACAGTGACCCAAAAAGCCAAAGCAATTACGTATTTTTGTAGTAAATATAATTCCATGGATACCGTTCGGGCAAAAAAACACTTAGGTCAGCATTTTCTCACGGATAAAAATACAGCGAAACGCATTGTCGATGCGCTAAGGCCCGAATTGGGTTATGATCAGGTGTTGGAGGTAGGGCCAGGCATGGGGATTCTTTCGGATTTCTTGCTTGAAAACCCTGATTACCAGACCTGGCTGATGGATATTGACGCCGAGTCCATTGATTATTTAAAGGGTAAATATCCGGATCTAGATGCCCAGCTTATCCACGGTGATTTTCTGAAACTGGATTTTGGGAGTATTTTTGAACCGAGCATGGCAGTGATCGGAAATTTTCCTTATCACATCAGCTCGCAGATCCTGTTTAAAATTCTCGAAGAACGGGATAGGGTCCGTGAAGTCGTGGGTATGTTTCAGAAGGAAGTTGCCGAACGCTGTGCTGCAAACGCTGGCTCCAAGGAATATGGTATACTTAGCGTTTTCATCCAGGCTTTTTATGATGTTGAATACCTATTTACGGTCAAAGCGGGGGCGTTTAATCCGCCGCCAAAGGTGCTGTCCGCGGTCATTCGTCTGACGCGCAACAAAACCGCTGAACTGGAGTGCGACGAAAAGGTTTTTTGGAGGGTGGTCAAAGCGGCCTTCAATCAGAGGCGGAAAACACTTAGAAATGCATTATCAAGCGTATTGCCCAAGGAAAAGATGGACAATACGCCTGTGTGGGACCTGAGAGCGGAGCGCCTCAGCGTGACTGATTTTGTTCAATTGACGCTCAAAATCGAGCAGGCAATCAAGGCTTGAGTTTTTGATAGATGACATTTCGGGCACGGTCGATGTCCACCGCCAAGCTTGAAACGCCGTCGAGAGTGCCTCTAAAGGTGATCTCGCCTATACCACTTCCCTGAAAACGGTTGTCCGCAATCGGCTTCAGGGTGATTTCCCTTTGGTGAGGATGGATGCGTACCTTGAGATGGCCATCGGCGAGGTGTACATGCCAAAGCCCCTCTGTAGCCTCGCTATAGTAGCTTCCTTCCCACTGAGCGAGCTGATTGGGATCGGCAGTAAATTGTTTCTCACCTGTCGAGCTAGGGGTTGCTGTCGACGGGTCTTCACCCACAAATATCGCCGCGAGGCCTTTGCCCGTACCCGTCGTAACGAAGTTTGCGTCAGAGCTCAAGACGGCAATGGACAATTTCTCCTCGGGAAGATAAGCCAACCATGCCCTGTATCCGGCAGTTGCACCACTATGGTTGACAACTCTTTTGCCATTTTGATGGTCGATCCGGACGCCTCCTGCATAGGAAATTGTGTCTCCATTTGTCAGAATTCCCTGTTGCTCTCTCAAAGCACGCAGTGCTGTGTCCACATCCTTTCCGTACCAACTGGTGTTCCATTTGTCCAAATCTTCGGTCGTTGTCAGCAGCGCCGCATGTCCGTAGGTGTTTTCAAAGGGCATATCCAACACATAACTCTTGTTACTCACAGAATACCCCTTGGCCCGTCCCGGCACGATGTCTTTGAAATTGGTACGCCACAAGGTTTGGTTCATTCCCAAGGGTTTAAAAAATCGGTCTGCAGTGAAGTCGGCTAAACTCTGTCCGGAGACTCGCTCCACGATAAGGGTTAGTAGCGTATAATTTGAATTGCTGTAAATATACTCATCTCCGGGAGGGTGATTGAGATCGGGCTGCTTTACAATATATTTCAACGCAATATCGTTGGTATAAACTCTGGTGCCACGGGACCAGCCACCCAGGCCGGCGAGGGATCCCCAGTCTTTCAGTCCGCTGGTGTGATTGATCAGGTGACGAAGGGTAATGGGTCGCTCATAGGTTGGCAGTTCGGGAATATATTTCTGAACCGGGTCCTCGAGCGATACCTTGCCCTCTCTCACAAGAAGCAGAATTGCTGCTGCCGTAAATTGCTTTGAGACCGATCCTGCTTCAAATAGGGTATGCTCGTTTGCTGGATTGTTGTGCTCCAGATCCGCCATTCCAAACTGTTTCTGATAGAGCACCCTGCCATTCTGGCTTATGGTCACGGATGCCGCGGGTGTTTTATCATTGTATTTGCTAAAAAAATGCTCAATTTTCGCAGCTATCTCCGGGGATACTTGTTGTGCAGAGGATATTTGAGCAATAAATAGACAAATGCTCAGACATGTGATGGCTAAAATGTTGTTTTTCATAATCTTTAGGTAAAAATGCAATTTAGGGTAAATTATTGAAAAAATCCTTAAGCCTTGAAACTTAATCCCTACCAATATTATCGAGAAACTTTGAGTTTGTAATATTCTTCAGGTCTGCCCGCCTTTCTACGAGTCGTTATTTTGCCTGATTTGACGACCTGCTCGGCGAAATTAGTCTTGAGCATATGGGTGATTCTGACCGAGGAACCTAAATATGCTTTTATATCTTCGCTTAGTTGGCCGAAAATCTCCGAAGGGAGAAATTCTTCATCCGGCCTGTACCGATTCAGAACCTGCTCCATGTGATGGGCAAGATCTATCTTTTTATAAAGCTTTGCGTCGGGAGCGACGTCCTCTAGCAATTTCTGGACTTTTGACGGCAGGGTGTGAATCGAAGGAAAATCAAGGTGAGGATTTGCCAGTTCCCAATAGTTCAACCCATAAACTTGAGCAATGTTTTGTAATTTGTCTAAACCGGGCCGGGCAGATCCATTTTCTATTTTACTATATTCGGGTTGAGTCAATGACGCAAGTTTTGCAACGTCAATCTGCTTGAGCTTGAAATGCAGTCTGATTCTTTTTGACTGAATTCCAAATAGTTGCCATACGTCGTGCGCACCCTGCATTAAAATCTATATTTATATTTATATAAAATTTGCAATACTTATATTAATTATCTACCTTTGTATGGTGAGGTTTTTCCCCTGGCACTTGAAAAAGTCGGGAACGCCTCCGGAACACTCAGTTCTCGCAAATGAGGATTGTTTTGGTGGTAATTGTGCGCGAAAAAACACTTAGTGGTGACAACCAGCTAGAAGATTTCGCTTGCAGTTGAGTTCATTGTGATATAAAAAAAGTATTATATAATGAACATTAGCAATTTTAAAACCGTAAAATCAAACCCCGTTTGCATGACCTTTGTGAGTGTGTACAAACGTATATTGCCTCCAGAATAAGAGTGCTTGGGGAAGAGATATGACATAGGGCGGCAATTGGCTGAAAGCTCCCACCTAGCTTTCAAACCATACTATTAGGCATAAAAGGGCCCCCTAGTCAGACCGACACCCTGCCAGAAGAGATTCTTCCGCACCTGTTGGACCAAGCTATCTATATTCGGTAAAACGCAACGACCAAGTTACCTGCTTTATTCAACATTTGCAAGAAAACGAAGGATTAATTCCGGCTCGGTGTTTGGTTTATTATTTGTAGAATGTGCAAGCGACTATAACTTTATGAAAAGCATCACTTTAATTGACCATTTTTCGTTTAAACATGCAAGTGCGGACTTGCTCTACAGACTGAAACCTAAAAATCCCATTTAGGATTATTCCTATCTGGCGCTGAGGCGTCAGGAGACTTCTATATAAATTTCCACGGACTGAATTCGTACTGCAGAATCACTGTAGGCAACGGACATATGGGTTCTCACGCAATGTATGCATTGATGAGAATCCCGGAGACTTCATGTGTTTGTTTTACCGCAGGTAAGGGCCGTTCTAGATGGTCCTTGCCCTCGCGGTTTGCATTTTCATTATCTTACAAACATGGAAGGGGACATCGCCAGAATGTAATCGGTTGGCGGCCACCAACGCCAACCGACCCTTCCATTGCCTATTGAGAAATTCTACTATCTTTGCATATACACCAGTCAGGGATTTATGATCAAAGTTTTAATAGTCGACGACATTCACCCGGTTTTTCTGGACACACTAAAGGCCTCTGGGATTGATGTTGCGTATCATCCGGAATTCAGCCTCAAGGAAACGCTCGAGGTCATTGATGCGTATGAAGGGCTGGTCATCCGGTCTAAATTTTACGTTGACCAAACCTTCCTGGAAAAGGCGACAAAACTGAAATTTATCGCCAGGGCAGGTGCAGGACTCGACAATATAGACGAAACTTCTGCGCTCTCGCGTGGCATTCGCCTGATAAATGCGCCCGCCGGCAATCGCAATGCCGTTGGAGAGCATATGCTAGGGATGTTGCTTTCGTTACTGAACAATATAGTCCGAAGCCATCAGGAGATCAGAAACGGGCAGTGGTTGAGAGAGCAGAATCGTGGAATAGAAATTCATGGGAAGACGGTTGGTATCATAGGATACGGCAATAACGGTCAGGCATTTGCGCGGTGCCTTCAAGGAATGGGTGTGACGGTCATTGCTTACGACAAATACAAGGTGG
>CAYNZH010000001.1:20599-77578 GCA_964401685.1 uncultured Sphingobacteriaceae bacterium
CAGCAGGACTGGTTTTACCCACTGACCAGCCATCCAAATGTGGTTTTGAGTGCGCATATTGCCGGATGGACCCAAGAAAGCTACATTAAAATAGCAGAAGTGCTGGCAGTAGAAATCACGACTTTCCTCAAAAATAACAATTAATTTTGCTAACTTCGAAGATGGCAAAGAAAAGACCAAGCATATTAGTTGTCAATGATGACGGCATCACCGCACCTGGTATAAAGGTGCTTATAGAGGAAATGAAGCACCTGGGAGACGTCGTTGTGGTCGCCCCTGAGGGTGCTCAATCTGGCATGGGCCACGCCATTACAATCGGCAAACCACTTAGAATCGACGAGGTTCACTTGTACGAAGGCGTAAGGATGTTCAAAACCACAGGAACCCCTGTTGATTGCGTCAAACTCGCCGTCCATAAAATTTTTAAGGGGAAAAAACCAGACATTTGTGTTTCGGGAATAAACCACGGATTGAACAACTCCATCAACATCCTCTACTCCGGCACGATGTCCGCAGCTGTGGAAGGAGCTATTGAAGGGATCCCATCCATTGGGTTTTCCTACGACGATTTTGACTATGATGCGGATTTTTCTAAATGCCGCAGCTATGTGCGTAGGATCACGGAACTAGTCCTTAAGAATGGACTCCCCAAGGATACCTTGCTGAACGTCAATTTCCCGAACGCTTCTTCTATAAAAGGAATAAAAATCTGCCGACAGGCAAATGCGAAATGGGAAGAGGAGTTTGATGAGCGAACAGATCCGTATAAAAGGAGTTATTTCTGGTTGACAGGAGTATTTAAACTGCATGATCGCGGCGAGGATACAGATGTCTGGGCATTGAACAACGGGTATGTTTCGGTTGTACCTGTGCAGTTTGACATGACTGCGCACCATGCCATTCCTGAACTGAACTCTTGGGATTTTGATACAAAATAATTGGAAATGAAAAATTCCTTCTGGCTAGGAATCGCACTGGGAGTCATGGCACCTTTTTTGGCATTTTTATGCACCGAGTACACCGATTGGCGTGTATTTCTGGGCGGCAAAGCGCTGGTCTTTTATGTTCTCGCAGCCGCGGTAAATCTGTTTCTACTGAGGTTATTATACAAAAAAGGACAAGACAAAACCGGAAATGGGATTATCATGATCACTTTCGTCGCCGTCCTTATTTTGATTTTTACAAATAATATCCAGATATAATGCTCAGCTCGGGGGCTAGCAACTTAGATTCCTAGCATTTTGGCCAAATCGCGTACACCTTCGGTTGCTTTCTTGCGAATCACCCGGTATGCCGACCTTGTCGTGGCACTCACTGCTTGGGGATCGATGAGGTAAATTTCGCAGTTCGCTGGAACAAAATCGATGAGAGAAGCCGCGGGGTATACTTGCAGAGACGTTCCTATCACGACAAAGATATCGGCATTACGTGCTTCGCTTATAGCTGTTTCCATTGACGGGACCATCTCGCCAAACCACACAATATTCGGCCGCAACTGCGCGCCATCCTCCGCTTTTTGCCCCAAAAACAGGTCGTCTGTCCAATCATAGATCAAGTGCTCATTGGATTCGCTCTTTACCTGGTTTAACTGCCCGTGCAAATGGATTATCCGACTCGAACCGGCCCTTTCGTGCAAGTCATCTACATTCTGAGTAATGACCACAACCTCAAAATTTTGTTCACAAGCTGCCAAAAAGTGATGGGCATCATTGGGGTGCACCTCCTTTAGCTGTCTCCGCCGCTGATTGTAAAAATCGAGAACTAACTGAGGATTTTTCCGCCATCCATTTAGTGACGCGACCTCCATAATATCATGATTTTCCCACAAACCGTTCGCGTCGCGGAACGTTGAAATGCCGCTCTCCGCACTGATGCCTGCTCCGGTGAGTGCGACCAGCTTTCGTTTATTCTGAGATTCCATGACTTTCGTTGGCAAGGTGTTCTCCAATTTTATCTATGATGTCCTGGGAAGCTTTCTGAAAATATCCCCCGGCTTGATAACCATTCCACGACATCGTGACCGTTTCATAAAGATTCTCATCGTAAATATGATCGGGAGTGATATATCCGAGGTATTGCCCATTGAATCCGGTTATAACCAGATTGATCCCTTTAGCCTTCGCATAAGCATCCAAGGTGCGCATAATTTCCCCGGAAAAATCTGCCGGCATCCCTAAAATCAGGGTATTTCCTATCAGGGTAATTTTAATGTATGCAGTAGAAACGCCTCCCAGTGCTTTGAATAGCCAGGGTCTCAGTGCATAATTCCGAGAAATTCTTCCCGAGGACGATGGAATAGGCAGTTCTATGCCATGGCTGAAAAAGTGCATTGGAGTGTTGGATGTAGGCAAAAACTGCATGGTGTCGAGTCCTGACGAACCTTTTGCAAAGTGGGAGACCAGGCTATCCGCCATGTTTCCGACCCGGTCAAAGGGTGTGTCGCCCGGCACGTCCGAGGACATGCTGCCCATAGCTCCCGCAAAAAACACCGCAAAATCAGCATGTTTCTTTCGTTCCAGGAGGTCCACAGTGGCTCCTGGATAATCTCTCGACAATTGCAAGCGCCGGGACGGAAGCGTTGTCGAATGCGCGGCATAGGTCATCATCACGGCCTTTGTCCCATCATTTCGCTCAAAGACCAGACTGCGCATTTCATCATCGGTGGTGCCTCCGGGAAGTTTTAGGCGATTTCTCACGCCGTTTTCAAAGGACGACTCGACGTAGTAGGCGCGTGCAGGAAGCATGCCCTGCTGAGCAGCCAGGACGGCGGCCAAAAATTTGTCGGCGATAAACTCCTCTATTTCCGGATCGAATTTACCCGCAAATAAACGTCCCACTGCTTTCTCACCCCATCCTCCAAACCCGTGATGGGTGTGGGTGGCACCGAGATGAACCTGGCTCAGTTTCAAATCATGCTGCTCCAGCAACCGCTGAAATCTCGCTGTCACATTGGGGGGTACGATCAACATGTCGGCCGCGAGAAGAAAAACCTTGTCCTGTGTCTCCGGACCCTGGACGGCGATAACGCGTACAAATAGTGAGTCGTCGACACCTTCAAAAGCCTTCCCCCAACGATTGCCATAGCCGGCCATGGGCACCGGGCGTGCTGGAGTGAAGTTCTCCTTGGCCCACCCGACCTGAATTTCGCCCGTGCTGGGCTCCAAAGAAAGGTTAGCGAGCATTTCCCGCCACTGTTGATAGTGTTCCGTCTCCTGGAAGGGTGTCCTGTCGATCCTTTCGATCAATAGTACCCCTAAGAGTAGCAGTATCCCCAGAGTGATCATCAGGAATTTTAATATCTTTGCAAACATCAGTCGTCCAAATATTTAGTGTTAATCTGTTTTGCCGCTTTGGCCCCCAAGTCTTTCAGCTTTTCTACTCTACGCGTGAGATTGCCCTGCCCTGTGCTCAGTTTTTTGAACGCATCATCATGAGATTTTCTTGCGTGGTCTAAATGTCCCTGAACCCGCTCCATATCTTCGATAAAACCGACAAATTTATCGTAAAGCGCGCCAGCCTGCCGCGCAATATCCTGTACGTTGCGGTTTTGACGCTCCTGCTTCCACATGCTGGCTATCGTCCTCAGGGTAGCAAGTAGCGTCGACGGGCTCACAATAACTACATTCCTGTCCCAGGCATCTGAAAATAAATCCGGCTTGAAGGTTACAGACATGCTAAAGGCGGATTCTATCGGCATAAACAGCAGGATAAAGTCCGGGGAGTTGATCTGATAGAGGTCTTGATAATTTTTTGTCGAAAGGGATTTGACATGGTTCTCTATGGAAATCACATGTTGGCGAGCGTACAAGGCCTTTTCGTCCTCGTCCTCACAATTGACCCAGCGCTCATAAGCAACCAAGGAAACCTTTGAATCTATCACCAAATGCTTGTCATCGGGCAGCAGAATAAGGGCATCTGGCTGTTGACGCCTTCCATCAGCATCAATCATTGCGGCCTGCAACCGGTACTCGCCGTCCTTTCTGAGTCCGGATCGCTCAAGAACCCTTTCCAAAATGACCTCGCCCCAGTTTCCTTGCTTTTTATTGTCGCCCCGAAGCGCTCTGCTTAGATTATTTGCTTCCTCGCTGATTTGCTTGCTTTGATCCATGAGCTGAGTGATCACACCTTTCAGGACATTCCGTTCCTCGGCTTCTGCCTGATAGGTTTTTTCGACCTTTTCCTCAAAGCTCTTCAGCTTTTCCTTCAAAGGTGCAAGCAGTTGATCCATAGACGTCTTGTTGCTCTCGGAAAACTTTTGGGATTTCTCGTCGAGAATACGCTGCGCTAGATTTTGAAACTCCAGATTGAAGTGGCGTCTGACATTTTCGAGTTCTGTTTTTTGCTTTTCCCAAAGTTCCTGATGGGAATGGAGCTGAGTACGCGAATTTTCCAGCTGCTTTATAGTTTCCAGAAGTTCTTCTTGGCTTCGCCTGTAATCTTGCTGCCACTGGTCGCGCTCCTGCTTCAGCTGCTCGATCTGTGCTTCTGTTCGGGCCAGGGAAACCTGGATTTCAACGCCGCTTTTTCCTTTGTTTTTGCGGAAATACAATAGGGCGAGCATCAAAACCAGCAACAGTAAAATAGCGATCTGAAGAAAATCTACCATAGCGTTGTATTGGTTATTGTAGTTTCTGATGGGTTTTCCACCACAAGTCGGGCATTTCTCCTTCGACCGCAATCTGGTAGTCCTCATAGCGGCAAGGCATCAGAAAATAACGTTCGTTGACAGATTTAGAACCAAAATAAGGTACTTGCATCCACCATCGATCTGTTTTTTTACTCTTTATAAAAACCAATTCGTGCCCCTCGTTTTCCAGGGCCACCCTGAAGGTCGTATAAGCAGTTTGCGGGACAAATGGGATATCTGCCTTTCTGTCGTAATAACCATCGATAAAATACCAGATCATCTGAGAAAGTAGCATGGCTGTCTGACCCCGCATATCCAAATTGGGATTGTACTCGTAAAATCCAATGGAAGAGAGTTTGTCGCTCATCCCAGCATAGCGACAAATCTGGCAGGCTTCCTGTCCGAACAGACCGTTTGAAGTGACATTTGCATTGCCGGGAGCATCCGAATAACGAATGGCCGCCATATCAAAGCTCAACATATCGGCGCTTCGAATAGCCGGTTCTACCTGATCCAATTTCCCGCTCATGATCCCCAGGCGAGTCGCATTGAAATAGAGTTGTTCGTATAAATCTATGGATTCCTGACTCACAAAATAGGTCTGATAGGCAAGATTTGTGAGGTTGAACAAATAATCCGGTTCGTGCAAAATGATATGATTGAGATAGGTCCGGGAGTTGAGCGGCGCCCCCTCGGTTTTGTGCTCGTCCAAATCAAAGCGAGGATCTATGATCACCGCATCGACCTGTCTCTCAAGTGCCTGATAGGCCAGATACTGAGGAAAAGTCAGATCCTGTCCGCCCCCTATGATTATAGGAACTATGTCGGCCTTCATTAGTTCCTCGCAGACCGTTTGAACGGCAAGGTAAGTGTCCTTGAAGGTATCTCCGGCCAAAATATTGCCTAAGTCTACCATTCTCAAGGAATAATTGCCTTTGGTGAGGCCATAGAGGCGTTTACGGACGGCATCAGCAGCTCCCGCACACCCTTCGTTCCCTATTGCTTTGCGATCGTCTAAAACGCCGAAAAAGGCCAAATCGGGTTTGCTCTCGCTTCCGGTGAGTTGTGGGAAGTCTTCGGTAAAAAACCTCGTATGTGAACCCAACTGGGTCCTGGAAAATCCATATTCGGGAGTAAAAGCAGCGACATTTAAGGGTTTAAAAAACACAGATAGGGGCATATTTCTACGAATTATTTTGAGTCTCCAAATTGTTCATTGAATAATTTCTCCACGGCAAACATTTCGTCTCTGAGTTTTGCAGCCTGAAGAAAGTCCATCTCCCTTGCTGCGCGTTCCATGTCCTTTCTGATCTTTTCTAGTGATTTTTTCATTTGGGCCTTGTTCATGCTTTGTAAAACCGGATCCGCTAAAATAGCAAAGGATTCGGCCTCCACATAGGGTTTTGATACCCGGTCGACTGCCTCCATGACCGATGTCTGACCCATGATAGACTCGGTCGATTTTCCTACAGTCCGTGGGACGATACCGTGCTTTTCATTGTATTGCTGTTGCTTCTCGCGACGCCTGTTGGTCTCTTCAATGGTGATACGCATACTTTCGGTGATTTTATCCGCATACATGATCACACGGCCTTTGTCGTTCCGGGCAGCCCGGCCTATAGTCTGTATCAGCGATCTTTCTGACCGTAAAAACCCTTCTTTGTCTGCATCCAAAATGGCCACCAAGGTCACTTCCGGCAAATCCAAGCCTTCTCTCAGTAAGTTGATCCCGACCAAAACGTCAAATTTTCCCAGCCTCAGATCCCTTAAAATCTCCACACGCTCCAGGGTTTTCACCTCTGAGTGCATGTACCGGACACGTACGCCCAGCTTGGCCATATATTTGGTCAGCTCCTCACTCATCCTTTTGGTCAGCGTTGTGACGAGTACCCGCCCTCCCTCTTTGGCGACCTGGTCTACTTCCTCCAAAAGATCATCGACTTGGCTGCCAACGGGACGAATCTCAATTTGAGGCTCCAGCAACCCCGTGGGCCGGATGACTTGTTCGACGACCACTCCTTCGCTCTGTTGCAACTCATAATCTCCAGGAGTAGCGCTCACATAAAGGGTTTGATTGACCAACGACTCAAATTCATCAAAGTTTAATGGCCTGTTGTCCAAGGCTGCAGGAAGGCGAAACCCATGTTCCACCAGGGAGAGTTTTCTGGAACGGTCTCCCCCGTACATCGCTCTGATTTGCGGAATCGTGACATGACTTTCATCGATAAACAGGAGATAATCATCAGGGAAGTAATCCAGAAGGCAGAAAGGGCGCATTCCGGGTTTGCGGCCATCAAAAAACCGAGAGTAGTTTTCAATTCCGCTGCAATAACCTAACTCCCGCATCATTTCCATATCGAAATTGACTCTTTCCTCCAGTCTTTTTGCTTCGAGGGGAAAACCATCCGCCAATAACTGTTCCTTCCTCAATTCCAGCTCTTCACCAATAGCCCAGATGGACTCGGTGAACTTTTCTTTGGGGGTGACAAATAAATTGGCAGGGAACAACGCCAGATCTCGCGCTTTTTCCAAAGTCGCCCCTGAAAGAGGGTCTATGATGCTGAGTTCTTCGATTTCGTCGCCAAAAAAAGAAATTCTATAGGCCTCGTCCATATAAGCGGGGTAGACGTCGACAGTATCGCCTTTTACCCTAAACGTCCCGCGTTTGAACTCTACGGTGGTCCGGGCATATAAAATTTCCACAAGCTTGTGGAGAAATGCATTTCTACTGATATGTGTGCCCACGGCAAATCTAAAAATAGAGCGGGAAAAGTCTTCAGGATTCCCCATACCATAAATACAGGAAACCGACGAAACGACAATGACATCGCGACGACCCGACATCAGCGCTGACGTGGTTCTGAGCCTTAGCTTCTCGATTTCGTCATTGATCGCCAAATCCTTTTCGATATAGGTGTTCGACGATGCAATAAATGCTTCCGGCTGATAATAATCATAATAGGAAACAAAATAGTTCACTGCGTTGTTAGGAAAGAACTGTTTAAACTCGCCATAAAGTTGAGCCGCGAGCGTTTTATTATGACTTAAAATCAATGTAGGCCTTTGGGTCTGCTCAATGACGTTCGCCATGGTAAATGTTTTCCCCGAACCGGTCACGCCGAGCAGGGTTTGATATTTTTCACCGGACTCTACTCCTGCGACCAGTTGGCGGATGGCCTCTGGCTGATCGCCGGTTGGGGTGTATTCAGATGTTAGTTCTAATTTCATCGTCAGGATTGGGACTTAAGGAACAGTACTTACAAAGATACAAAAATCAACATTGACATAGACACATTAATAATATATCTTTAACTATGGTACACGTACTCGCCGATCACCCAGGTATTGCCAATCATTATTTGGCGGAAATGCGCGACATCAACACGCAAAAAGACCGCCTGAGATTTCGCTTTAATCTGGAACGACTGGGCGAAATACTTGCCTGGGAGATCAGCAAGACGCTCGACTATGCCGACCAGGAGACTGAAACACCACTCGGACTAGCACAGACACAGATTCTGCATCAACAACCGGTGCTCGCGACTATCATCCGGGCCGGCATTCCTATGCACCACGGCATGCTTCGTGTTTTTGACAGGGCGGACAGCGCATTCATCGCCGCCTATCGGAAGACCAAAAAAAGCGGTGCCTTTGAACTCCGCAAGGAATATGTCAATAGCCCCGATCTGGATGGTCGCACTGTGATCATATCCGATCCCATGCTCGCCACCGGCCAGAGTATGGTACTGGCATGTAAGGAACTGCTCGACAGATTTGACATAAATACCTTGCATATAGCCATCGCTATCGCCAGCGAAGAGGGCATCAATCATGTACAGGCATTTCTTCCAAAAGTGAAACTTTGGATTGGAGATGTAGATGCAGAATTGACGAGTAAATCGTATATTGTGCCCGGCCTCGGAGATGCCGGAGATCTGGCCTACGGTGAAAAATCGGGTTGACGAAGTTTTAAAAGGTATGTTGCCTATGCGAAATTTTTACATTTTAGCACTTATCGCTGTGATTTTCAGCCTCCTTTCCTGTAAGAAAGAGGAAGGTGTAGAGCTGCCAAATGCCTTTCCCGTTAGTTTCAAAGCCGAACGCATAGAGGTGAAAGGCCAAACGAGACTATTTGCAAATAAATTGGAAATAAAGGACGGAGCGGTGATACAAGCGTATGAATCGCAACACCCCTGGTCAGAAGAATTTCTCACCGATTTCGAACAGTATACAGGGGATTTTGAGATAAAATTCCAGTCGGACCAACGCGCAAGCTTTAAAAACGCGCACAGCGAAGTAGACTACGATGTGGACCGCAAGGGTACTCGTTTTCTTTTTTACGGCAGGCTTCCGTATGCGCTGAATCCCTCGGCAATCCCGGACGGACAGTCTCTGGGCTACCTGCATAGTATGCTGGAATATGCGGACAAGTTGACCAATCTAGCCGTTCCGGTAGGAGATCTAAGGTTCAATACCCGAGAAGTGCGCGTAGCTCATGGGAATTATAAAGTTTTCAAACTATCCACCACTGCTTATCGACTGCATTTGGAAGCGGACGGCCAGGATGGAAGCGGCGATAATTTCCTGAACGGCTACTTATACAACGAATTTAATCCTACTGTGAGTAAATTTCTCGGCGCTCAGGACACCCTCGCTGTAAGGGAGTATGCGATCATCTTCACCTTGGTGAAGTAGTCCCTATTTGAGAATAATTCCGTATATTTGTCTTATGATTGAATTGCCGGTAATTCCAGTACAAGAAAAGACGCGGAAACCTGATTGGTTGCGCGTAAAATTGCCTGTAGGAAAAGAGTACAGACAAGTGCGGAGCTTGGTCGACGAACATAAGCTGCATACCATTTGTGAAAGTGGCAACTGCCCGAATATGGGTGAGTGCTGGGGCGCGGGAACAGCGACATTTATGATCTTGGGTAATATCTGCACGAGATCTTGCTCCTTCTGTGCCGTGGCAACCGGTCGTCCTTTGGCTGTGGATACCGGAGAACCGGATCGGGTAGCAGAATCAGTGAAACTGATGCAGGTCAAACATTGTGTGATCACTTCGGTGGACCGGGATGATCTCAAGGATGGTGGATCTGAAATCTGGGCGGAAACTATCCGTGCCATTCGGCGCGAAAGCCCAGAAACTACCTTAGAAACGTTGATTCCGGATTTCAAAGGGCACTGGCACAACTTAGATGTGGTCCTAGCGGAAAGACCTGAGGTTGTCTCCCACAATCTGGAGACTGTCCGCAGGCTGACCCGCGAGGTGCGTATCCAGGCAAAATACGATCGCAGTCTGGAGTGCCTGCGCCGTATTTCAGAGGCTGGTCTCCGGACTAAATCCGGCATTATGCTCGGTTTTGGAGAGACAGAAGCAGACGTCATCGAGGCGATGACCGACCTGTACCAGGCGGGAGTTCACGTGTTGACCCTCGGACAATATTTGCAACCGACCAAAGCCCACCACCCGGTTGTTGAGTGGGTGACCCCTCAGCAATTCAAGCACTACCAAAACATAGGCTTGGAGATGGGCTTTAAATACGTTGAGAGCGGTCCCCTTGTCAGATCCTCTTACCATGCCGAGAAGCATCTCTTTGATATGTAGTGTCCAGGGCGCTTAAAAGGTCCTGAACTTTCCAAATACCCCCAAGGGGAGCTTGCTGCCGGTTTTTGCTTGTAGATAAAGTTCGCCGATTTCGAGATTTTTCACTGGAGGAAAAACCTGCTTGATAAGGTTCTCGACGACAACGGAGGAAAAACCTAGAGAGTAGGTGTTGAGGATCAAAAAATGCTGCTCAGGATCTAGCAATCGGACGACATCTTTCATCATCTCCAGGATGTTGCCCTCGAGTTTCCACTTTTCCCCTTTGGGTCCGTGGCCATAAGCAGGTGGGTCGAGGATAATCCCTTGGTACAGGTTTCCTCTTTTAGCTTCGCGTTTCACAAATTTCAGGGCATCTTCCACGACCCAGCGAATGTCAGAAAGGCCGGAAAGCTGCTGATTTTCATTGGCCCAGCTCACCACCTGTTTGATGGAATCCACGTGGGTTACCTCAGCGCCTGCAGCTCTCGCAATCAGCGACGCAGCTCCCGTGTACGCAAAAAGATTGAGTACTTTGGGCTTACGCTCGCCACTTTGCTGGCGGAACTTTTGGATCGACTGGCTGATATAATCCCAGTTTACCGCCTGCTCGGGAAAGACACCCACGTGCTTAAAGGAGGTCAATCCGAGGCGAAGTTTGATAGTAACCAAGTCATTTTGGTACGACAAGTGCCATCGATCGGGAATATTCCCTCGCTTCTTGATCCAATCCCCCGCCGTGGCCGACCGTCCTTTGAATCGGATGTCGCACATTCTAGCCCATTCCTGTTCCGACCAGGCCTTTGACCATAGTGCTTGAGGCTCCGGCCTTATTAACACAAGCTCGCCAAATCGCTCCAATTTCTCAAAGTCTCCGCAGTCCAGCAGTTCGTAGTCTTCCCAATTGTCAGGGCAAAGCAATTGAATATTCTCCAAATTATTTCAAATTAAAATCAAAATCAAAGGTAGTTATTTTGAGCCTATTGCGGCTAAAGTTAAAAAAAAAGTGCACCAACTGTAGCGGAATGGGGGTAGGTCTCGTATAGTGACAGGAAGGCCTTCAGATCGGAATCAATGATTTCGATCGCACATTAAGAGTTAAACAAAATAGTAATCATCAAAAATTAGTACAAACATTATGAATTTTAAAAGATATTCAACGATCAAAACGACTTTAGCAGCACTGCTTCTGGTATTTGGCGCAACTTCCTGTGACAAAGATGAAGACACACTTCCTATGGATGAAAAAGCGCAGGTGTCAGTGGTAAACCTGGTTGAAGGTTCCACAGCTATCAACGCCCACCTTGGCGGAACTAAAATCAATACAACTGCGATTGCATACGGAGAGTCGGCTAATTATATTCAGATCGATGCCGGAACGGAAGACTTGAGCATTTTTGAGTCTGGTGAAACCGACACCCTGGCTCGTGTTTCACATAATTTCAAGCGGGAGGAAAGTTTCTCAGCGTTCGTTATCGGGACTGAGGCTGAGGCGACCGTGGTAGTTTCAGGCGACAATCTGACTGCACCGGCTTCTGGAAAAACCAAGTTACGCTTCATCAATCTGGTCGATAACGACGAACTTTTGAACCTTTGGTTGGGTGAAATCAATGAAGAAGAGGACGCTCTTTTTGCCGAGGTTGCTTTTAAAGGCGTGAAAGATTTCGTGGAAATTGACGCAAACAGCGACCTTGATCTGTTGGCTCAAGTAAATGGTGGCGATCTTCAATTTACTTTTGAAAATGCGAACCTTGCAGCCGGCAGCATCTATACGGTATATGCCTGGGAAAAACTTGTGGAAGGCGAAAAAACTGTCGTGCTTTCTTTGGTGAAAAATAAATAATCGTTTACTACCCTTAACATTAGACTGGCGCATTTTCGTGTGTCAGTCTTTTTTTTGTACCTTTCCCGCCGAAATCTTCGATAAATGCAACAATATATCCTCCAGACTCCAGTAGCGAGCTTTATTTTAGCTTTGACCCTCGCGACGAGTATTTATGCCTTTTCCAATCCCAGCCTCTTCGGCCGGTTTATGCTCCATCCGCAGACCGTGGCCAAAGGACGAAACTTGCACACCTTGATTACGAGCGGATTTATTCACAAGGACTGGATGCATCTCGGATTCAACATGCTCACCTTTTACTTTTTTGGTTTTCAGCTGGAAGCCCTGCTGGCGAGCCTGAGTGCCTGGGGGCATCTGCAATTTGCCCTAATCTATGCGCTGGGCCTGATCCTGAGTGATCTTCCAACTGTGAGAAAACACAGAAACAATATCTCCTACCATAGCCTGGGAGCTTCGGGAGCGATCTGCGCGGTGCTTTTCTCGGCAATTTTGTTCAATCCCAAAATGATGTTGGGGATCTTCCTGGTGATACCCATGCCCGCCTGGGTGTTCGGAATCCTATTTTTGGTTTACTGCGCTTGGGCTGCGAGGCAAAACCCTGACGGAATCAACCACGATGCTCACTTTTACGGAGCCCTAGTTGGCGTGGCAGCCACCATCCTCTTCTACCCCTGGGTGATTTCCCATTTTGCAAGCCAATTTTTTTAAATTTCCTCCCGAATCTGGATAAATCTTGTATATTTGCACTCTCAAATAATGGCCCGTTCGTCTAGGGGTTAGGACGCCAGATTTTCATTCTGGAAACAGGGGTTCGATTCCCCTACGGGCTACAACAGGAGAAATGATTTTTGGAATCGATTCTCCTGTTTCTTTTTTGGGATAATCCGCTTTGTGCCTTCTCTACGTGCGAAAAGTCTATGAGCGATTTAGATGATCTTTTAACAATTGTAGGGCTCTCAAGCTACTGTCCTTTCGTAGGTAATGAGGGCGCAGCGATTTATACTGATCTAAAACTTCCCTCGCACGACGATATAAGGCAGAGTCTAAGGATGTTGGAGAATAATCTTTTGGATAGGCGTACACAAAATGGCCTTCGTCTCTTGAGAAGGTAGGGATTTGAAAAAAGCCTCGTTCCACCAAAATTCCTGTGGAATCAGCATGAAAAGCTGCGGTTACGAAAAAATCGACCGCGTAATCTGGATATCCGAATAAATAGCCATACCCCCTCAGCCGTTCGTATCGCTTTTCGTATTCGTTTACTGCAAGAACCACAGCAGGGTCGGCTCCGGGTACGAGTCCAAATTGTCCAAAAAACGACTTCTTGGTTGCCAAAAGACTGTCCAGAGCCGATACACGGATCACATTGACCTGAATTCCTCTATTTTTGGTATAACCACTGCGATAAGGCACTAATACAAATTTAAGATCGGGTAGATCCAGTTTATTCAATACACGCTGTATCTGTTCAAGGCGTTCAAGATGTTGCACAACTGAATCATCTGTGAGAATGTCACTTTCCAAACGCTTGGTACTGTCTGGATTGGCAGGAGAAAATGAAAAGGAAACCACGCTGCTCATCGGTTTGATCGGAGCCAGCAGGGTGTATAAAGCTTCGCTATCCAATCCCTGTTGCAAAATAGAGTCCAGCAGCAGTTTATCGTTTCTGTCGCGATCCAGACTATCTACCGGATTGCGCTCAGGCAGTATAGTGCTTTCGGTGGTAAAACTTGGAGGTAGAACGAAAACCAATCCCCCTATTAAAGTAAGGTACCGAAAAAAATTCATATTTCCAAATAAATACAATTTTTAGCAGAAATGCAAGAAATTAAAAGAAGGGAATGAGGTCACGACCAAAATCCCGGATAAACAGCTCCTGTTGACGGTTGACGTTGTGCAAAATAATGGTTGAGAATCCCAATGAAATGTCCTCTTGTATCCATTGCTTGTGTTGTTCTAAATCAGAAGAAATCCGGACTGATTTCTGAAGCTCTTCTAGATCGACATGTTCTGCCGCCTTTTCAAAATCTTTAATGCGCTTCAAATCTGTCAGTTGATCGCTGTCCAAGACATTGGTTCGCCATTGCTCGAGGGCACCCGCTTCGGCTTCTTCTTGGCTGGAAGCATACGAAAGTTGGACTTTCAAAAACAAGGGTTTGCCTTTGCCACCACCTTCACGGTAAGCTTCTGCAACGTCCTTGAGGTCGTCGTAAGGCTTGTGTACGGTGATCAATCCGTCGGTCCAGCTCCCCATCCAATGAGCTGTTTCCTTGGTTACTGCGGCACCAATGAGCAGCGGTTTGACATCGGGGAGGGAATACAGGCGCGCATTTTCTATATGTATGTGAGAATCTATATTTACCGTCTCTCCCTGGAGTAGACTTTTAATACTTTGATAGGATTCCCGTAAACGTTGATTCCTTTCCTCTTTTGAGGGCCACGGCTCACCTGTTACGGCTTCGTTGAGTGCCTCACCGCTACCCAAGGCAGCCCAAAAACGATCCGGGAACAACTCGCTCAGAGTCGCAAACGCTTGAGCGACAACGGCCGGGTGATAACGATATCCCGGCGCACAGACCATTCCGAAGGGCAGGGAAGTAGCCTGCATTGCCGCACCCAGCCAGGCAAAGGAAAAACCGCTTTCCCCTTGTCTATTGTTCCACGGCTTAAAATGGTCCGAGGAATTTATCGCCTGAAAGCCGTGTTTCTCTGCAAGTTTCACATACTCGAGCAAGGCCGAGGGGCTAAATTGTTCGTGAGAAGCGTGATATCCAATTCTGCGCATAGTAAGCGTATTAGTGAGCAAAACTTTTGAGCCACAAGTAGGCAAATGGTGTAATGATGAGTTTATCGTCCTCGCGCTTTACATTAGGATCTACAAAAAAGTTGTGAAAATCACGGTCTAGCATCGGAATGTCCTCAATTTCCAGCTCGATGGTCTGCTCCGAAAGATTATGGATAAATAAAGTCTTTTGCCCGGCTCTGCGAAATCCGTGCATGAACAGTTGCGAATGCTTGCTCTCAAAATTTTCCACATTCCCCTCAGCGATATTTGAACACTGTTTTCTGGCGGCGATCAGTCGTTCAAGCCAGTTCAAAAAAGAGTGCTCATCATTGTGGGCTTTGGCGACATTGACCTTGGGGTAGCCAAAAGGCCCATCAGATATCACAGGATGAAACAACTTTCCTTCGTAGGAACTAAAACCTCCATTGGCACGGTCCGACCACTGCATGACGGTTCTCACACTATTGCGTCCTTTGAGCCGAAGATTTTCTCCCATGCCGATTTCATCGCCGTAGCGTATCATTGGCACGCCCGGAAAGCTGAACAAAAGGCTATAGGTGAGCATAAGTCGCTGGGTGTCGTCATTCAGCATGGGAGCCAGTCTGCGACGGATGCCTCTTTCAAAGATTCGCATATTTTCTTCGGGGGCAAATGCGTCCACCACGCTGTCGTGTTCCTTTTCGGTCAGAAGCCCGAGGTTCAGCTCGTCATGATGCCTCAAGAAGTTTAGAAACATATAATTGTCCTTGAACTTGCTAAGTGCCGTAACCGCCTTTTTCAGCGGAGCTGACGATTGTCGCGCCAAAGCCAGAAACAAAAGCTGGTTCAGATGAAAATTGAACATCATATGCAACTTATTTCCCTTTTCCAGAAACGTATCCATCTCCGAAAATCTATAATTCGCTTCCCCGACCAAGATTGCATCGCCTTTTTTGACCGAAATATAGTTTCGCATCTCCGACAGAAACTCGACCAAGTCATTTTTGGTTACGTTTTCAAGGCCATAGGTTTCCACCAACATTTCTGCCGCGTCTACCCGAAAACCAGACACCCCCATTTTCAGCCAAAACCCCATGATCCTCATCACTTCTTGACGTACCGCGGGATTGGCCATATTCAAGTCTGGCTGTTCCTTATAAAATCTGTGCAAGTAATATTTCCCGGCCTTTTCTGAATAAGTCCATACATTATTTTCCTCGCCGACAAAGTGTAGTTTATCCTTGTCAAATTCGGGCAACTCCTCCGACCACACATAGTAGTCATGATAGGGGGAATTGGGATCTTTTTCCGCTTCGACGAACCAGGGGTGCTTATTGGAGGTGTGATTGATGACTAAATCGATGATAACACGTATTCCTAGGCTGTTGGCGCGATCTATGAAATCTGAAAACTCGCCGAGCGTCCCCAGTTTTGGATCCACTTCATAGTAATGCATCACGTCGTAGCCATTGTCCCTGTTTGGTGAGGGGTAAAAAGGCAGGATCCACAAGCAATTGATTCCCATTCCTGCGAGGTAGTTCAGTTTTTCCGAAAGTCCCTTGAAATCGCCTATCCCGTCACCGTTACCGTCATAAAACAGTTCAATATCGACGGAATACATGATCATATGCTTGTACCAGATGTTCTCCATGCGTGTTTAAGTTTTCATGAAAAACAATAAAGATCGAAATATGTTTAATTTTTAATCAACAGAAGAAAAAGAAAAGGAGGACACTTAGGATGAATAAAAGCTTAGGGAAAAAGGTATGGGCCATTGCAGAAGGGTATATTCCTTCGAAGAGCAACGGTCCGGAGCCAGACATGACCAGTCACGAGACGGCCTGCATACTAAATACGAATGACGAGGACGCAACCATAGAAATTTTCCTCTACTTTACAGACCGAGAACCAGTTGGCCCCTACACGGAAATCGTACCTGCCCGCAGAACCAGTCATATCCGGTTCAATGATTTAAAGGATCCGGAAACGGTTCCCCTGGACACGGATTTTGCGAGCGTCTTGATTTCCAACGTCCCGGTCATTGTTCAGCACACTCGTCTGGACTCGCGTCAAGCGGAGAATGCGTTGATGACTACAGTCGCCTTTTCCGGAGATATGTAAATGCGGGGCTCCGTCTTAGGTTAAGTAGGCCTCGGTCAATGCGACCCAATACGCGGCTCCCTGCGGAAGTATATCTTGATCGAAAATATACTCCGGGTGGTGGACCATGGGCGTGTCCCCGTTTCCCAGCATACAGTAGCTGCCGGGTTTTTTCTGCAACATGAAAGCAAAATCCTCGCTCCCCATAAAAGGTTTGGCCGGGTAGACCACCTGATCGGCTCCAAAGGTTTCCGTTGCGACTTTTGCGCACCACGCGGTATTTTCTGGGGTGTTTTTTAGAACAGCGCCCGGAACCCCTTCCCTGATTTCGACCTGGCAACCGAAGGATTCTGCGTGGCCCGCCGCGATAACTCTAATCCTGTTGAGAACAGCTGTCCTCAAGTCTGCGTCCATATTGCGTATACTCAAGCGTAGAATCGCCGTCTGGGGCACGACATTTCCTGCATTTCCCGATAAAAACGCACCTACAGAAACAACGGAATTTTGCCAGGGAGACACATTACGGGAAACGATTGATTGCAGGGCCATAACTAAGGATGAGCCACAAACGATAGGGTCTATACCGTGTTCTGGCATAGAACCGTGGCTACCTTTGCCCGTCAACTCGATCTCCCAGTTGTCCACCGCGGCCATCATTTCGCCATCATAAAAATGAAATTTCCCTTTCTCCATACCGGGCATATTATGCATTCCATAAACTGCGTCCACGGGGTAATTTTCAAACAAGCCATCTTTTATCATCGCGGGCCCTCCTTCCATGGTTTCTTCAGCAGGTTGGAAAATCAATCGCACAGTACCGTTAAATTCACCCTGTTCAGCCAAATACTTCGCTGCTCCCAACAACATCGCGGTGTGACCGTCATGGCCGCAAAGGTGGGCTTTCCCGTCAATTCTGCTTTTATAAGGTAAATCGTTGACCTCTTGTATGGGCAAGGCATCGAAATCTGCGCGAAGGCCGATTGCTTTCGTTCCTTCTCCGCGAGTCATTGACGCAACAATCCCGTGCTTCCCTATCCCTTCTGCGACGTCGTAACCAAACGCTTTAACCTTGTCGGCTATAAACTTGGCTGTCTCCCTTTCTTCCATTGCGAGCTCCGGATGCTGGTGAATGTGATCCATCCATTCCTTCATTTCATCCTTGAGCGGGGCAAGTTTCTTTGCATATTTGTCTTTCATACTTTTTTAGTTAATCCTTCATCCTTGGGTACTGTGAGAAATATCGCTATGATAGCGAGCACGACCATCATCAAATTGAAGAGCAAAGCGATCGTACCAGCTTCCCGTATAGCAACGTTATCCTGTCTCCCGTTAAAAACAAGAACATTGTCTAAGACTCCCGTCGGCGTGTTGATCAGGCTCAACCCCGTAAAGATCCCTGCAGAAATGGCTACGCCTAATGCAGCCCCCAAGGAAGATGCCATTTTGTAAATTCCCGCTCCTGCACCCGATTGTGCGTCTGGCAGATTGGACAAAGCGGCATCGGTAGAGGGGGTCGCATAAAAGGCCAGTCCCACGCCAAACAACGTGTAGGACACAACCGACAACGCCTTGTAGGTTTCGGTCATCACCATGGTTGGCAACAGTAACATGATCGCTATTCCTACGATGTAACACCCCCACAGCATGGGTTTTCTCGTCCCAAATCTTTGCATCAGTTTTTCGCCTACTCGAATAAACGCCACGATGGCCACTGCGTAACCGATCGTTAACAGGCCGGCAGCCTGTGCACTCAGACCGCCTCCCAATTGCAGGAGCATCAGTGAGACAATCAGCATGCCCGCGACGCCGTTCAGGAGGAAATTGGAAATTGTGGCTCCGGTATATACTGTATTTCTGAAAAGGCTGAAATCGATGAATGCATTGGATTTGCTTTTTTCTATCGCGAAGAAAAGCATTCCTGATCCTATGAACAATAGCATAAGGATGATCGAATTAGTACTACCCCAGCCCCAATCGCTGCCCATGGTGACCACGATCTGAAGGGCGATAATTGCCACCATAAACGTTAGAATGCCCGACACATCCAGTTTCTTCTCATTTCCGGCCGCAGTATTGGACTTGCTTTCTGGGGTCCCCTTTACCATGAGCATACCAATCAGCGAAATTGCAGCAGAAGCAAAAAAAATGTATCTCCAGCCGACATTCTGTGCCATTAAGCCCCCAAATAACGCGCAAAAGCCGGAACCACCCCAAGAGCCGATCGACCACAGACTTACCGCTCGCTGGCGTGCCGGACCGTCCCAATATGTTTTCACCAAGGCTAGACTTGCCGGCATGATGCATGCACCCGACAGGCCTTGAAAGATCCTCCCGGTAATGAGTACCGCAGGCGCCGTAGGGCCCGCAGGTGTAAAACCGACGATCAAAGACCCTACAATACTGAGGACAAAACCCACCATGATGAGTCGTACACGTCCGACTTTATCTGCCAGCCCGCCCATGACGACGACAAAAATTCCGGAAAACAAAGCGGTGATTGAAACGGCAATGTTCATTGCAGAAGTTTCCATTCTGAGATCTTTGGCCATGTCAACATTGATGTTCAATGTCGTCTGCGCGAATAGCCAAAATGCTAAAACGCCAAAAATCATTCCGAACAGTAACTTGTCGTTGCCTTTGAAACTGGTTGTCTGGTTCATAATATGGGTGGCAAAAATAGATTTACCTTAAATTTCATAACAACGCAGTTTATGAATAGTTTCGTCAAAAAATTAAATTTGCATTTGTGACTAAAAAGAAGTAAGTTTGATTAATGAACGTTCATTCGCATCCCTCGCCTTTGGTTTCCGTCGTGATTCCAATTCACAATATGGAGGCCTTTCTTCAGGAAACACTTGACTGGGTGATGCAATCGGAATTTTCCTCATTTGAAGTGATTTTGGTCGACGATGGTTCGCGGGATGGTTCTTTGGCAATCGCAGAGCGCTTCCTGTCGCTACATGGTGACCGAGTCAAGCTCATAAAAACTGAAAATCGTGGAGCTGCAGCTGCCCGCAATACAGGAATCGCCGCGGCCACAGGCAAGTACATCCTTCCCGTCGATGCCGACGATATGATCACGCCGAAATATATGCCCGAGGCGGTCAAAATTCTGGAGTCACAGCCCGACGTAAAGGTGGTGACGGCTCAGGCTGAGTTTTTTGGCGACAAAAGCGGCAACTGGAGTCTACCTGAGTTTGATCTTGCCCTGCTGGCGCGAAAAAATCACATCCCTGCTATTGCCATGTATCGAAAAAGAGACTGGCTGCAGACCGGAGGCTATTGTGAGCAGATGCAGGGGCGGGAAGACTGGGATTTCTGGATAGCCATGCTCAAAAACGGAGGCGACGTACACAGACTTCCTTTCGTAGGCTTTAAATACAGGATACGTGCCAATTCAAAACGCATACGGACTCGAAAGCTGAAGTCTGTAATCAACGCCCAACTCAACGAAAGGCACGCGGATTTTTTTAAGGAAGTATTAGGGGGACCGCTGCGCATCCAACGAACCTGGTCCAAACCCTACAACAAGCTTCTTAAGTTCTTTGGGTTGCTGAAGTAAAAGGGAGAGTGTCAGATTCCTGCCGAATGGAATTGAAGATCATAAAGTTTCTTATAGCTCCCGTTGAGACGGAGAAGCTCCTGATGGTTGCCCATTTCGACCATGACCCCCTTTTCCAGTACAATGATTTTGTCCGCTTTCTGGATCGTCGAAAGACGGTGGGCGATCACAATTGAGGTTCGGCCTTCCATCATCTTTTCGATAGCCCCCTGGATCAACTCCTCAGTTTCAGTATCAACAGAGGAAGTCGCTTCGTCCAAAACCAAAATTTTAGGATCATGCACCATCGCACGGATAAATGAAATCAGTTGAGCCTGACCCGACGAAATCGTCGCACCCCGTTCCTGAACCACATAATCATAGCCTCCGGGCATTCTCATAATAAAATCGTGTGCACCGACCTGTTTAGCCGCCTCTATAACTTTCTCTCTCGAAATGTCTGGACTGCCGAGCGTGATATTGTTTGCAATGCTATCGGAGAACAAGAAGACATCCTGAAGGACCGTCCCTATAGAGCGCCTCAGAAAGTTGAGTTCGTACTCCCGTACATCCCGACCGTCAAGGAAAATCGTGCCTTTATTGATGTCATAAAAACGACTGAGAATATTGATCACCGAGGACTTTCCGGCACCGGTTGCGCCTACAAGGGCCAGCGTTTCACCTGGTTTTACCTTGAATGACATGTCCTTGAGCACCCATTTCTCTTCATTATAGGCAAACCAAACCTTGTCAAAAACAATTTCGCCTTTGATTTCCTGCGGTTGCAGGCGACCGTCGTTGGCTGTCGTTTCTTTAGTGTCAAGCACATCAAAAATACGTTCCGCACTGACCATACCTAGTTGTAAGGTATTGAATTTATCGACCAACTCTCGGATAGGGCGGAAAATCATATTGATATACATGATAAAGGCCACCACGACGCCTGGAGAGACCTGATCGTTCAGTATAGATCTGGAGCCGTACCATACCAACAATCCCAGGGAGAGGGCCATAATAATCTCAATCACAGGGAAAAAAATCGAAAAGTACCAATTGGCCCGGATATGCGCATTTCTGTGTTCGGCGTTGGCGGCCTGGAACTTCTTCATCTCTTGGTCTTCACGCGCAAAATATTGGATGATGCTTATGCCAGTAATGTGCTCCTGAAGAAAGGTATTCAGGTTTGAAACCCACTTTCTCACATCCTGAAATGCCGATTTCATGGCCTCCTTGAATACATAGGTCGCGCCAATCATTAGTGGCATGGGAATCAGAACGATCAGCGTGAGTTTCCAGTCCGTGTAGAACATTACACCGATAATGACCACCAACTGCAGCACATCCCCTATAATCTGTATCAACCCTTCTGAGAAAATATTCGCGATGGTTTCCAGGTCAGAGATCGTCCTGGTGATCAACCGCCCTAAAGGGGTGCGGTCAAAGTACTTTAACCTCAGTTTGACGATATGGTTAAAAACGTCTATCCTCAGATCCCGGATCACGGACTGCCCGAGGGTGTTGGTAAGCAATGTATGGAAATACCTTACTACTGTCTGCAACACCAATAAGCCAAGCATCAGTAAGAGCATGATATACAGCCCGGAGGTGTTGGTCGTGATAATGAAATTATCCAGCGTGTACTCCACAAGCATAGGCAAAGCAGGAGCAATGACCGCCATTACCAGAGTTAAAATCACGGAAACAACAAATAAAACGCGATACGGCTTTAGATACTTGATCAACCGGTTCAACAAGTGAACATCATAAACCTTACCGTCTGTACTCATGTACGCCAAAAATACGATTTTTTTTAATCAAAAACGGCGGATAAGTTTTCAAGATCGACATCGTTGTCCAGAATTTCTCCGCTTTGGGTGATCAGTATTGCTCTCGGCAAATGAGAAATATAGTGTTTGTCTATCAGGGGCTGGCGGGCTTCGGTTCTGATCATAAAATTGTGTTCCAATTCCAGTCCTCTGGACGCTGCCTGCCATTGACTCATGCGATGATCCAAGGAAAAATACAGTACCGTGATCGGACTGGGTGACTGGGATTTCATCCACTCGTCGGTGGCTTGCGCCATTTGCAAAGAATGCAGATCAGCCGCGGACCAAAACACAAGCAACAACCTTTCCTCCTGCTCATAGTTTGCCGGGACAAAGGGTAAAAGCTGGGTGTTACGCGATGCCAATTCTTTTTCCATATCCAGATTCTTGGGCATATTGTCGAGTTTCAGCAATTTATTGTATAGATCCACCCCGTATTTTGAGTTTTGGGCGTCCGTATCTGCATTCTCGTAAATTTCACCATAAAGTTCTTTTTGCTGCGCGTGGTCATTAAGGTGGTATATCAGATACATTGTCGCGATCGTCGGCTCCTTGCGGTCTATCAGTTCGCCTGATATTTTTGGGATCGCCTCGCCAATCGTCGGCACCTTGACTCTGACGTTTGAACGGCCCAGGTCGACTTTGCGGGCCACTTGGCCGCTAATGTCTTTCCATCGTTCCAAAATTTCATTTCTGTATTCGTTGAGCAAGCGGTGATCTGCGTCCTGAGCGTCCAGATAAAAACGCCAGTCGCTCTGGCTATCCAGAGCAGGATAGGCTCCTCCGGTGATGGTCAGCGGGTTTTTATCATTAGCTACAAAGAATATTTCTTCATATTCCGGAAAGTAAAATTTGCTTTCACCCTTATTTTTACTCCAAACTTGCAGCTCGTAGACCTCATTTTTATTGAGATTCTTGATCCTGACTTCAAACTCCCCTGTTGGGATCTGACTTATATGTATAAAATCCGGGTCATGCGGATCCTGCACTCGAAACTGTAAACTGTCTCCAAAAGAAAGATTGCCCCGCAGCGTAACCGTGACGGGCTGAGAAGTATAATTCTTGTACGCGGGGGCTGCCGAATTGTTCTCCTGCGTTGTTGGGCGCTGCTGGCAAGCATGGAGGCAAAGCAACATCAGTCCAGCAATCCCGGCCAACTTTTTTGTTCTTTTCATAATAGTGGTTTTAGGGAATAAGGATAATTTACACCTGTGAGATAAAGGCCGTGTGCAGGGACTGAACTCCCAGCTTGAGACCGATTTTTACTTTCTATCACCCGTTGGATGTGTGCCAAGGGCTGTTTTCCTTGTCCGATTTCCAAGAGGGTGCCGACAATCGCTCGCACCATATTTCTCAAAAATCTGTTTGCACTGATCTGGAAGACGAGTCGACTGTCGTTCTCTTTCATGATCCATTCGGCGTGGTTGATTTTACAATTATTGGTAAACACCTGCGTGTTTGATTTGCTGAAGCAACTGAAATCCTCGTACAATTTCATAGTGGACGCGGCCTGGTTCATGGCGCCCACATCGGGCACATCTCTCAGCTGCCAGGAAAATCCTTGAAGGAAAGGGTTTTTTTCAAAGTGAATGTGATATTCGTAGGAGCGAGAAAGCGCATCAAAACGTGCGTGTGCCTCTGCTTGCACCGCGTAAAGGGCTTTCACGGCAATATCTGATGGCAAAATAGAGTTGAGCGCGTGAAGGATTTTTCCCGATTGGGAAATCTCCGTCGCCAGGTCGAAATGTGCAAATAACTGCTTGGCATGGACGCCGGCATCTGTCCGTCCGCAGCCTGTAGTGCCTATTTGCGCACCCAGAACAGTCGATAAGGCCTGATCGATCTTTTGCTGAACGGTCACTGCGTTGTCCTGTATCTGCCAACCGTGATAATTTCCGCCCTGATACGCCAATTCTATAAAGTACCTGTGCATGCTTTCGTTTTAATGGGGTAGACTGATTTTGCCCATGGACACTCTGGGAACGCCTACTAAATTCTTCAAAGATTCAGGGTTTCCGGCGACCGTTTCATTGGCCAACACAGCGAAAAGGGCTGCCTCTTTGGCATCTCCGGGCAATCCCAACACCTCAAATGCTTCCATATTTTTCTCCAGTCTTTGCTCTATCATTTTCACCAGTAGTGGATTGTGCAGGCCGCCTCCGCTAGCAAAAAGCCGAAAGTCCCGCTCACCTCCGACCGTCACTGACCTTATGCCTCGAACGACGCTTTCAGCTGTAAAGGCGCATAAGGTAGCCAAAATATCCTCAGCAGAGAGCGTCTCTGTCTGAGAATCTTGCTGAGCTGCTTGCAAATAGCTCAGATTGAAGAGCTCAGGCCCTGTCGTTTTGGGATATTCTCGTCGGAAAAACTCGTGCTGAAGGAGAGAATTCAAGAGTGCATCGCTTACCTGTCCCTGACTTGCGATTTCGGCATCCCGATCCATTTGTACCCCTAAATATTCTTGAGCGTACTGATTGAGCAAGGTATTTGCTGGGCCAGTATCCGTCGCCAGGGGCCGCTTCCCTTTCTTGATGCTTTGTGATGAAGGCAAATAAGTGAAATTGGCGATGCCGCCCATATTGAGCAAAATCCTGTCCTCTTCGGTCTCAGAGAACATCAGAAAATCGCCGTAAAGCACTAGAGGCGCGCCTTCACCGCCCGCGGCAACATGCTTTTGCCTAAAATCCGAAAGGGTTATAATTCCTGTTGCCACCGCGAGGTGGTCGCCATCACCGATTTGGAGGGTGTTGTTGGGGTACAGCCCTTGGGTGTCCCTCGCCGGAGCGTGAAAAATGGTCTGTCCGTGGCTTGCGAGCAGATCTATGTCTTCGGCAACCAGGCCCCAAGAGGCCAGTGCATCCTTGACCATCTCGCCGTGTCTCGCCGCGATCAGTGCATGCAGTCCGGAAATATCAGCCTGTTGAACCAGCTGTTTTGCAAAAACTCTTTGGATTTTCTCACGAAAAATGTCATCGTAAGGCTCTGTCACGAAACGGAGTACTTCCAGGGTGGTCTCCTTCCCGTGCCCCTGAATGTCGCAGAGGGCCAGATCCAACCCGTCCAAAGACGTACCCGACATCATGCCGAGAACCGTTCTCTTTGGCTTGGCGGCAATATTGTGCAATTTTTGAATCAAAATATTCATGAAGACTCCTTTCAACCCGTAAAGTTATCCTTTTTTCTATATTATTGATTTGCAAATCAAATTTATCTTAACTAAGTTTGACAAAAAAACTGCAAATGAATTTTCCAAGTGAATTGAAATACACAAAGGATCATGAGTGGATCCGTGTGGAGGGTGACGAAGCCGTTATCGGTATTACGGATTTTGCACAGCGTGAATTAGGTGACATTGTATTTGTTGATGTAGACACCTTGGGTGACGAGGTCAGTAAGGATCAGATTTTTGGTTCTATTGAAGCGGTAAAAACAGTTTCAGACTTGTTTATTCCGGTGACTGCAACGATATTGGAAGTCAATCCGGCCATCGACGACTCACCAGAGCTAATCAATGGGGATCCCTACGGCGACGGGTGGATTATTCGTGTAAAGCTAAGCGATCCGTCTGAAGTAGAGGGCCTTTTGACTGCGGAAGCCTACAAGGACCTGGTTTCTGCGTAAGCAAAACCACTACCGATGAAATATTATATTTGGGTCTTCTTATGGGCCATTTTCGTGCTTGTTCTCTGCACTATGCCTCCGGGGGATGTCCCAGATTTTGATGCCGGAAAAGGTATGGACAAGTTGGCTCATGCCGGATTTTTCTTTGTTTTCTGTACGCTATTGTACAGAGCACTAGACAGAACAGCCAAGGGAAAGCGCTCTCCCTTGGCAAATACACTTTGGGTTTCAACGGCCGGTGTTGTTTTTGCCCTCTTTACGGAGTTCCTTCAATGGAAAGTTTTTACCTACCGGACTGCGGAGATTGGGGATCTCTATGCCGACTGTGTGGGCATCGGCATGGCGATTTTCGCTTATTTTTGTCTGAGGAAAAGCCGCTGAAAATCAAATTTTCCGCGCGATAGTCACAGCGCTGAGCCTGACCCCGGGGATTTTGATCAATTCGCTGGCGCAGGCCTCCAGAGTCGCACCGGTCGTCAATACATCGTCTACCAAAACCAAATGCTTTCCTTCGAGGCCATCACTCGTTTTCAGACTCATCGCTGTGGAAAGCGACCTGCTCCTGTCCAAGCGGTTTCTTCCGGTTTGACTGCCCTGATCGTCTCTACGCAGGAGCACATCGTTCCGCACAGGCACTCCCCAGGTATTAGCTAATCCATTGGCAAATGCCTCGCTCTGATTATATCCCCTCTTTTTATGTTTTTTCGGATGCAACGGCACGGGAACCAAAAAATCCGCACCCGGTTGCCAACCGAATTCAAAAAGAATATTCCCATACGCCTGCCCCAACTTATGTGCTAATCGCGGTTTGTTTAAATATTTAAGATGATAAATGATACGCTCCACTCTGGATTTTTCTGCGAAAAACAAAAAAGAAGTCACCGCGTCAAAGGGAATTCTGCCCCAAAGTTGCTTGGCGCTATTATTATCCAAGTACCTGTGAAAATGAGTATAAGGCATGTGGAAGGCACACAATGTGCAGACGAAATCCTCCCCTCGGACCAGATCGGTCTGACAGGCGACACAGCATTCAGGAAATAGTAAACTGAAAAAATCCTTCCAAACCCCACCCCACATAATCCTTCATCATTTTTCTGGTTAATTCTCTTGCTTCTCCTTTATAGCCAGCTGCCCGCATGCTGCGTCAATATCTTTCCCGCGACTCCTTCTGATATTAGTAGTTATACCCTTGGTCCTGAGATGTTCGGCGAATGCGTCAATCTTATCTTCGTCAGCATTCGAAAAATTAGCGAGGGAAATCGGATTGTATTCAATAAGATTGACCTTGCAGGGTAGATGCCGGCAAAACCTGGCTAGCTCCTCCGCGTCTTCGAGCTCATCATTGAACCCCTGAAACACAATGTACTCGTAGGTCACCGGCGTTTTGGTTTTGGCATAGAAATACTTCAGGGACTCTGCCAGCGTCGCCAGCGAGTTCTGCTCATTGATCGGCATGATTTCGTTGCGCTTTCGATCGTTTGCTGCGTGGAGAGAAAGCGCAAGATTAAAGCGCACATTGTCGTCCCCCAACTTTTTGATCATTTTCCCGATTCCGGCGGTGGAAACTGTGATTCGCTTCGCTGCCATGCCCAAACCATCGGGAGAAGTGATTCTGTCAATGGACTTGAGCACATTGGCATAATTCAGCAACGGCTCGCCCATCCCCATATAAACGATATTGCTCAAGGGTTGCTGGTAATGCATTTCCGCCTGTCTGGCAATGAGCACCACCTGATCATAGATTTCATCTGCGTTCAGATTTCGCTTCCGGTCCATATACCCTGTTGCACAAAATTTACAGGTCAGGCTACACCCCACCTGGGAACTTACACATGCCGTCATCCTTTGGTCTGCCGGTATGAGCACGCCTTCCACAAGATTTTGGTCAAACAATGCAAAACTGGATTTTATAGTTTTGTCTGCGCTGATTTGCTGGTTTTTGACCCGCACGGCCCGAATTTCAAAGTTTGCGGCTAATAGCTCCCGGAAAGCTTTGCTCAAATTGGTCATTTGCTCGAAGTCTGTACAGGATTTCTGCCACAGCCATTCATAAATTTGCTGCGCCCGGAAGGGTTGTTCGCCCAAAGCCTTGATTTTGTCCTTCAGCTCGGGAAGCGAAAGACTCCTTATATCCAATTTTGCCCCTTGATCTCTCACCTTACAAAGATACGCTTTGTTTTACGGAATTTGCAAAATCCCCAATTTTTATCTACCTTTGATAGGGAGCTGTATATGTTCGCTGCGCCTCCCCTAAACACTTAACCATCATCATGAACCGTTTTATTTCAGCAGATTATGTCTTTCCCGTCAGTGAGAAACCTATTGTGCAGGGAGTAGTCGAGATAGATTCCGAAGGCCAGATCCAACAAATTTACAAGGATAGGCGGGACCTTCCGCAGCACGCGAATATTGAGTCTTTCAAGGGTATACTCGTGCCTGGATTTGTCAATGCGCATTGTCATCTGGAACTGTCGCATTTAAAGGGCAAAATAAAGAGAGGTCAGGGACTGGTTACCTTCATCCTGGACTTAATGCGGGAACGAAAAAAGTCAGACGCGGAGGAGATTCAGCGCGCAATGGTGATTGCTGATGCTCAGATGCATGAAAATGGCATTGTGGCTGTCGGGGACCATGCGAATACTACCGAATCAGTTGCCGTCAAAAAAGCGAGTCCTATCTACTATCATACTTTTTTGGAATTAATCGGCTTTGATCCTAACGACGCCTCTGAGGCAATCGAGCAGGCAAATAGCAAGTGGATGGCTTATAAAAGTGCTGGTTTGGCGGGAAGTATCAGCCCCCATGCTCCCTACTCTGTTTCCAAGGAGCTTTTTCTTCTTTTTAGGCGAATGAACGCGAATTCATCCACGCTTTTAAGCATACACAATCAGGAAACTGCCGAGGAAAATCTCTTTTTCAGGTATAAAACAGGTGATATCTTGCGTCTTTACGACAAATTGGGGATAAACACAGATTTGCTGAAACCTTCTTTTAAGAGCTCGCTGACAACCTACGGGCTTTGGCTTCCCAAAGCGAGCGTTATTCAGTTGGTTCACAACACATTTACCAAGTCAAAGGAGATGAATTTTGTTCGTCGCATCGGGCTGAATGTGCGTTGGTGCTTGTGTCCCAATGCCAATCTTTATATAGAGGAGGCATTACCTAAATTGGAGCATTTTATGCAGGACGGAGCCGAGCTCACCCTGGGGACGGATAGCCTGGCGTCCAATGAGCAGCTGTGTATTCTCTCCGAGATGAAGCAGCTTCATTTTCGCCATGAAGAACTTACTTTGCACGATTCGTTGAAATGGGCGACCCTAAATGGGGCCAAATTTTTGGGAATTCAGGACACGTTTGGTACGCTGGAAGTAGGAAAAACCCCCGGACTTCTGTTGCTGGACCATATTGATGAACTCACGCTCACGCCGGAAACCACGGTCCGACGATTGATTTAACACAGAAAGCCCTAAGTTCCTTGCGAAAGCACCAGCAACTCAAGATCCTTTGGTGTCAGCTGGAACCGATCTGCCATATCCTTATTGGTCAGCTGACCCTGGTACAGGTAAACCGCATTCCGCAAACCCGGTCTGGACCAGATGAGATTCATCAAGCCGCCTTTTTCGCCGATTTCTATCAGAATGGGCGCGAAGATATTGGTCAGTGCGTAGGTTGCAGTTCTTGCCACTCGCGAGGCAACGTTTGGCACACAGTAATGGATCACCTCATATTTTCGAAACACAGGTTCCTCGTGAGTGGTCAGTTCAGAAGTTTCAAAGCATCCACCCTGATCTATGCTGATGTCAATCAAAACAGAATTTGGCTTCATCTGTGCGACAGTCTCTTCACTGATGATACAGGGGCTGCGACCATTGGTTGCACGAATTGCTCCAATTACTACGTCACTGGAAATCACCGCTTTATTGAGGACTACGGGCTGAATAACCGACGTGAAAACTCGATTTCCCAAGCTATTTTGGAGTCGGCGCAGTTTATACAGCGAACTATCGAAGACTTTGACCTGCGCGCCAAGGGCAATCGCCGTCCGCGCGGCATATTCGCCCACTGTACCGGCCCCCAAGATCACCATTTCGGTAGGAGGAACACCGATAATTCCTCCCAGCATCAGACCTTTGCCATCAAATACATTGCTCAGATACTCCGCTGCAATGAGGACAGAAGTCGCACCGACTATCTCGCTCATTGCCCTGACCACAGCCAGGACTCCGTCTTCATCACGAAGGTATTCGTAGGAAATAGCGGTCACCCGCTTTTTCATCAATGCTTGGAGGTGATCGAGCTCAAGCAAGGTAGGCTGCTGGCATGACATCAGCATCTGACCTTCCTTCATGAGGGTAATCTCTTCCAAAGTGGGTGCTGCAATTTTTATGATCAGATCGGCTTTGTAGACCTCTTCAGCACTTTGTACCAGTTCCGCTCCCTGCTCACTATAATGGTGATCCAGAAAATTGGATCCCTGACCTGCACCTCGTTCCATCACCACACGATGGCCATGTTCGACCAATAGTGCGACAGACAAAGGCGTCAGCGGAATCCGATTTTCCTGCAGACTTATTTCCTTTGGAATGCCTATAAAGAGGGAGTTTTTCCTCTTTCCCACTTCCTGCAACGCTTCCTGTGACTGAAACATCGCCTGGTGGGCCAGCTTACTCATTTCACTCATACTAATTCCCGACTAGCGACGTACATGCCTAGCCGACGCTAATTTACGAAATTTTTACAGACCTTGCGAAATATTTTCACGCAAAAAGTCTCGGGTCATCAAAAACCGAGACTTAGGCCTAACATAAAATTGGCTGTAGCTTGTGGAAAATAGTAGTTATAAGAAGCGCGACTTCCATCCGCATTCAGGTGCCCCCAGGTATACCCGTTTGACTCGTACTTTTCATTGAAAATGTTATTCACCGCCAAAGTGATTGCCGTACGTTTTATTCTGGGAATATTAACCTCTTGTATAAAGCGGAGGTTATTGACAAAAAACGCATCCAAAGACCTCTCCACACTGGAGGTATTGTCCAAGTACTGGCGGGAGACATATTTGCTGATGAGTGCGACTTCGAAATTCTGCCAGGGTTTGAAGGCCACTTCGCTGGAGCCGACAAAGGCTGGAGACATTGCGATATGTGTGGCGTTGTAGAATATTTCTTCTTGTCCACTGTAATCGTGCAAATCCACGTACTCTGTGAAATTCCGTATCTTGTTGTCGCTCAGCGCGGCAGTCCAGGCCCAGGAAAGTCCTCGAAGCGGTTGCCAGCGGGCATCGAGTTCCAAGCCTATGCGGTGGCTCTGAGGAACGTTTTGGCGCACGTAGCTCCCTACGTCATTGATCTGCCCTGTTATGATCAACTGGTCTCGGTACCACATGGCATAGGTGTTTGCACCGAGTTGAAAGTTTGGCCCCGCCAAACGGTAACCAAGCTCCAGATTTTTCAAATGTTCTGCTTTAGGCCGGCTTTCTGTGGAAGATTCCGTATAATCATCGCGGTTGGGTTCTTTGTTGGCGATTGCGAAAGACCCGTATAGTTGGCTACGGTCGCTGAGCTTATAATTCAGGCCAAATTTAGGATTGAAAAAGTGCAGGAATTCGGTCTGGTCCAGCAGGGTCAGATGGCGGTCATAGCCTAAAAATCTGTATGATAATCCCCGGTATTGGGCATCTGCGTAAATGCCTATATTTTCCCACTGATATTCCATTCGGACAAACATATTGAAATCCCTTTTGACCGCGTCATCCTCATAGTACCGGTCGCCGAGGCGGCTGTCTGACGCATATTCAGCCCAAATAACTTCGCCATAATGCCCGCCCAAATACTCATTAAATGCTCCTCCTAGAGCGAATTTCAACGATGATGAAGGCGTATAGCCCAGGGTATAGGTCGTGCCGTAGAAGTGATTGTCCAACCATCTTCTGCGCACCAGATCCGTGACATCGATTGTCTCCTGACCTATAACGATAGGCTGCAGTCCATAGCGGCTAAAGTCTTCACCCTCCTTAAATTCCTCATAATAACCAGCCCCACGAGTATAATGTAAGGCCATTTGCAGGTGCCAGTCCGGACTAAATTGGTGCGAGAAGTGCAGGTGTGAATGCGTCTGAACGTAGTTATCGGTTTGGCCCTCATAGGTAAACTCGTTGAAACGACGATCGGTATCGAGTAATTCTTCGGGGACTCCGTTCCACGCCTGATAGGTCTGTTCTTTGCCAGAAAACACATGAGCACGCAGCAGGCTTTTCTCACCGTGCCATGCCCCACTGAGGGAAAAGGACTTCAAGTCTGAAAACGCTCTGTCTATATAGCCGTCGCTTTGGATTCTCGACAGCCGCCCATCGAAGGAAAATTTGTCGGCTAGCAATCCGGTACCCCATCGCACTGTGTTTTTCAGGGTATTATAAGAGCCGAAAGAATTATCCAGCTCGGCATAAGGCTCGGGGTTTAAGGACGAAGTCTGAATATTGAGGCTCGCCCCGAATGCCCCTGCTCCATTGGTTGAGGTTCCGACGCCGCGTTGAATTTGGATGTTGTCTACCGACGAGGCAAAATCAGGAAGATTGACCAGAAATGTTCCCATACTTTCGGCGTCATTGAGAGGAATTCCGTTGATGGTTACGTTGACCCTGGTCGCGTCGCTCCCACGTATTCTTATGCCTGTATATCCGACGCCAGCTCCTGCATCAGAACTGACGACCACGCCCGGAGTCTGATCGAGCAGGTAGGGGAGATCGGCGCCGAGATTGTTTTTCGCTAGCTCCGCTCTGCCCAAATTGGTAAAGGTTGTAGCCGTGTTTTCGCTGGCGCGCGTTGATTGGACAATCACTTCACCTGCGACAAAAGACCGTCGCTCGAGCTTTAAAGCTAGTTTAGTGTCCTGAGTCAGATTTAAAGAGCTCCGAATAGGTTGGTAGCCCAAAAAGCTCACCGTCACCTGGTAGTTTCCGGCTTTCAGGGAAGGAAAAACAGCCCGTCCCTGGGCATTGGTTTTGTCGGCATAAAAAGTGCCTTCCAGTCTGACCGTTGCACCTTCCAAAACCTCTCCGTTTGTGGATTCAGTGACGTCGACAATCAATTGATTTTGTCCCCATGCTATCCCAAAAGCAAGGCAAAGCAGGGTCATTCCGATTAATTTTTTAATCATTTAAAATTTAATAAAAGAGTTAAACATAACCAATACAAGGGGTTCGCACTGATTTTTACATATTTAACTTACCTTCCCTACGCCGGCATTATCCGGATCAGGTGCATGCTACTTTAAAGCAACATTGGGTATGATCTCAGCCTTTATTTGTGTCTGTTTGACAAACAAGGCACCCCTATTGATGGCACAAAGATAGAATTCTTTTGGCAAAAAGCAAAATCAACTGTCGGAAAGCAAAAAGGGAGACAGGGGGTTCCCTTCGTAAACGGTCGCTTGAAGGGGATGCTCAAAAGGAATTTCTGGATCAAAAAGCTCCTCCAGCTTTTGCCGCAAAAACGACACAAATTGCTCTTTTATTAAAGGTAGATGAGGTTGTAGCGGGGAACGAGTCCTCTTGTATTTGAGAATAAATTCAGAGCCCTGTTCCAGGTTTCTGATGCTATAAAGATGCGGTGAGACTGCTGTCTTGCCACTTACCTGTTCGTATATATGCGTATAATAAAGTAGCTGTAAAAATGCTTTATTGCTTTTATCCCAATTGGTGTCAAAGAAAAACGTGTTAGGCGATTCGGCAATCTGGCCGGGATCGGTACAGCTCACTTCGAGGACATCTCCTCCGGTTTTGTAATCAACTATTCGCAAACCCTTTTTACCTACATCTATACGGTCTATGATGCCCTTCAGTCGCACTTTTTTTTGCTCTCCTTTTACGGTAATGGCAAATTCCATGAGATAATCTTCGGTATTTTCGAGTTCGATGGGAGTGAAAGGCGCTGCTTCCCGTGCGTCGTATTCCAAAAATCGCAAGCAATAAGCCTGGCTCAGAGACAGCATGATGTTTTCCTGACTAGCGAAGTGCTTTCGGCCAAATTCCTGCTCTATTGCGCGCCGGCAAAGGCTTGGCACCAGTGTTTTGATACTTTTGATGTCTTCCACCCCTACTGCCGAAGAGTTTTGTAGATAGGGAGCATAGCACCATTCCATCACTTGGTGAATGATATTCCCCAGGCGATTGGCCTGAATTTCCTCCTGTATTACTGGCGGCTCTTTGATGCCGGCTATGTATTTTAAAAAAAACTCCATCGGTGAATTGACGTAGAGGGAAAACGCGGATGCAGACAACGTACGGCTATTTCCTGTGGAGTTATCTGCGAAGTAGTCGCTCAGACGCTGCCATACGAGGCCTTCCTTTTTTATTTTTCGGGATTGTTCTACCTGAAAGCCAGTGGATGGGGCGGCCGACTCGGTAACTTGGAAGCTGAGATTTTTAAAATCAAATGGGATGGAGCTTTCGTAGGCCAATTGCTTGACAAAACGACTGACTTCTCCTGAATTACCCGTGTCGATCTGGGCGTTGTAAAATATTGAAACTTGGGCCTGTACGTGGAAAAGCCTATAAAATAAATAAGCGGACAAACCGTTCTGATCATCCAGAACAGACAGCCCATAGGCCTTGCGCAAATGGTAAGGAATGAGAGAAGGTGCTGGTTTCGCAGGAGGCAGATGGCCTTCCCCGGCCCCAAGCAGGATAATTCGGTCAAAATGCAGGTTTCTGCTTTCCAGCAAGCCCATGATCTGCACTCCAGAAGTTGCGTCGCCCTGCAAAGTGGCGGAAATCTGACCCAAGACCCGATTGATGAGCTTTTGGATCAGCCCAACGCCCAGATCCGGATACCCTCGGAGTGCCTGCTGCAACTGCCTGATCGCATCCTCCGCTTTTTCGACCAGATTGAGCTCCAGCAGGCGGCGGCTTTCCTGCTCGGCACTCAATTCCCGCAGGTGTTGAAATAAATTCACTAACCCGTCGATCAAATCATTGCCAGCACGTTTTGGGGCAAAGAAATCGTTGATGTTTCCATCACTGCGGGCGATCAGATCCAGAGGAACTTGTGATGTATTCATATCAGCAACAAGTTTCTTAAATTCGAACTGCAACTGAGCGGAGATCCTATTAAAGGGATGTGTCATGTAATCCATCAACACCGTATAGTCCATAAATTCGCCTTCCAGATCGGGGTTTGCCTCATGAAACAGCTGCCCCTGGAGGTAAATATTGATAAATCCCGCCACTAGCGACTCCGCAAAGGGATAGCCCATGGTGATATTGGGATTTATATTTGATGGGAGACTTTGTAGCAAAGGCACGAGCAAGGTTTCATCGGCCAAAACTATCGCTGTATTTACCGAAGGTGGGTGGTTTTCCAGCAAAATTGCCGCTGACTTTGCCTGAGCCGCATGCCCGGGTGCGGCAATCACTTCGACTGGCATTTCTTTCAGCCAAGACGACCCAATATGATGAGGTTCCTCGCCGGACAAGGCGTTTTCCAAACCATAAAGCTGGATATTGCGCCTGACAAAGCGCCCGGCCTCCTGGAGCTCATCATGCATGTAATGTGCATCAACATCAAAATAAAACAGTGCCTTGCCTTCCCTTTGCCAACGCTGAAATAGCGTCACTTCACAGGCATTCAGCGCGTTAAAACCAACAAATAGGGTTTTTTTAAAAGGCTTGAGCAAGGGGTCAAGCAGCGAAGGGTTTTGGGCGACATCCCTGTACATGCCTGCCATGGTTTGGAGCTCCTGGGAGGTGAGTTCTGCTTTGAATCGCATATAAAGCTCGGGCAGGATTTGCCACAATTCCAGAAAACGCTGATGCATCTCTGTGTGTTTCTCCGCCGAGAAAGTGGCCCAGAATCTTTTCAAATAAGATTTCTGTTCATTCGTGAGGCTATCAAAATGGCTTTCTAGAATTGTAATATTTTGCAGATCCGCATAGATTTGATTCGCATCAATCATTTCAAAATCCAGTTGTTGAAAGTCTGAAAGCACCAACTCCGCAACTGGAAAAAAATGTGCTAAGGACTCGGCAAAATGTGGATTGACCTCTTTCTGAAGGTTTGTATGAATCTGGTTTAGTAAAAACGCCTGCGCCGTTCCAGAAATTTCCTGAAAGGGATGTCCTGCTCTGATAAATTCCTGTATGGTAAAAAACCGCGGACTCCAGAAAACTTCGCCTATCTCTTGCGACAAAAACCGGGTCAAGTATTGCGCAGGCCGCTTATTGTTAAAGACAACAGCAATATCACGAAGGTTTTTACCAAAGCGGCTGACCATATCCTCCGCTACCCTTTTCAAGAAATAGTCCTGCTGTCTTGATTCGCTCATGCCTTGATTTCTAAAAGTTGATCTTGCTTGAAATAATATACATAACCCATGACTTCCCGATACTTTAATGCCCGCAAAAGGGCCATGTATTTCTGAACTTGCTGAGAATGCGCGGGGACATTTATTTCAGCTGTTAATTTGAAATCCAGCACGATAGTCTTTTCTGGCAGGAAGAATACCTTGTCAGGCCGCCATGTTTTGCCGTCCAGGTCGACCAGGGCCAACTCATTGGCTTGGTCTGGCCACAGGAGAAGGGGATTTAGCTCGGTTTGAGACCACACCTGCCGGAGATAGGCCTCTAAAGTTGAAAATTCGCTCGCTTCCAGTAACAGCGTGGTTTGTGCATATTTCAGTTGTTGCAATGCCTCAGGCAGGTCTTTGGCCTTTGCCATAAGCTCGTGGAGCAAGTTGCTGAGTCGCGCCCCTGGCTCAGGCAGGCTTTTGACCAAAACTGCGGCGCTGGCTACAGGATAAGAAGAGAGGGTCAGCGCGCCCGCGGGTGCGGCTTCCGGAGCTATGGCTGCACGGGAATCTGCTCGATCGTGAATTACATATCCGGAAGCAGGCTCTTCAAGGCGAGAAAATGTAGATGCCTCAAGCACTGCCGCTAAGACTTCACCCACGGTCTTTGGCACTTTGTCCTTGTTTTTTTCTGGCACAGCAGGTGCGTAAATACATAGTGCGCTCCTAGCCCGAGTAGCCGCCACGTAAAAATTATTGAGCGCATCCATGTGGAAGTATAAGAGCTCCTCGTAATACTGTGCCTGCACCGATGATTGGGATATGCTGGTGTACTTGAGCGGTATTTTACCCAGTTTTTCGAAAGGGGTACCTTGCAGATCTGCCCAGACCAACGATTCGCGATGTCCGTCCAAATTCCATTGGCAGAAAGGAATGATCACTGCATCAAAATCCAATCCTTTTGCCTTGTGAATGGTGAGGATTTCGACCGCGTCGGTACCCTGTTCGGCAGGTAAGGTCAGCCTTTCCTGTTCTTCCTCCCATGCATGCAGAAGCCTCTCCAGGCCTCCTATTCCTGAGTGCACGGCCTGCCCCACCCAATCCCGGAAGGCGAGCAGGTAAGGGACGGCCGACGGGTGTTCGGTCCACCCACAGAGACGGATCATACGCTCAATCAGCTCACCCAGAGGCAGGAATTTGAGCCTTGGCCAGGCATCAAGTAATGCTTCGGGAAGCAACGTTCTCAATGCAAATATATCAGCGGCGCCGGCAAGCAACCAGTCATCTGCGCTAAGAATTTCCCCCTTATCCTCCTTATAAAAGAAGAGAGCCATGGCCAGGTCGTGGTTGTAGCTTACGTTTTCATGGCATAAAAACCGCAGTAAATGAGTTAGCGAACGAATTACAGGGTGACCTCCGACCATCAAAGCATCCCCCGAAAGGATTGGAAAGGAAATCGCGGACTCCATTTGTCGCTTTTTGAGAAATGCAACGAGATTCCTGGCCTCCTCATTGGTCCGGACCAAAATACCTATATCTCCCGCTTCATAGCGCCCAGTCTGCAGCCACGTTTCGATCTGGATAAAGCACCTTTCGCTGGCCGTATCTTTGAATTCGCCGACGGTAATACCCTTTTCTTCTTCTTCACCGGACAAAAACTCCACGTAAAGCTCGCCTCCTACTGGATTCCTGTTTGCCGGAATTTGCTGTTCGCCGCCTTGATAGGCTTGGATCAGTGCTCTATCAAATTGGTTTTCCAACCAATAACGCCGCGTTTCGTCGGTCACTGTATCGTTCTGAAGACACTCGTTCAATTGATTTTGCAGTAAAGACGGGATCGTGCTCACCAGATAATTGCTAAATTGCACAATTTGCGCTTCGCTCCGATAGTTGTAGGTTAAGGACGCTTTGTCGATGAATTCCGACGTTTGCGCGGTATGGAATGTCCTTTGGATGTCGCTTTCGATACCTTGAAGCAAAATCCTGAAATCACCGTTCCTCCAGCGGTAAATGCTCTGTTTCACGTCGCCGACGATGAGATGCTCATGCAGATCGCTCTCCCTTCCACTGAGCGCGTTGGCCAGCAGGGGAAACAGGTTGCTCCACTGGGTTTGAGAAGTATCTTGAAACTCATCGAACAAAAAATACGTATAACGGTTGCCTATTTTCTCCCAGATAAACGTTGGATCGCCATGCTCGGTCAGTCCAATTCTTTGCAAAAGGGTTTGGGCGTCAGAAATGAGTTGCGCATTGTTTGCCGATCGCCAATCTGCCAAAGAACCTGCCATGCTTTTGAGCAAGCGCAAGTGACGTATATTGCCATCTACGGCCAGAATCAGGAAATAGGAAGGAAGATTTTCCTCCAAATAATCCCGTAGCGCGACCAGATCGGCATTGGATTGCTCATAAAACATGTCTACGCCGGGAGCTCTGGACTTTGCGCTTTGGAAGGCATCAATATTGTCCGCAAATTTCTGACTATATTCAAAGAGTTTGGCAAAATCTTTCTTTTCGCAGCAACCAGGCATTTTTAGGAGTCCATTGGCACTTTTTCTATACAGATCGTGTTCGATCACATCGTTTCGGAGCCGGATCTTTTCGATGGAGTTCACCCAGCTTTCAACTTTCTGGGAAAAGTCCTGAATCCATGCTTTGTTAAAAGCAGCGATCAGTTCAAAAACTTCGTCGGAGTCCTGCTGACTGAGTGTTTCTTCAAATTGCTTGAAGTCGTCCGAAAAAATTATTCCTGACAGCGCATAAAGCTGGCGGTTCACATTCCAGGATTTGCCTTCGTCGACCCGGTCCAAAATCTGCTGAATAATCCATTGGAGGAGACTTTTGTCGTGATTTAGTTTCTTGTAAAGCCTAGTCATCAGGTCCTTGCGAACAGCTTCCATGTTCAGTTCCAGACGAAAAGTGCTATCTATCCCCAACTCATAGGTGAAACTCCGGATTACCTGCTGTGAGAACCCATCAATTGTCGTGACAGAAAACCGGCTATAATCATGCAATATCAAGCGGTAAGCGAGATCTGCACGCTGAAATATCTCTTCGGGGGGCAGGTTGGGAAAATGCCTCGAGATCTCTTCGAGATAGGCGCTGTGAAAGTGCCGCTGATTGCTCGCTGCAGCAAGGGTTTCCAGTACTGACAAAATACGGGATTTCATCTCAGCTGTGGCCTTATTGGTAAAGGTGAGTGCCAGAATTTCCCGGTAGCTATGTGGATTTCGAATCAACAGCGCTAAATAATGAACGGTCAGCGCAAACGTTTTCCCCGAACCCGCAGAAGCAGTCAAAATTTTTAAGGGCGCAGGTTTGGCTTTGATCATCGGCAAAAAAATTAGGAACCGGTCAGACTTCGGATTCCATGAGTCAAGGTTTCAATCAGATTGCTAAAATCGAGGCCCTTACTATAGTTGAAAATAAACAATCCAATCAGCAGCAAAACAGCAAAAATGAGCAGTCTTTTGAATAAATATGCGATGAAGATAATCAATAAGGGAACAATAATCAAGTAGTACCAGGGAATATGTATTGGCCGGATACCGCTATTGCTTTTGTATACATAAAACAATTTCCCGTTTGAACCCGCCTGATTGACATGCTTAATGAAAACAAAAGCGGATTTTTCCATAGGTTGAGGAACGACTGCAACACCCTCTTCGAAAGCAAGATCGTGTTTAAAACCGTTGACCGTAAACTGGAAAGTGCCCTGAATATTCTCCTGAGGCTGTCCGGCGCTGTCGGTGGCGATGACGGCCAGCTTGTCATTTTTGGTCAGGGTCTCGACCACATCGAAGTGATGAATGTGCCTTTCCTGGCCGTTAACCGTGTCAAACAGCATTATCATCAGGCTGATCAAAAAAGATACAAAGGGTTTCATGCACAATAATAACAATTATATGGCGAATTTTGTATTTTCGTAATCTTCAAGATCAAAATTATAAAAATTATGTCCTTTATTAGATCCATTTGCGTTTTATTAACGCTGTTTCTCGGTGTAAACCTCGTTTTTGCACAGGAAACGTTGCTGTTGCGTACACCAAGCATCAGCAGCCAGCACATTGCTTTTGTGTATGGGGGAGATATCTGGGTTGCTGAAAGAGATGGCTCTCAGCCCAGACGGCTTACCATCAACCCCGGCGTCGAATCGAACCCTGTATTTTCGCCGGACGGTAAGACGATCGCTTTCACCGGAAATTATGACGGGAATACCGACGTGTATACGATTCCTTTGGAGGGTGGAGCGCCCAAAAGGCTGACCTACCATCCTTCCGCCGATGTCGTGAGAGGCTGGTTGAACAACGAAGAGGTTTACTTTACATCGACCCGGGATTTCCAGTATTCGCTGGGATCAAGACTCCACAGTGTCCACATCAACCAAGGAGCTTCCAAGCCGCTGATCCTGCCCGAAGCATACCAGGGATCACCGTCTCCTGATGGAAAGTACTGGGCGTACATCAAAAACACCGACCCTACCGAGCGTGATCGCGTGGCTTTTAAGCGCTATCGCGGTGGCGGAATGCCTTCAATCTGGATTTTCGACAATCAAACGCACGAGATCGAGGTCATTCCCGGAGAAAACAGCAACGACGTGAAACCCGTCTGGCTAGGCAATGGCAAGATTTATTTCTTGTCGGACCGCGACAGAATCGTCAACGTTTTTAGTTACGATACCAAGAGCAAACAAGTCGAAAAGCTTACGAACTTCAAGGATTATGATGTTCGCACCCTAAATGGCCACGGAAACATGCTTGTCTTTGAACAGGAAGGGCGCATTCATACCTATGACATCAACCAAGGGAGAAGTCAGCGACTGGCCATCAGCATACAGGCTGACGCCCTGTACAAGCGTCCACACTATGTAAATATGGCTGACAATATCCGCTCATTCGGAATTTCCCCAACTGGCCAACGCGCCTTATTTGAAAGCCGTGGCGAGATTTTCACCGTTCCCCGGGAAAAGGGAGACGCCAGAAACGTTTCCAATTCGCCCGGAAGCCATGAGCGGTTTCCTACCTGGTCGCCTGACGGCAAATGGATTTCTTACATTTCCGATCAGTCTGGCATCTATCAATTGATCCTGAAAGATCAGTCCGACGCTGCCATTACGGTTGAAATTCCTTTGGGAAAAACTACGTTTTACTTTGAGCCCACCTGGTCGCCGGACAGCAAAAAGCTATTTTACAATGACAGTCACCTCAATCTTTATTATGTAGATATAGACTCGAAGAAGATTGTAAAGGTCGACGATGATAGGCTAGGCGCGCATACTGGCCGCGTGAGTAATCATTTCCAGCCCTCATGGTCACCGGATTCCAAGTGGATTGCCTATATCAAGACCCTTCCGAACACTGTTTCTGCCATGTTTATTTACAATTTGGAAAATGGACAGAAACACCAAATCACCGACGGGATGAGTGCCGTCCGAACTCCGGTATTTGGCAAGGAGGGAAAATACCTTTATTTTAATGCCAGCACAAATACTGCACTCACGAATAGTGGCCTGCATATGTCCGCCCAGGGCAGTTCGCCTTCTTATCAGGTCTACACTTTTATTCTGAGCAATGAGACGCCGTCTATTTTTGCACCAGAAAGTGACGAGGAAACCATTAAAAAGGACGAAGGGAAAAAAGACGAAAAAGCCGACGAAAAGAAACCAGAAGATAAGAAGTCTGATGACAAAACGGTAAAGATCGACTTTGATCAGGTCAGCAATAGGATTCTAGCCTTGCCTTTGCCTCCTGGATATTATAGCCTCGACGGAAGCCTCCCCGACCAGTTGCTTTATCAACGCTCAGGGACTATCGGGGTTTATGACATTAAGAAAAAGGAAAACAAAACCCTAATCGAAAATGCCCGTGGCTTTCAGGTCAGTGCCGATGGCAAGCGTATGATCTACTCTGCGAGAGGTTCCTACTATATCGTACCCGCAGGGCAAAAGCCAGCAACTCCCGAAACCGGCAAGCTCAAGTTGGACGATACTAAACAATTGGTCGATCCGGCAGCAGAGTGGAAGCAGGTGTTCAACGAAGTGTGGGCTATGCAAAAGGAATATTTTTACGTGGAAAACATGCACGGTGTAGACTGGGCTGCCATGAAGACCAAGTATGAAAAATTCCTTCCCTACGTAAATCACCGCTCAGATCTTGGTTATTTGCTCAATGAAATGATGGGTGAAATGGTCGTGGGTCACAATTACATTTATCCCGGTGACGAGCCCTCGACGCCTTCTGTTGCTGTAGGCGTACTGGGTGCAGATTTCAACACGACGGGGGGTTATTATCAAATTGAAAAAATATTTACGCGTCTGGATTGGAATCCGCAGTTCAAAGCGCCACTCGCTGAGCCTGGGCTGAAAATTAAGGAAGGAGATTATATCCTAGCTGTCAACGGCACTCCGCTTAATGCCAGCATGAATATTTACAGTCTTTTTGAAAACACAGTAGGTAAGCAGGTCGTCCTCACGATCAATTCTCACACGGGCAAAGAGGGTTCGCGAGATGTCACGGTTGTTCCTGTCAGTTTCGGTCAGGAATCCCAGCTAAGGCGCATGGCGTGGGTAGAAGACAATCGCCGCAAAACTGACGAACTCAGCAAGGGCCAGATTGCTTATGTCTATATGCCCAACACTGGAGCCGAAGGCTATACTTATTTCAACCGATACTACTTCTCGCAGATGGACAAAAAAGCCCTGCTGATCGACGAACGTAATAACGGCGGAGGCTGGGTTGCTGATTACGTAATAGATCTTCTTACCAGAGAGCAGATTAGCGGATGGGCGATCAGGGACGGAAAGGGCTTCCTCACTCCAGGAAACGGCATCTACGGTCCGAAGGCGATGATCATCAACGAAAACGCCGGTTCCGGCGGAGATATGATGCCCTACATGTTCAGGGTCAAAGGGCTAGGCAAACTCGTTGGACGGACCACTATGGGAATCCTAGTCGGGATCAGCGGTTATCCACCTTTGTTGGATGGTGGCCGGATCACTTCGCCAAACTTCGGAATCTATGATCTTGAAGGCAATTGGATCATTGAAAACGAAGGAGTCGCTCCGGATGTTTTCGTAGAGCAACTCCCCAAAGACCTGCTCCAAGGGCGTGATCCACAACTGGAAAGAACGATTTCAATTTTGTTGGAGGAAATGAAAACTTATCCATACAAAGATATTCGCCAACCTAAAGATCCCAATCGCGCGAAATAATATCGCAAGAAATTGGTTCATAATAGAAAAAGCCAGGCCCGGAAGGTCTGGCTTTTTTTTATGAATTGTAGGTTCTGTTGGTGCGTGGGGCTATAATCTACCGAGCAAGTTTATATGCCCTTGGTCGAATATCATGAATTATTTGAATTCTTCGGCAAGCATGATCCGCTCTTGCTGTACATAACTCCAGAGGTCTTCCCGCGTGAGAACAAAACCTTTTATATTATTTCTAAGCCAATGCCAGTTTTCTGGGGCGAGAAAATAAAAATCATAGGATCCGCCCACAATTCCTTTACTGGGAATATATACAAAACGATCAACTCCGCGCTGTGTGTTAAATCCATCATGAAACTGCCAGTCTATCAGGGTCCAGAACTGGTAAGCAGTATCGCCCTTTAGTGCAAAACTTTTTGAAAGATACTCTCTCTGGAGCAGCCATCGGTTGTGTAAATAAGTATGAGGCTGTCTTACGTCAAGCGGAAAAGGTAAACGAAACATCTCATCCTTTTCCGAACGGAAGATATCCATCATCTTTTCAACGCTCAGTGGTTCCTGCCCAATATTGATTACTCCGTAGGGATTGTTGAAAAATGAAGAATTATAATTGGCACCAACAAAGAAAAACTCACTGAGGCAAAAATTGCTTTCAAAATACTGATCGGTTTCTTTTTTTATTAGGAAATATCTAAGGCTCTTCTTTTCCAAATAATCCGTTGACATCACTTTCTCCGAAAATAAAGCGGACAATTCTCCTCCTGAAAATGTTTTATTGCTGAGGGTTGCTGGATCGATGACCTTCCAATTCTCTCCACTTTTGAAATCAGGCAGCACAGAAAAAAGATATAGCTTCGCTCCATCCAAAACGTTATACAGTTCGATCGTTTCATCGACACCATAGTGCTCCAGCGTTTTGATAGTATAATGATGTGTATCAAACAAGCTGTCCAACAACTCCAATCGGATGTGAGTCTTGCTCTGCCCTGTAGCGCAATTGATACATACCAAACTTATCAATATCAAAGAGCAGGCAGTACGCAGTTCTTTTGTCAGGATTTCTAGAAAATATCTCATGATTTTAGTTGTTATCGCATTGTTCAGTCCCTGCCAGCAACTTATTGTCAGACCCGCGGCCTTTGAAAGTTGCAGCAGCATAATTTATAGCATTCCTTGAATAGCTTGTTCCACCAATCACGATGGAAGAAACGTTGCCAGCGTCGGTGTAAAACAACCCTGCCCACGCTAATGAATAGGCATCAAACTGCGAAATGCCGAATAATTGCTGAAAAAAATCGGCCATGGGATCAATAAATTTAGCTGCCATTGTTTCGTGATGGTTAATCGGCTCCTTATTCAATAGCGAATTATAACTAAGATATGCATGAAGAATTTCATGAATTAAAATTGACACAACCCCTTCTTGGGATACATCCGGCATATATGTTTCTTGTAAAATTATATCGCCAGAAAACACATCTGGTTTGCCGTTCTTCCATGAGTTTTTTCCCAGTTAATTACGCGTTGAAGCTTTTGTCGTAAAGTGTATTCGGGATAGCTAGCGTGGTTAGAAAATGCCATATGTTCAAGTTCAAAATCTTGTTTCAATTTCGAAATAAATACCTGCTCAGCAGGCTCCATCCGCAATTCTCGTTTTTCACAGCTATAAGCAAGGATAAAAAAGAATGATTAATAGATATGAATTTTGATTTTACTCTTCATGTTTTATGATAATTGGTCTTTCGCAAAGTAAGAAAAAACATACAAAGCCGAAAATTTTCCGCGAATTATTTTGCCTGACAGCAAATTACCATGGACCGTATGGAGTTAATTGGCTGCCCCATGCGTGCCCTGTAAAATTTTTTTCACATGGCATATTAACATAAGAGATTTCGTGCAAAATTATAATCAATGCTCTGATCCAGAGGATTAAAGCGAAACGTTTTTCAGGATTACCCAAATAGCTGTACGATCTATTTAGGACTAGTGGTTAATACAGTAGGGTTTTTCAGGACGAAAGCTACACTAAGATAAATCTAATTACGAAAGGTGCAAGCAACGCTTGCTATGAGCGATTTGTTTAATTGGCACCATACTTCCCATACCGTCACGATGCCCAATCACCAATTGAATACATTCTTTAAGCAAGAATCCCAAAGAATCAGATTTTCAGTCCGATATATTTTCGGAACGAATAAAAGCAAAACCAATAACAAGAAATCCGCGTCTGATGAAACTCAGAAAAGAGTGAAAGAGGGTTTTATAACAAATTAAATATTTAAAAAAAAACACTTTAATTTCCCGTGATAAACAAAAAATCCCCGAATCCGACAGAAGGACGGGGATTATTAGAATATTGATCGGTATACTGCGCGTTATTACGATTGCACTTTACGCAAAGCCCGACGCGCCCGCTTGTTGGCCGCTTCGATCTTGTAATTATACCAGCGATCTTTAAAGACTCTTCTCATGGTGTCGTCAAAGTGCCGCGTGATCACCAGGTTGCGGAATCCGCGCCAGCGGTCGTAAATCTTGGTCGGCAAAGCGCGGACTGAAATCGAGTAGCCTTCGGTCGGATATTGTATATAATGCCACCAACCGGACGGCATAAATATGGTTTCGCCGGGATGAATTTCCGCTTCGTAGCCGTTCACGTGCCTCAAAGCGGGAAATTTGTCATAATCCGGATTTTTTAAGTTGGCAGTACTATGAAAATTGTACGGCAACTTGTACATAAGATCGGATTGATCCAGGGGAAACAGCCAAACTTTCTTGACACCGCGGTACTGGGTCAGAAAAACATGGGACATGTCTATGTCGAAATGGTTGCGTGTGCTACACCCCGCACCTCCGAAAAACAAGTAGGGTAACCATTGCAGGACTTTGCCCCCGGTGACGTCATTGTATATAATATCTTTGTTCAGCTCGGGCTTCAACTTCATCAGATTGAACAAAAAAATCCTGTAGTCCGTCGGTTCGTTGGTTGCAATCAGGTCAAGGTATTCACCAAACTTCATCCTGGCTACCGGCGCACTGGCAGCACGATCGTTGGAAGCGTCTTCCTTCCCAAGGAGATCTACTTCTTTATCTCCGGCTATTTCCTTGAAATAGTCGTAGTTCCACTTTGTCCACGCGGGACTATCCTTGCTCACAAAATCCTGCAAAACTACAGGAATTCCTGCATTAAGGTAGTTTTTAGTGAAGTCAGCAGTACTGATTCCGGAAATTTTTTCTACTTTCTTTAGTTGCACGATTCAAATATTATTTCCCAATAACAAACTTACGAAAAGTTCTTTTAATAGGACCACAGATTTTGTTCGAAATCTATCAATTTCTTTTTGATTCGCTCGGCTTCGTAAAGTCTATCCAGTCCGTGAGCGACATAGTCTTTGATGCGTAGGTCTTCGGGGTTGGATTCCTTGACAATGAAACTTGAAAACAATCTCTGGACGAAGACATCATCATAACTCAGTCCGGTCGCATCGTTGTGACGGTTAGGCACTTCCTTGTTAACAAAAATATGCCTGGCTTCTGGAAAGTAAATCCAAAAGGCAGGGTACGGATCTATCTCCGGACCTGCTTGTGCACTGGGGTCGCGCAGCGGGATACCAAACTCGTCCACGCCACCGCCGCCAAATTGTTCCAGATTTGGGGTTACCAAAGGTGCTATGCCGACGATACGAGGTTCAAAGACGGATCGCTGCTTATCAAAAATCCAGTCTTCCTTTATCCTAAAGCGGACGACGTCGGCAGGGTTGAACGAGCCGGCTTCAAAACGTGAAGATACGACGTTTCCGTCCTCATCATATTGTTCCACCAATGTGGAATCCACGCCAAAACGGTTCAGCACCTGATCAACGGGTAGAATCACCTTGAAGCTATCACCAGTTGGATCCTCCTCAGTGGGTGTGGGATCGTAGGCTGTCAATTCACCGGCCAAAACCGCTTCCATTATTACATTGATGAGACCTGCATTTGGCGAAGCGTAAATCGTGTTGACCTTTTCTCTCAAGTCAAACTCCCGCCATACCCTTTTCACAAAACCAACATCTGCGGGACGAATAGGCGCGTATTCTATGACTTTCCGGTCCAAGATGTCCGATTTCACATAGTATCCATCCACTGGGGGCTCTTGTAAAGGTATTGGTGTGGTGCTATTGGACAGGTTGGCCTGCTGGCCCAATGCCCAAACGCCTGACATCACGAGCGCCGCAGTCAAAAGGCTTCCAATAAAACATGTACTTTTCATACCTTATTATTTAAAAGGATCTCTAATTGATCCTGAATGATAAATCCTCCAATTGTTGTTGCAATCCATCAGGACCAACCGCAATTATATCGTAAAAATAAACAAAAGAACCCGGAGTTACTGTTTTCAACGCGTTTTTCATCGCTTCTGAAAATGTACCGTTGGTTCCTTGATAAGGGCCCAGCGGATCGACACGAGGCCTTTGCACCATCATCGAGAAGCGAGAAACAGTGAATTTGGCGTCAAATTCGAAATCGTCCAAACTCGCAAAAATTCTATCCTGCCCTCTGATTTGAGCGGCCGAAAGACTGCCCGAGGAGCGACCAGCGACCTTTGCCTGAGGTTTTGGAATTCGCTTGACCCTAAATTCGGTGCTGCCGAGCGCCTGGGTCTGATCGCCAATTCTGGCGCTGACACTGATTGTGGCTCGTCCTGGCTCGGTGACCCTCGCCGTATAGTTTCCTGCGTTTCCTGTGATTCTCACACCTTGACCCTGCACAGAAATACTTTCCCGCGGAATTCCCGCCGCAGATACGGAAATGGGATTATCTACCCCTATATATAGTACTTTTGTGGCCTCTGCAGAGACAACCGCGGATGGTCGCGCGACTTGATAGCGCTGCGGCTCTGTCTGATACTCCGCAATCGTCCCGTCAGTCTGACGCACCCTGATCGTTCCAACCCAATCAAAAACGCCTTCTGAGCTCGTGTTCAGCGAGTAAGTACCTTGCCCATCCACGACCGGAAGGGTCTGCCCACCGACACTGATCTCAGGATTTGATTTGGAATCGTAAGCCGTCAGGAAAACTTTCGCCGTGTAGGGCTGCCCTTGTATGATATACGAAGAGGGTGCCACTGCGACTGCCGCAAAGCGGTCCAAATTGACCACAGCCATGTCCATTTCACCAAAAATATGCCTCACCACGGCGGATTCAGCGTTCTTTATGTCTGCCTTTATCTTATCCAGTGCAGTAATCGCCGCAGTCAAGGGGATTCCGTCACCAAAATTGGCTTGCTCCCAGGATTTAGAGATTCCCGCCCTGGGTGGAGGGTCCTGCGCATCCAGTGAAAAGCTCACTTCCTGATTGGAAATTTGCTGCAACTGGTTGCGGGTATCATTGATCAAGTGCTTTAGACGCTCAGCGTGTCCCTGTTTGATCATGACGCGGGTGCTGATACTCATATTGTTTCTCTTGTTCAGGTCGCCAGAGCGTTCGTTTTCCCCACCCCCTTCAGCAGCCAGAACCACCTTAAGCGAATCTATATAACTGCTCAGCCGATTGGCCATCTGCGTCGCATCCTCGGCTTTGGAGAGTATGGGCTCAGCCCGGTCCGGCTCATCCTTTAGCTTAGTTTCCCGGAAAGCCGCGTACATATTATCAATACCGGTCTGCGTGTTTTGAGTCGAGGTACTCAAACTGACCGACAAATTTTTAAAGGCGTCCAAAATCGAATCGCTTACATTTAGCGCCACCAATCCGAGCAGCACCAGGTAAAGGATCCCAATCATTTTTTGCCTGGGTGTTTCTTTCTTTCCCGCCATTTCGATAGCTTATTATTGAGGACGCGATTGATTCATTGCCGATAGCATATTCCCATAAACCGAATTCAGCGCAGCCAAATTCTTGTTGAGAATGTTGATCTGCTCTTTTAGTTGCTCTGTATCCGATGCCGAAGCATTGAAATGCTTGAAGGTTTCGCCGATTTTATCGAATTCCTGCGTTATCGCTCTCAGTTTCTGGCCGGACTCTGTCAGCTCCTGCTCGTATATGGCGTTGAGGTTTTTTAGGTTAAATGCCAGCTTGTTGATCTGCTCCTGATAAGAGGTGGTATCGGTATTGGTGTTGCTAATATTAGCCAAATCCTGCGTTACCTTTTCAAACGAACGATTTAAATTACCAAAACCCTCTGATGCAGATTTGAGTGAAGTTGCAAACTGAGCTGAGGCCAGGGACACGTCCGACACATTTGATATAGCCTCGACCTTCTCTCCGAAAGTCCGCAGGCCCTCGCCAAGACGACCGATTGTTTCTGCATTGATATTGGCATCATGAAGCATGTTGTCCAAAGCGACCGTGGCACCCACATTGTTCGCGGAAACAGCCTGCATCTCTGGAGCTGCGTCTTCTTCCCGCTGGAAACCGAGCAGAAAGAACAGTAAAGCTTCGGTACCCAAACCAACGACAATCAGCCAATCTCCCCATGGCCAGTGCATCAACTTGGCCATCAGTCCAATGATGACGACAGTTGCTCCCCAAGAGATGAAGTTGTTGATTCCGACTTTGAATTTTCCTTTTTGTGCCATAATAGTGATTAAAGTTTTTTATTGAACGCCTGAAAGGGCTGAAACGCTCCTAAAGCCGATGTATGATTTAGATGAATCCTGGTACTCGTAGGTTCGGGCCGAATTTTGCATCATAGCACCTATGTCTTTCCAGGACCCGCCGCGGATGACCTTCCTTTTCAACGCTTCCGGATCGTCTTCTCTGGCGTCATAACGGTAGGTCGGATTTAAATCATGGACAAATACAGATGCCGACTCACTGAAAGAGGTCGACGTCCACTCCGCAACGTTACCTGCCATATCGTATAGGCCGAAGTCATTGGGTTCAAAGGAGCCGACCGGGGCCGTGTAGGCAAATCCGTCTTCACCGTAATCACCCCTACCTGGTTTGAAATTGGCCATGAGCAATCCGCCTCCGTGGCGGGGCGACGGGCCTCCCCAAGGGTAGGGCATCCCGAGTTTTCCACCCCTGGCGGCATACTCCCACTGCGCTTCTGAAGGTAGCATAAAAGGCAAAACCTGCTTTTTCCCATTATTGGAAGCCTGTGAATCTTCAAATTTTTTGGTCCTCCAGGCATTGAAAGCCTCAGCCTGCTTCCAACTCACCCCCACGACTGGATAGTGGTTAAAGGAAGTATGTGAAAAGTACCCATAGAGCATGGGCTCGTTCTGTGCATAACTAAAATCTGCCACCCAGACGGTGGTGTCAGGGTAAATATTGAGACTTTCCCGACGGATAAAATCCGATCTGACCATGCTGGTGTCATTTCGGTGAAGAATTGCATCTCTGAGATCATACCATTCGTAAGAAAAATTGATCAGCCTGGCATCTAGTTCCTCACGACCAAAAATTCTATCCTGACTGGGATAATACATATTGTTCACCGCTTGCTTGAGTGCCGGATCATTGGAATCCCAAGGTGAATTTCTACGAAACTTGTTCCAATCTACAAAAGTTTGTCCGTTTTCCTCTTTTAGATAGGAAGGAAGGTACCGATGCGCCAAAATGGAGTCTCTCACCCAATGTACAAATTCACGATATTGTATATTAGTCACCTCGGTCACATCCATATAAAAAGGGGAAATCGTGGCCTGCCGAGTCAGTGGGGTCTGGCCAAAAGTCAAATCCTGCCCTGACTGACCCATTATAAATGTCCCTCCCGGGATGAGCACCATATCCTTGTAGGGCGCCCTGGTCTCTACTCTTGGCCGATGACCTTGCTGGAATCCATATACACCCACTGCTACCGCCATCACAGCCAGTAACACCCATTTATATTTCTTATTCATCCGTTTGTAGAATATTCATTTATAATTTACTCCGTCTAAAATTGGCAAAATAAACCCGAAGTCTATCCGTACAAATTTCAGACCAACCGTACAATTATCTGCAAATATGCTGAAAACGAATCAAATATTAAATAAAAAACGCTATTTGTTGACTTTTTTTATGTAATGCTCCACAGCCATAGTCATGCTGGGCGCATCTGGCGTGGGTGCAGGAATATCCAAAATCAAGCCTCTGTCAAGAATCGCCTGATGTGTCGTCGGCCCGAAAGCAGCCAAACGCGTGTTATTTTGCTTGAAATCCGGGAAGTTTTCATACAAGGACTGCACGCTGGAGGGGCTGAAAAACACAATAATATCGTAAAACACGTCCTGCAAATCGGATAGATCGCTCACCACTGTTCTGAACAGCACGGCGGGCGTATAGTCGTAACCATTTTCCTGCATCCAGCTCAGCGCTTCCTCGTTGGAAACGTCTGCACACGGATATAAGAATTTCTCATCGGAATGCTTCTTGAGTACATCCTCCAGATCTTTGACCGTTTGCTTGCCAAAAAAGATCTTCCGTTTCCTGTACTGTATGTATTTTTGCAGGTAGAGGGCAATGGTCTCTGACAGGCAGAAGTATTTTAGATCTGCAGGGACCTCGTAGCGCATTTCCTCACAAATCCTGAAAAAATGGTCGACAGCATTGCGGCTGACGAAGATGACTGAACTATAGTCTGCCAAATTGATGCGTTCCTTGCGAAATTCACGGGCAGGCACCCCTTCAACATGTATAAACGCTCTGAAATCAAGCTTGAGATTATATTTCTCTGCCAACGCAAAATAGGGAGACTTTTCATTTTCCGGCTTTGGTAAAGTCACCAAAATACTTTTAACTTTTTTTTCTCTACCTTCTTCCGACACTTGCATTCCTTTTTATTAACGATACAATAGTTTTACTATAATAAGCACGGGTGCTATTTCAAGGGTACAAAGGTACATAAATAAATAAAACTTTGAAAACCTATAATTGACAATCAAGTGGTAAGCTACTTTTCCGAGGCGGATAAGGACGGCGAGGGCGACCCAAGCCAAGGTAATATACGCCAGCCAGTTGGCCGCATCCAGGGGGGAGAATGCCTGAAGAAGGGCTACTGGAAGCACGAGCATGCCCATGTTGAAGTAACTTAGATACAGGACGACAATGTAGTCTTTTAGGATTTTTTGAATGGAAAACAAGTAGCCTATCAACCGGGTAATGAGAATTTTCAATCCAAATAAAAGCAAAATCAACAGGGAGACGATCAAAAATGTCTGAATTCCTTCTTGATTCAGGTCAAAAAGACCCGCGATTGCGCTAAGATAAAAGAAGAGACCTATCGCAAGGCTTGAAAATCCAAAAAGAAACAGGAAGGGCCAGGAGTTGAAGACAGCTTCTTCCTTAGAGATTTGACTAAAAACCATGTCGTTGAAATAAGCAACCACCAAAACGGACAAGTCTGCGGGAAAAATAAATCGTGAAATGGCTAACATCAAAAAAAGCACCAGCAACACGATCACGATCCAGCTATCCCGGGTGAGCTTGGGCTGACCGTCAAAACTGCCCTTTTCACTCGAGGGTCGCAGGCTATCCAGATGAGCTATCCACGTGTATAGATCTCCTTGAACGCTCCAAGCAGAACGCAGGCTGTCGAGCAGGGGGTAGGGCCGATCAGGGTCTGGACTCGCAATCCAGCCCAGGTTATTCGATCCGGTGTCCTGGGCATCGTCCTGTAAAGTACGTGCCTGAGCACTCCAGCCCAACAGCAAGAAAAGTATTACATAAAAGCCCCGTTTCATATCGCCTATTGAATGGGGGTAAAGTTAGCTTATTTCGCTGTAAATATCAGGCAGGTTCCGGCCTTTACCTTTGTAATCCAAACCATATCCGACCACAAAATCGTCGGGAATTTCAAAACCTACGTATTCCAAATCCTCAAATTCGTGTTCCACGACGTCGGGTTTTAACAACAAGGTACAGACCGTCACCGAGGCGGGATTGTGCTCATAAATAAGGTCCAGTGTCTTTCTAAGGGTGTTTCCCGAGTCCACGATGTCTTCCACAATGACTACGTCTCTGTCTTTCAGATCAGCGTCCAGGCCAAGCAGTTGAGTCACCTGATCCGCACGTTGATCCCCCTCGTAAGATGAAAACTTGACAAAACTCACCTCACAAGGTATGGAAATCTGCTTCATCAGGTCGCCGAAAAACATAAAGCAACCGTTCAGCACACCTATAAACAAGGGATTTCTATGCTCAAATACGACCGAGAGCTGCACGCCGAGCAGGCGCGCCCGCTTTTTGATCTGATCATACGATATGACGCACTCAAAGTGCTTGTCCTCTATTGTTATTTTCATTGTCCAAGTGGGGTAAAATAAAATCAAATCGCATTTCTGGCGGCGAAATCTTCAGCGTATCTGCGCCCAAGGGCTGCGCCGGCCTCAACCTTTCTTCGAGCACAACTGAGTAATAGCCGTAGTTGCCCTCATGCTCAGCCGGCGGAATCAGTCCCCGTCTTTGCATTATTTGCCCTACATAATCGTAATATTTATACATATAAGGCTTGAGCCGTCCGCGATGATCAAAAGCATACAGACCACTTTTTGGCTTTGGAACAATACTCGCAAGGTAAATACTCTCACCCACACTCAACTCAGAGGCGTGTTTGCCAAAATAATATCGCGAGGCCGGCCCAATACCGTAAATGTTGCGCCCCCATTCAATAATATTCAAATATACCTCATACATTCTTTCTTTACTAACCGCGCGGGTATTTTCTATCAGCCAAACCAGTAGAATTTCTTCCAATTTGCGGAGCATAGTCTTGTTATGATGTAAAAAGACGTTTTTAACCAGTTGCATAGAGATCGTGCTTCCTCCTCGTACAAAGGCCTTTTCCTTGTAATTAGTCGCGATAGAACTGCGAATTGATTCCATGACAAACCCCTTGTGGGAAAAAAATGACGGATCCTCTGTCGTTAGGACTGCGTTTTTGATATGTGGGGAAATCTCACCCAACCTGACGAAATCGGGGTTTTCGGGCCCCACCAGAAATGAGGATTGGGCTTCATCCTCCCCAAAGGGGGTGTGTTCAAACGTGCCCGATATATGGGTGGGGTTTACTTTTCCCCAGGAATTCACGGCAAAATCATGGTTCTCTAGCTGAGAATCGAAGACGATGTCATCCGGATTGCTAGTGTCGAAGTGCCCGGACATGACGTATTTCAGCTTGCCGGAAACGCGGATACCGTCCAGGGAGCTGAAAAGTCCTCTGGGCCAAGCATCAAAAAAGTCCTGAGCTTCCATCAGGGGGGTCTCCAGGGAAAAATCAAAGGCAGCGGCCGGCTCTGCCGAATATTTCAGGTAGGGGATGGCCTCAAGTCTTTCGACCTGAATCCGCGAGTTTTCGGTCAGCTCTACATACTCTTTACCGACAAGGAGTTCCCCGTCGAAATGACCTTGAGGCAGTTCCACGCTCTGTTCAGAAATCCGGGGATGGTAGGCTGACGCACCCTCAATGTGTCCTGAGAATGAAAGTTTTAGCTCGTTCGTGGCGAGCTTCTTCACTTCGGCCAACCTCATTTCCAAAAGATCAAAGCCAACTTTAAGCCCAAACACATCTTCCAGGATGGGTAAAGTTGATGGAGACTCCAGGGCCTCTACCTTGAGGAAAAGTTGCTGACGCTGAGGTCTGATTTGACCTGAAGCTGCCCACTGAATCTGGCCGTCCACTTCTATACGGGCATCGAAATCTCCTCTTTTCATGGAGAAATCCGCGATATGAAGATTTCGCTCCGACGAATCGGTTTGGAATCTCATCGCAACATCCTCCATCTGTATATTTATGGGTAAACTCCTGAAAATATTCCCCAATAGGCCGTCGAGTCTTTTCGCAAAATTGCGCTCTTCGGCCTCGGCATCCTGTACAGGAGTCTCACCAGATTGTCGGTCTTGTCTACTGAGGAATCCGTAATTAGTCGCACTATCGCGGGTCACGGCCTGAATTAAAAGCTGGTTCATGCTGACTTTTGAAAGCTGCACTTCTCCACGAAGCAAGGGCCAAAGTTTCAGGCTGATACGCGCGTCTCTGGCCTGCAGAAAGGGAATAGAGTCGAGGCTCGAGGCACTGGAATCTGGGAGAGATTTCACTTGCATGTGCCCGAGGCGTATGGTCTTCATTCCGCTGAAACCCGCCTCACTGATGCTCAAATCGACAGAATAAGCACTTTTTGCCCGGGACTGTATTTTTACTAGAGCCTGATCCAACATCCCCTGCCTCTTATTCAGGGCCAGGATCGCGAGCAGGATAACGATCAAAAAAAGGGTCCCTCCCACAAAGGCAATCGTTTTCGAGTGCCTCCCGAGAAGCTTTTTGGTTTGCGTAAATCTACTCATTTATGACACAAATATGGTCAATGTTTTCCTTATTTTTGTAAACTAACAATCACGGATACCATGATAACTAAAGATAAAGTACTACAAGCATTGAGCCACGTAGAGGATCCGGATCTGAAAAAAGATCTGGTTTCACTCAACATGATTCAAAATCTCAATATTACTTCTGAACAAATCAGCTTCGATGTTGTTTTGACGACACCGGCATGTCCGATGAAAGACCATCTGGAAAATGCGTGCCGGAATGCGATAAAACTCTTTGTAAATGATGAAATCTCAGTCAACATACGAATGACCTCCCAGATGTTAAATCAGAAAAATCAATTGGAGGGGATCAAGAACATTATTTTAGTGTCTTCAGGAAAGGGGGGCGTTGGTAAATCAACTGTCGCTGCAAACCTGGCGCTTGCGCTGCAGGCTTCGGGAGCACAAACAGGACTGCTGGATGCGGATATCTATGGGCCGTCTCTGCCGATCATGTTTGGCCTGACGGGAGCGAAACCACATTCCGTTGTGACTGCTGATGGCAAAAACAAGATACAACCCTTGGAAAAGTATGGCCTCAAGCTGTTGTCCATAGGATTTTTCACCGACCCGAACCAGCCCATTCCCTGGAGAGGGCCCATGGTGAGCACAGCTGTCAAGCAGCTCTTTAACGATGCGGACTGGGGAGACCTGGATTACCTTATTGTTGACCTTCCCCCGGGAACAGGAGATGTACATATCACTGTTGCACAAGGCTTTCCTATCACTGGAGCGGTAATCGTGACCACACCACAGCAAGTGGCGGTTGCGGACACCCAAAAAGGGATGGGCATGTTTTTGATGGACGGCATAAATATACCGCTGCTCGGTGTTGTTGAAAATATGGCCTATTTCTCTCCTGCTGAACTCCCAGGCAACAAATACTACCTCTTTGGAAAGGACGGAGGAAAAGCACTTGCGCAGCAGTACGGAATTCCCTTTTTAGGGGAAATTCCCTTGGTAAAAAGTATCAGCGACGCAGGTGACAGTGGCTCGCCGGTGCTTATTACGGGAGAATCCGCAACCACGGAAGCATTTCACGAAATCGCTGGCAAAATCGCTCAACAGGTGTCGATAGTGCAGGCACAACATATTTCATGATTAAATCCGCTTGCATTTACGTCAGGCGATTGTTAAGTTTGTAAAAGATTGTTAGGTAAATGAATACACAAATCACCGACGGAGTCAAAGTTTCAGTTGAGACTTACTACCAGCCTGAATACTCAGATCCAGAAAACGAACATTTTATGTTTGCATATAGGATCGTGATTCAAAATTTGAGTGATTATAGTGTCCAGCTACTGTCCCGCCACTGGAAAATTTTTGATTC
>CAYNZH010000001.1:77678-81304 GCA_964401685.1 uncultured Sphingobacteriaceae bacterium
TTTATCGGTCCCCTGGACTACCGTGTGCCACCACCGCTCAGTCGGGAGGAAATTCTGGCCCGGGAAATAGAAGCGCTACTGCAAACCGAGATCGAAATCCCCAAGATGCTGCAGAAACAGGATTATCTAACCCAATGGAAATATACTGGCGACAGCCAATTTACATTGGCCAGGGAAATAGGTGAACGCCAGAGCGTAGAAGGTTGGCTGCTCATGGAAATAGATCATTCGGAGCGATTAGGCAACCGGGACCAGATGGGCGACATGCAGCATTTGCTAGCATGGGAATACTTCAGGTTGGGACAGACTGAGACCGCATTTAGCTATTTCGAAAAGGCACTGGCCACGAAAACGGCGCTGAACAAAACTGCAGACATAATTACCATACACTATAATCTTGCCGCACTGTACGAATTTGCCAACCAACTCCGGCCGGCCCAGCAATCTTATCAGAAGATTCTGGATTATGCTGTGCACAACAGAGAAAAATCCACACAAGGCTACGCGACCCTCCGTCTGGCTTTGATTAAAGCAAAAAACGGAGCTTTTCACGAAGCAGAACAGGACATCATACAAAAGGTACTGCCTTTATATAAAGGTATCCGCGGGAGTGAAGGCGATCTTGGCCGAATTTTAGCGTATTATGTATTGGCGGAAGTCTACACCATCCAAAACCGCTATCCTGAAGCACAGTGGTTTCTCCTCCAGTCGAGGGAACTTGCTCGGGAAAAGAACCATCCCGAATGGATGCCGAGTATTATCTTTGGATTGGCAGAAACGAAAAATTCATCTGGAAACCGCAGCGTAGCACTCGAAGAATATAAGGAAGCAGACCAGCTTGCAAAGCAGAGCAATCTTTTGGTCATGCAACTGGCGATTCAGGAGGCACTTGGCGCACTTTACCACGAATTTGGCGACTACAAGGAAGCTATGGAAGCTCTGAACCGTTTTGACACGATCAAAAACCAATTATTATTGCACGATTTTCTGTTTTAAACGAAAGCATCCTTATATTTGACCATGTTGCAGGACAAAATCAGACAGTATACCGAGGAAATTGAAGCTTTCTCGGCTAAGGACAGCGCAGAACTTGAGGCCTTCAGGCTGAAATTCTTGGTGAACAAAGGCATAGTCAAGGCTTTATTCGAAGAATTTAAATCGGTATCTCCAGAAGAGAAGAGAACACTAGGCCAAGTGTTGAACCAATTTAAGCAGTTGGCGGAAGGCACTTATAAAACGCTTCAGGAGGAAATCGCTTCAAAGGAGCAAACTTCGGCGGATCGCCCCGAACAAGATCTGACCCTTCCGGGAATTGGCACGGAAATAGGTTCTCGCCATCCACTCGCTTTGGTGAGAAAGGAAATCGTCGGCATCTTTAGGAAGCTGGGTTTCAATGTAGAAGAAGGCCCCGAAATCGAAGACGACTGGCACAACTTCTCTGCACTCAATTTTCCAGCGGAGCACCCGGCAAGGGACATGCAGGATACATTCTTCATAAAAAAATCTGCCGACGGTAACGACATCGCTCTGAGAACACATACCTCTTCCGTCCAAGTTCGCATGATGGAAAACGGCAAGCCGCCTTTTCGCGCAATCATGCCGGGAAGAGTCTACAGAAACGAAGCGATCTCTGCTCGGGCTCACTGTTTTTTCCATCAGGTGGAGGGCTTATATGTGGATGAGGATGTGTCTTTTGCGGATCTCAAACAGACCCTATTTCACTTTGTGCAGGAGCTATTTGGCGAGGGCACAAAAGTGCGTTTCAGGCCATCCTACTTTCCATTTACTGAACCTTCAGCAGAGATGGACATCAGCTGTACGATATGTAAGGGCGCTGGTTGCACCCTATGTAAAGGCAGTGGCTGGGTCGAAATTCTTGGCTGTGGCATGGTGGATCCCGCGGTTCTCGAAAACTGTGGCATAGACAGCAGACGATATAGTGGATTTGCCTTTGGCATGGGAATAGAAAGAATAGCAAATCTAAAGTACGTCATCAGGGATCTTCGCCTTTTTTCTGAAAATGATTTGAGATTCCTTCAACAATTTGAGAGCGAGATGATTTGAGGCGTAATGACATGGGTTTCCTAAAGAAAAAGTCGATAGTTCTGTATCTGGTACTGGGTGTATTGGCTTTTAACGCCTGCAAGAAGGGTGGCTGCAATGTCATTCCAGATACTCAGGTCACGGAAATCGTGTCGCTGGTGCAGTATCCTCAGCTTAGGATACCCTATGGTTACGCGGAAATCTCTACTGGCGGAATTGCCGGTCTGATCGTTATCAATCTTGGCAATGACCAATACGCCGCTTATGATCGCTGTAGCCCTGTAAACCCCGTTGAACGCTGTGCTGTTCAGGTTGATGCTTCCGGGCTGATCGCTGTGGATCCTTGTTCGCAGGCCACATTTTTATTGAAGAATGGATCACCTGCATCTATAGCAGAATGTCCTCTGAAGCCTTACCGAGCAAGCAAAAGAGGAGAAACAATTGTAATTGTGAACTAGCCAATAAAAGGGGTATGGAAGCCGATAAAATCAAAGAAACAATCAAAAAATCCGCCAAGGATTTGTTCCGGAGGTTTGGCTATAAAAAGACAAGCGTCAACGAGATTGCCCGCAAAGCAAAGGTGGCGAAAGCGACAATTTATAAGTATTTCGAGAGCAAGGAGCTGGTCCTCCATGCGATCTTGATGGATTATATACAGCAAAGCATCAAGGAATTGCTCGCTGTGAAATACGACAAACGAAACGATCTCGAGCCCTACCTCTCGACTACGATACTGAGGGTTAGCAGACTGACCTACACCATCTGTAACGAGTTTTTAGGCTGGGATTTCATCCGCGAATCGGTAAATACGCAAGAGTATTTGAAAACGCTCTCAGACGACCTGGAACTGCTTTTGATCAGCGCATTTATCAATGATTCAGAAATTTCCGAGGCCGTTGAGTCCGAAAAGCTCACCTTTTTGATCAAAGCGAGCAAAAGCATCGTGTTTTCTTTCGCTTTCACCTCAGTCAGCGAATCCGATGTCAGAAAAAACTTTGTTTCCTTTCAAAAAGAAATACTGCCACACCTCGTCAGAGCGACAGTATCTACTTCTTAAAAACGGATTTCCACCCGCCCCTGAATGGGGAATACTATTTCAATATCTTGAAAACCACCCGAATCGCAATAATCCAGCCGACTGCCAGCACGAGGTTGGAAATCATCGAAAGGACAAAGGAATCCTGTAAAAATCTTAAAAATACACCGACCAATCCAATCGCTACCGCGAGAGCAAGCATCACATAATCACCTGTGTGATTGGCGTTATTGACCGTTTTGCGTGCCGGTCTGGGTTGAGTTGTTGTTGACATTTCCTGTGTTGAATTTGTGCAAATATATTAAAGATTTTATTGTTTCAAAAAGTTACGAAGCACATAATGCAAGATCCCGCCATTCCTGTAGTATTCGATCTCGATTTCAGAATCAAACCTCGCTTTCGCGTGGAATGCGATGCGTTCACCGTTGGCTTTCTCTGCGATGACTTCCATTGTTTTGTGCGGTGTCAAATTTTGGGCTAGACCCAGGATTTCAAAGGACTCGGTACCATCTAGACCCAAGGTCTCAGCGGTTTCGCCTTTAGGAAA
>CAYNZH010000001.1:81404-114445 GCA_964401685.1 uncultured Sphingobacteriaceae bacterium
CAAAGGACTCGGTACCATCTAGACCCAAGGTCTCAGCGGTTTCGCCTTTAGGAAACTCCAAGGGGACAACACCCATGCCGACCAGGTTACTTCGGTGAATCCGCTCATAGCTCTCTGCAATAACAGCTTTAATACCCAGCAGATTGGCTCCTTTTGCAGCCCAATCCCTAGACGATCCGCTTCCGTATTCCTTACCAGCAAGGACGACCAGGGGCGTTTGATCATCGATGTACTTCATCGCTGCATCATAAACACTCATCACCTCCCCGGTGGGCAAATAACTGGTATAGCCTCCTTCACGGTCGGACAGCTTGTTCTTAATCCGAACGTTTGCGAAAGTTCCCCGCATCATGACCTCGTGATTTCCACGTCTAGAGCCATAAGAGTTGAAATCCTTTTGTTGCACGCCCCGCTCCAGCAGGTATTGGCCGGCGGCTGAGTCCGCCCTGAAGGAACCCGCGGGCGAGATATGATCCGTAGTTACTGAGTCGCCCAGGTACAATAAGACCTTCGCCCCATGAATATCGTCCAGAGGCTCAGGCTCCTCGCTGATGTCCTTAAAGAATGGCGCTTCCTGAACGTAGGTGGAGTCGGATTTCCACTCGAAATCCTTCCCGGTGGGTGCTTGCAGTTTCCTCCAGGCATCATCCCCGTCAAAGATCACATCGTAAACCTCCTTAAAGTCGCTGACCCGCATACATGCTTTGATGGTCTCAGCTATTTCTTCCTGCGAAGGCCAAATATCGGCTAAAAATACCGGTTGCCCATTAGGGTCGTAACCCACAGGCTCGTTCATGAGATCAACATCAACCCGCCCTACTAATGCATATGCCACAACCAACATGGGCGACATCAAAAAGTTCATCTTTACCTGAGGATGGACGCGCGCTTCGAAATTTCTATTTCCGGAGAGGACAGATGCAACCACAAGATCACCTTTATCTACGGCTTCGGCAACGTGGGGCTGCAATGGACCACTATTCCCAATACAGGATGTGCAACCATAGCCCACAGTGTGGAAACGAAGTGCCGCCAGGTCATCCAGCAGATTGGCGCGCTGGAGGTATTCTGTTACCACCTTGGAGCCCGGTGCCAAACTGGTTTTCACCCAGGTCTTGGTCCGCAGCCCGCGCTCAACAGCTTTTTTTGCAACGAGACCCGCTCCCACCATTACAGCAGGGTTTGACGTATTGGTACAACTCGTAATCGCAGCAATAACGATGCTTCCATCGCTAAGCACGTACTCTTGGTTTTTTATTTTTATCCGCACGGAATGCAGGTCAGTAGGCTCGACCTCCACACCGGCAGCAGTTGTCTGAGGTTCGTAAAGAAACTCACTGCCCGAGCCGCCTTCATAAAGCCAAGCATGCTCCTGCCGATCTTTCACCGGAAGATATGTTCTATTATAATCACTTTTTAAAAGATCCGAGAAAGCACCTGCAAAATCTTTCAGAAGAATTTTATCCTGAGGACGTTTAGGCCCAGAAACAGTTGGCTCAAGCGTACTAAGGTCAAGCTCAATGGTATCAGTGTATACCGCTTCCTCCCGGCCTGTTCTCCACAAAAGATTTTCCTTACAATATTGCTCTACCAGTGCGACCTGTTCTTCGGATCGATTGGTTTTCCGCATATAATCCAGGGTCTGTCCATCGACCGGGAAATAAGTGACTGTACAGCCAAACTCTGGAGACATATTGGCAATAGTTGCCCTATCGGTGACCGAAAGATGGTCCAGGCCGCTGCCAAAAACCTCAACAAACTTTCCGACTACTCCATAGTCTCTCAACAACTTAGTGATCGTGAGCACCATATCCGTAGCTGTACAGCCAGCGGGAATCGCGCCTGTCAGCCTCAGACCTATGACTTCTGGACAAGTAAAATAAATAGGCTGACCGAGCATCGCAGCCTCCGCCTCAATTCCACCTACACCCCAGGCGATCACCCCGATACCATTGACCATAGGTGTATGTGAATCAGTTCCTACTAAAGTATCCGGGAAAGCCCAGCCATCCCTGGCGGCAACCACACTGGCCAGGTATTCCAGGTTGACCTGGTGACAAATCCCCATGCCCGGAGGCACGACCGTAAAGTTGTCCAGAGCCTGCTGCCCCCATTTCAAAAGCTCATACCTCTCCGCGTTTCTCTCATATTCCAGTGCGACATTCTGTTCATAGGAATAATTCGTTCCGAAAAAATCCACCTGCACCGAATGGTCGATCACCAGATCCACCGGGATTGCAGGGTTAATTCTGCTGCCATCCTTGCCTTTACGAATCACTTCGGCACGGATAGAAGCCATATCAACTACCCCGGGCACACCCGTAAAATCTTGCATCAGCACGCGCGCCGGCTTGAAAGGAATGTCCTTGTCTGTGCCTTTGGGATCCCAGTTGATCAATGTGTCGAGGTGCTCGTCATTTATGGCAAAACCATCGTGGTTTCGCAACACGTTTTCCAAAAGAATCCTGATGGAGAATGGCAATTTTTCGATGGAGTGGCCCTTGCTTTGAAGCGCCTTGAGGGATGCTGTTTTATGCTTCATATCCTAGAGATTATGTAACTGGCAAGGTAGCATTTTTTTTCATGATGTCCAAGCGCAGTAAGTATTGATTTTTTTTCAATAATTTTGTAGGAATTCAAACATTTATTTTTAACTTTGGTTTTTATAAATTTTTTAATACAATACAAAATGGCAGAAGGAGTAGTAAAATTCTTTAATGAAACCAAAGGTTTCGGTTTCATTGTACCTAACTCTGGCGAAGCAGAAATCTTTGTGCACTCGTCCGGTCTTATTGACCAGGTGCGGGAAAACGACAATGTTAGTTACGACGTCGAACAAGGCCGTAAAGGCTTAAATGCGGTAAATGTGAAAGTTATCTAAGATTAACTATATTTATTGTGTTAGCCGTTCCTACTCCGGGACGGCTATTTTTTTGCCGTTTTTTTGGTGCTGTAAAACATTTGGCTCGGCATTTACGTTCATAGTAATAGAAATAGCGGAACTTGTATGAAAAAAGATTTAGAATTGGTCAAGCACCTATTAAGCGATCTGGATGCGCAGCGATCTGGCTCACCATCAACGCGTCCGAACACTATGGACGAGCATTCCAGCGAGGAAATGTCCACACACATACAATGGATGGCAGATGCCGGCCTTATCAAGACGGTAGGCGCTGACGCAGGCGGCGATGACAAGGATCTCCCGATAAAAATCACACCCCTGGGGAAGGAATTCCTGAGTTACTCAAACAATAAGATGGTTTGGAAAACAGTTCTTACTCAAATTGAAGACGAGAAAGTGCCCATGGTTCTCGAACAGATCAAAGAAGCCCTGAAAGTGGCGACCATGCAGCGGTACAATACTTAAATTAAGGGACTAGGCCTCGAACCCGCTTCAATTGCTTTGCAAATCATTTTTGATGATCGTGATGTCGTCCTTCGGAAAAACAGTACCGTTTACCCGGACATCATCCACCCAGATATTGCCTCCTTGCCTTATTAGGCTTGCTGTGAGTGTATCGGTAACTCGGTCTTTATACTCAAGCACATAGGTGAATTTCCCCCGGGTAGCATTATCAGGTTCCAAATTAACAAGTAAATAATATCGAGAGTCCATTTCGTACTTATTAATATTAACCCCATTAAGTTGCTTGGTTTTGGTATCATCCATTATACTATAGACCTCCAAAAATGGAAAACGTATTGCCCCGTCGGAACTAGGGTTAAGCAAGTCGGTGCCATCTTCCGAAACAATATGAATAGTCAATAAGGTATCGATATAATCTCCCCCTTTATCTTTTTGACAGGAAAACAGTTGAAAAATTAAGACAAAAATGAGTAAGTATTTAATTTTCATAACTATGCGGAGCAATTGTAACAAACAATAATACGCATTTTTTATGAAATAAAGCGCACATTATCGTGGATAGTTGCAGTTGGCTCTGAGCTTGGCGGGCTAATAATAAAAAAAGCCTTACATTTCTGTAAGGCTTTGATTTTTTTTGGCTCCTGAAGCTGGGCTCGAACCAGCGACCCTCTGATTAACAGTCAGATGCTCTAACCAACTGAGCTATTCAGGAATCTTCCGCTTCCAATAACCTGCGAAAGGTATATTGGATTTGGGACTGCAATATTCGGTATTTTTTTTCAATTCAACAAATATTTTTGAAGAATTTTACCGGCGGAAACTTTTCTCAGATGAGAATTCCGGTAAGTATGACCATTGCAATGCTGAAGTAAATGATTAACCCGGTGACATCCACCAGAGTAGAAACGAAGGGCGTAGACGAGGTGGCGGGATCAAATCCGAATCGCCTCAAAATAAAGGGTAGCATCGACCCCATCAGTGATCCCCACAGCACCACTCCGGTCAGTGATAAACTTACCACGAGACCTATGAGGTACCAATGCTCGCCATACGTCCCTGAAAAACTTTCCCAGGCATAGATACGGACAAAACCGAGGGTCCCGAGAATCACGCCGAGCAACAGACCGGACAAAATTTCCCTTTTCATGACACGCCACCAGTCCGACAGGGTTACTTCGCCTAAGGCCATCGCTTGGATGATCAGCGTCGAGGCCTGCGACCCGCTATTTCCTCCGCTGGAGAGAATCAGCGGTACCAGGAGCAGCAGCAACACAGTGCCAGCCAATTGAGCCTCATAGTGTTCCATCACCGTCGTGGTCAAAAGTTGACCGAAAAACAACACGATGAGCCATCCTGCGCGCTTTTTCACCAGATGAAATACAGAAACATTCAGATAGGGCTCCTCCAGCGCCTCCGTACCCCCGATTCTTTGCATATCCTCGGTGTATTCCTCGTTTGCGACCCAGAGAATGTCATCGACCGTCACAATTCCAAGCATAATATTGTATTCGTCCACCACCGGAAGTGCAACTCGATTGTTCATTCGAAACACGCTGATCGCATCCTCCTGGGGATCGTTGGCTCTGAGAGCAATCAGCCTGCTATCCATCAAATCTCTCACCCGGGTTTCTGGTGAGGCCAGCAAAATGTCCCTGATTCGTATATCGTCCAATAATTCTCCGCTTTTGTCGATCACGTACAACACATCGATGGTTTCTGACGCTTTTCCATACTTGCGAATATGCTCCAGAACGCGCTCCATATTCCAGTGCTGTTTGACCGTGATATAATCCGGAGTCATGAGGCGGCCAACACTATCTTCCGGATAACCCAACAATGCCAAGGCTTCTTTACGATCCGAAGGCGATAGTAAAATGATCATCTGTTTGACCACATCGCCCTTCAGCTCGGAGAGTATAGCCGTCCGGTCATCGGGCGGAAGTTCGTTTATGATCTCGGAGATTTTATTTCCGGACAATTTTTTCAGGATTCTCTCTTGAGTCGGGAAATCGAGGATCCTAAAGACGTTCACCGCCCGGTTGGTACTCAATGTCTCGATAAAAGTGGGTCCATGATCTGGCAGCTCGTCGATCAGCATTTCTACATCCGAAATGTTGAGCTCATCCAAATATGCTTTCAATGCTTCTGGTCTGGCTTCGACCAGCAAGTTTTCCACCTGCTCAACCAACATGTCGATTTCTTCCATTGACCCCCCTTTCTTTTATTTAAAAAATTGTCCTACATTGCTAATCCTGATTTGTGCGCGCTTTCGCAGCTGAGAATTTGCTGCAAAAGTCGTCTTTTTTTTGTGCAATTTATCATTTAATTTTGATTAATGCGATTTGAACGCTATTGGAAACTATTGATTTGGCTCGTGCTGCTGACTTTTGTCTCGGTATGCGCACGTGCCCAAGTGCTGGATTTTGAACAAAATCCCCCTCACTTGTCTTGGCGCCAAATCCACACGCCACATTTCCAGGTAATTTTTCCCCAGGAGCTCGAATCCGAAGCGCAAAAACTGAGCACTGCCATGGAAAACATGATTCACCGGGTTGCGCGCTCTCTAGGCAAAACTCCCCGGAAAATTTCCATCATTTTGCAAAATCAGACCGTGGTTTCCAACGGCTTTGTGCAGCTTGCTCCGCGAAAGTCTGAGTTTTTTACGGTGCCGCCACCGACCGGAGAAATAGATGAATGGCTACATCATCTGGCGGTCCACGAACTTAGGCATGTGGTGCAATTCGACAAATTGGTAGGCGGATTCCGCGCTCCGTTTTGGGAACAATTGGGTCTTGCCTTGTTTGGCCTGCAGCTACCGTCCTGGTTTTTTGAGGGGGATGCGGTGCTCACCGAAACCTTGCTTACCGATGGGGGCAGGGGCCGACAGCCGTCCTGGGACATGAAGCTCAGAACCAATCTTTTGAATGGAAAATCTTATTCCTATGAGAAGAACTACCTGGGGTCGATGAAAGATGTCACCCCGGGATATTACGAGCTCGGCTATTTCATGGTCAGCAAAATGCGCAAGGAGCATTCGCCACATTTCTTGGATACGCTGTTAGGGGAAATGGCTAGAAACCCATTTCGCTTTTATCTATTAAACAGGAATTTAAAGAAAATAACCGGACTAAACACGCGTCAATGGCATGAAGTCACAACGGCGGAACTCAAGCAGGAATGGTCGCGGAGGGAGGCGCAACGGAGCCCGATTGCGTACGATGTATACCCCCGAGAAAGTGGTCCAACTCCCTCAGACTGGCTGTTTCCCCAAAAAATGGAAGAAACCGGAAAAATAGTTGCGCTCCATCAAAGCTTTGCCACGGCACCGGAAATCGTCCTTCTCGACAGCGTTGGCAACAAAATAGAAACCCTGGTCGAAATTGGATGGCAGGCTTCGCCTCATTTTAGTTATGCCCAGGGCATTGTCGTTTGGGAAGAAATGCGCCGCAATCCACGCTACAGCAAGCAGGTGTTCCATGTGATCAATCGCTACGACATTGAAAACCGCACTTATAAACAACTTACCCGGAAGACCCGCTTGTTCTCGCCAACGCTGAGTCCTGACGGCAAGCAGATTGCGGTGATGGAGATCGGGCTGGATAACCAGCAGGCGCTTTTGGTGCTAGACGCCGAAAGTGGCCTGGAGCTCCTCAGACTCGAAGTCCCATCGGACTACCGGTTGCAGTCGCCGGCCTACCATCACCGGGAGAAAAAGCTAGTCGGGGTTGGCGTTTCCGGCCAGGGCAATACCCTCATCGAAATAAACTTGGAGACAGGCGCGTTTTTGCCCCTCCTCGCATGGCAACGCCAGCAGCTCGACCGCCCCGTCTACTGGGGTGACAGCGTTGCATTCAAAGCGCACTACGACGGCGTTGACAACTTGTACCTGTGGGAATCCCATACAGGGAAAATACGCAGGCTCACGAACGCCCGCTTCGGCGCCTTCCATCCAGACATAGACCCGGCCACCGGCGAGCTCCTTTTCAACAATTATCAGCTGGGTGGTCACAGAATTAGTAGACTTGCTTTGGACGACCTGGATCCCGCGTACCCGCCAACGTGGGGACAGCGCCTGGACTACTTCCAGCCACTGCTACAAGAGCAACAGTCCGGGCAAACCCTTCCAGACTCTACCACATGGCCCTCGACGCGCTTCCGCGACGGGCTCAACCTATTCAACTTCCACAGCCTGTCAGTCACTTCCGGCGACTTCTCGAGCATTTCCAGTTTTCATCCGGGGATTTATTGGTTATCGGACAATCTGCTCAATACGACGCAAACCCGAGTGGGGGTAAGCTTCGACCCCGACCTAAACCGCCTTGCCTATCATGCGAGCATCGCCTACCAGCGGTATTTCCCAAAACTGGAGTTTGGATTCAGAAATCGGGGAGCCATGTCCAGTTTTTCAAACGAAGATGCGCAGCGAGGTGGTGCGGCAACCCAGGTAAGGTGGAGGGAAAACCGTATTCAAATAGGTGTACAGGTGCCTTTGGTCTATTATTACAGGAATTATGTCTATGACATGGGAGCAGGATTATACACCTCCTATACCCAACGTTACGGGATGGATCAGCCGGCGGTTTCGGAAAGTTTTGTCAAGTCCATTCGCTTTCCACTATCGTATCAGATGTACTTTAGCCGCAACGTCAGGCGAAGCGCACTGGATCTTTCTCCCCGTTGGGGGCAAAACCTATCGCTGATCTTCCGCCATCTTCCCTTAACGGACAGGATGCAGGGGACTCATTACGCTCTCCGAAGCACTTTCTACTTTCCAGGATTTGCGCGTAATCACGGATTTGTCTTGAGGTTCAATGCGCAAAACGGGTCGGGTACCTACGTCCGGGCCAGCGAAATCCCCATGGTTTCAGGTTTTGACAGGCTCAAGCCGGGGCGGGTACAAAACACACTTCTAAGCAGCTATCACCTGCCTATTGCCTACCCCGACTGGGCCCTCGGCGGTCTGCTCTTTATGAAGAGAATAAAGGGCGGTGTCTTCGCGGATTTCGAAAATGTTGGACATAAAAACCCCCTGACCCCCAAAACACTAGGCATGGAATTGAGGGCTGACATGAACTTTTTCCGGTACGTTCTACCGGTTTTTGATGTCGGGGCCAAACTAGTGTTTACAAACCATTCCGCCACGGACAGAAAGGCCTTCGTCACTTACAGTCTGAGCTATTCCTACTGAATTATTCCTACGGATCTATTTTAACGAATTGCTTCCAAAGCTTTTTCGTAATCCGGCTCGTCGGTGATCTCACTGACTTGTTGTGTGTACGCGACCTTTCCTTCGGGATCGATAACCACTACTGCGCGGCTCAACAGTCCTTCGAGCGGCCCACCGCCGATTTTCACCTGGTAGGCATCTGAAAAATTGGAATCCTTGAACTCCGACAGGGCCACGACCTTATCTATCCCTTCATTGGCACAAAACCTGCCCTGAGCAAAAGGGAGATCCTTGGAAATACTCAGGATTACCGTATTGTCCAATTCCGAAGCCTTCTCATTGAATTTCCGGACAGACGTTGCGCAAACTCCGGTGTCAAGGCTCGGGAAAATATTAAGCACCACGTTCTTTCCCTTAAAATCTGCCAGGGATTTTTGACTCAGGTCAGTCCCTGTCAATTTGAAATCAGGTGCCTGAGCGCCCACCGGGGGAAGCTCTCCGCTTGTGGAAGTCGGGCTTCCTTTAAATGTTATATTTGCCATAGTTTTTCTGTTTAAATAATACTAAAATTCACAATTCAAAACTCGTCACAGTGCCGATTCAGGGATGTAGCCATGCACATAAAGATCTTCCAATCCGTTTATTCGATAATTACTTCCATTGTGTATCAAGAGCGTATGATCACTGATTTCGAGCACGCGCGTATAATAGTGATCCGTTATCACGAAGCCTTTCCCTGCTTTCAGCTTTCGGATGTGCGTGTGCAGCTCATCGATATAGGCTGGGGCTAAATTAGAGAACGGCTCATCCAGCAGAACATAGCGGGCATCGCTGTAAATGATCATTAACGCCTCAATCATGCGCCGAATCCCACCAGACAAGGTGCCCAGGCGATGGCGGAGATGTTCCCGAATCAGCGGAATCTCCATCAAGGCGTCGCGATATTTACTGACCGGCATAAAACTCAGGACCGCTTGCAGCTTCAGGTCGCCAGGAATAAGGTATTCCTGGGGTAAATATGCGATTTCCCTGGTCAAATAACCTTTTTTGTAAATTGACCCATCCAGCGTGCAATGCTTATAGAGGCCTTGGTATTGGCCAAAAATCACCTTCAAGAGAGTAGATTTTCCGGCACCGTTGCGGCCGAGTAGACCCAAAACCTCTCCTGGCTTGCATCGCAAATACACCCCGCTAAGCACCATTTTGGCACCGAACCGGCAGGATAAACTGTCTACATATAACTCATCGTCATCAGACATAGGGTCACAATTACTGAGAAATAAATAAAATCAAGCGCAAAGGTATAGCCGAGCAGGTGTCGGTAACCATAACCTGCATTTTTAAATAAAGACTCGCGGCCTTTAGCATAGAACCACCGCTCAATGACGATGGAAAGCATCCACCCAAGCAACTTTCCGCCCAGCATGACTACAAAAATGCCGGTGCTAAGCGTTTCCAGCCTAAACAGACTCGACACCAGCAATCCGGTTACAATCAGATTGAAAGCAATCAAGAACCTGAAAAAAAGCCAATATATGCGGTGAATCCTCAAAATCATAATTATACCCTGCAATATACGGTTATTTTACGAGCATTTCATACCTTTGGGCAAACTAAGCTTTTTTACAAGATGAATAAAAAACCATTTTTTCCATTTATCATGGTACTCGCTCTTGCCGTGGCAGGATGTGAAAACGGAGATAAGACCGCTTCAAACCCGCTCCTGGAACCGTTTGACACACCATTTGAGGTTCCACCGTTTGACCGTATAGAAAACAGTCATTTTAAACCTGCTTTTGACGAAGCATTCAAACAACATAACGCAGAAATTGCGGCAATTGTTCAGAACGAAGACGAACCCACTTTTGAAAACACGATCCTTGCCTACGAAAATTCAGGCAAATTGCTCAGTCGGGTGAATACGATCTTTGGAAATTTGAATTCCGCGCATACGAATGATGATCTGAAAGCTTTGGCGGTCGAGTTGGCGCCGATTTCTTCGGCTCATAGGGATAATATTTCCCTGAATGATACCCTTTTCAATCGCATCAAAACGGTATGGGATAACAAAGACTCCTTTGGTCTGAATGACGAGCAGCACAAGCTTTTGGAGGACTACTATAAGAGCTTTGTTCGCAATGGGGCAAACCTTAATGCAGAAGACAAGGATAAATTGAGGAAAATCAACTCGGATCTGGCCCTTGCGACCGTGAAATTTGGTCAAAACCTTTTGGAAGAGACCAATGCTTTTGAAATGGTCGTAGAAGATGAGGCTGACCTCTCTGGCCTGCCATCAGGGCTTGTCGCAGCTGCAGCTGACGAGGCAAAGGCCCGGGGAAAAGAGGGAAAATGGGTGTTCACCCTTCAAAACCCTAGCGTAATGCCTTTCTTGCAATACGCAGACAATCGGGAATTGAGAAAGGAGATTTGGGACGCGTACCAGATGCGGGGCAACAATGGCAATGCGCATGACAACAACCAGGTTTTGGTCGACATAGCCAATTTGCGACTGCAAAGGGCCAATCTTTTAGGCTATGAGACGCACGCGCATTATGTGTTGGAAGAGGCGATGTCTGAAAACCCAGAAAATGTTTACGCATTGCTAAATGATCTGTGGACTCCCGCCTTGGCCAAGGCAAAAGTTGAGGCTGCTGACATTAAAAAAGAAATAGTAGCCTCTGGAGAAAACTTTGATCCAGAGCCTTACGACTGGAGGTACTACACTGAAAAAATCCGTCAGAAACGATTTGCCATCGACGAAGAGGAACTGAAGCCCTATTTCAGCCTTCGCAGTGTGACGGAAGGAGCTTTCGAGGTTGCAAACAAGCTTTTTGGGCTGACTTTTCAGCAGTTGAACAATGTGCCAGTCTACCATGAGGAAGTCGAAGTCTATGAGGTTTTCGATCATGATGGCAGCCATCTGGGACTATTGTACGCGGATTTCTTCCCTCGTGCGTCAAAGCGCGGTGGCGCGTGGATGACTTCCTACCGTCGTCAGCAGACTGTTGATGGTGAGCGGGTTGCCCCGGTGATTTCTATCGTATGTAATTTCACTAAACCTGTAGGAGATCAGCCTGCTTTGCTTACCTTCGATGAGGCAAACACCTTGTTTCACGAGTTTGGCCATGCCCTTCACGGTCTCTTGTCAAATGTAACCTACGAAAGCCTCTCAGGCACCTCGGTTTCCCGGGATTTTGTGGAGCTCCCTTCACAAATCATGGAAAATTGGGCTGCGGACTCAGAAGTGCTGAAAAGCTACGCAAAGCACTATGAAACAGGCGAGCCGATTCCAGATGAACTGATTCAGAAATTGGAAAATGCGGGCACCTTTGATCAGGGCTTTGCCACGGTCGAATACCTTGCGGCCAGCTTGCTGGATATGGATTACCACACGCAAACCTCGGAAATCACCCAATCCGCGGAGGATTTTGAGGCGGCATCTATGCAGAAAGCAGGTCTGATTGACGAAATCATCCCGAGATACCGCAGCTCTTATTTCAACCATATTTTTGCCTCTGGATATTCCGCAGGTTACTACAGTTACATTTGGGCTGAAGTATTGGATTCTGATGCTTTTGCGGCTTTCAAGGAAACTAGCCTGTACGATAAGGCTACTGCGGATTCCTTCCGTAAAAACATTCTCGAAAGAGGCGGAACTGAGAAACCAGCTGTTCTTTACCAGAAATTTAGAGGGGCGGATCCAAATCCGATCTATTTGCTGAGAAAACGAGGGTTGGATTAAGTAAAAAAGATGTAAATTCTCGAACTTTACAAAAGCCCTGGCCCTTCTGCCGGGGCTTTTTATTTTAAAAATAACGTGGGTTGAGCATTCGGGGTGCTTCACCAAAGGTGATTCCGAGGGTAATTTCGTGGGATCCATTTTGGAGCGTGCTCAAGCGGCTCACAATATAGTCGTAGGAATAACCTGCCCTAAAGCGGTCGGTCACATAAAATTGTGCAATGGCTGAAAAAGAGTTACGAGGACTCAAAGGGTTGCCGGTGTAACGCTGGTAATCTTTCTCCCAGGCGGTGACTCCCGTCCGCCAACCGGCTCCTAGCCACACCCTATCGCCCAAAATAAACATCGCGTTGAGATCCAAGCTCGATGGGCCGCGGAAATCCTCTTTCCAGAGCAGACTTGGACGAAATCTCAAGCCTTCCTCAAGGTTGAACAGTGCTCCACCCATTACGTAAATGTGGCGGCGGCGGCGGAGATTGTCCGTAGTCGTTTTGTCCCATCTAAAGATGTTGTCACTTTGGTCTCCCGAGAGCATGTCCATCACCGAAACCCCTGCATACCATTGGGGACTGCTAAAATGCAATCCCATCCGGACATCGGGAACGAAATCACTGATGCGTCCTGTGGGAATATTCGGATCCCCCGACTCTACAGGATCCAGCATCCTTCCATTGAGGCTGTACTGCGTTACTCCGGCTGCAATCCCGAAACTAAGTCTTCTCGTGTCTCGCTCATCGAGGCGGAGGCGGAGGGCATAATTTGCATAAGCCGAAGTTGCGGATTGGGGACCAATTCTATCGGCAATTATTTGCAGGCCCACGCCATGACGCTTCCCCACCATGTTTGTGATTCCATCCACGGAGAGAGACGCTGCCTGAGGCGCTCCGTCCAAGCCCACCCACTGGCTCCTCAATCCCAGTTGTCCAAACCATTCCTCCTTATATCCTGCGTAAGCAGGGTTGATACTCAAGGAGTTGAAAATATACTGCGTCATCTGTATATTCTGTTGAGCGACTGCCATCGAGGCATTCAGCAAAAAAATAAAGCAGAATAACTTAAATTTTAAATGTTTTTTCATCATCTTGCTGGGATAAATTTCTATTCTCCAATAGAATAGTAGGTGAAACCCAGAGTTGCCATCGTTTTTTTATCCAATAATCGCCGCCCATCAAAAACGAAGGCTGGTTTTTTCATCGAATTATAAATACGCTGCCAATCATAGCTCCTGATCTCGTCCCACTCCGTCAAAATCGCGATCGCGTAAGCATCCTTAGCCGCAGTGTAAGGGTCTGATGCGACCTCAAGCACTGCCTCTGGCTGGTCAATGTCTGAAAATATACGCTCTTGCGACACCCTGGGGTCATACACGGAGAGGCGCGCCTCTTCCAGAAGAAGAGCGTTTGCCACGTGGATCGCTGGAGATTCTCGGGAATCGTTGGTGTCTTTTTTAAATGCCCAACCGAAAAAGGCTATTTTTTTGCCTGAAACCGTATCGAATAGACTTTTGACAATCTTGTCGGCGAAGCGATCCTTCTGATGGTTGTTTAGCACTACGACCTGTTCCCAATAGTCTGCAACCGCGTCCAGGTTATACGATCGAGCGATATACACCAGGTTGAGTATGTCCTTTTGAAAACAGGACCCCCCGAAGCCTACCGACGCATTGAGAAATTTCGGTCCGATGCGGCTGTCCATACCCACTGCTCTCGCAACCTCGTCCACGTTGGCTCCGGTCGCTTCGCACAATTCTGAAATCGCATTGATGGAAGACACTCTCTGGGCAAGAAATGCGTTTGCTGTAAGTTTTGAAAGCTCTGAAGACCACAGATTTGTCGTCAAAATACGTTCCGGACTTACCCATCTTTCATAGATGTTGCGTAGCGCGGCGACCGCATCGGGATTTTCCCCGCCTATTAGTACCCGATCAGGATCAAGAAGATCATTGATGGCTGTTCCCTCGGATAGAAACTCCGGATTGGAAAGAACGGAAAATTTTGGCCCGGTCCCGCTGTACTTCAGGATGTGCTGAATGGACGAAGCAGTACGAACCGGAATGGTAGATTTTTCGACGACAATCTTGTCCGACGTCGCGACTTCAGCGATCTGCCTGGCACAGGCTTCGATAAACTTCAGGTCCGCAGCCATCCCCTTCCCCTTCCCGTAGCTTTTGGTCGGTGTGTTTACAGAGATAAAAATCATCTGGGCTTCCTCAATACCGGCGGCAATGTCTTTGGAGAAGAACAAGTTCCGTCCCCGGGTCTCAGCGACAATCTCTTTCAATCCAGGCTCATACACAGGAAGACGCTCCAAATCATCGCTATTCCAGGCATCAATTTTCTCGGGATTGGCATCCACGAGCGTAATTTTGAGGTGTGGACATTTTTTCGCGAGGACTGCCATAGTCGGGCCGCCAACATACCCTGCACCAATACAACAAATGTGTGTTACGTTTATGTTCATATATAAATCCCGTGTGGGGAAAACACAAATTTACAATTTAATGTTGTAAATTTGTGTTTTATGATTAAATCTAAGGAACACCCTGGGATCATTCGGCGATTGCCTGAAGCGGTTGCTAATCAAATTGCTGCGGGAGAGGTTGTGCAACGCCCGGCGTCTGCCGTCAAAGAGCTGATCGAGAACGCAATTGATGCTGGAGCAGACCGCATTCAACTATTCGTTCGCGATGCGGGCAAAACCCTGCTCCAAGTCATAGACAATGGCAGCGGTATGCTGGAGGAGGATGCAATCATAAGTTTTCAACGCCATGCAACCTCCAAGATCAGAAAAGCCGAGGATCTGTTTGCCATTCGCTCTATGGGGTTTAGGGGAGAGGCCCTGGCTTCCATTGCGGCGATTGCTCAGGTAGAGTTAAAAACACGTCGCTACGAGGACGAGCTTGGTGCGCTGATCCGTGTCGAAGGCTCTGAAATCGTGCACAGGGAGCCGACCGCAGCGTCGCCCGGAACCAGTATTTCGGTCAAAAACCTGTTTTACAATATCCCTGCGCGGCGGAATTTTCTCAAAAGCAATCCGGTCGAAATGCGGCATATCGTGGATGAGTTTCATCGCTGTGCACTCGCTCATCCAGAAATACATTTTTCTTTTCACAGTGAAGGCAACGAAATTTATCACCTTCCGAGTGGCACGCTGAAACAACGTATCGTCCATCTTTTTGGCAAAAATTACAACGAAAGGCTGGTTCCGATCACCGAAGATACCACAATCATCCGGCTGAGAGGCTTTATAGGCAAACCAAACTATGCAAAACGTACGCGAGGGGAGCAGTTTTTCTTTGTAAACAAGAGATTTATCAAGGACTCATACTTGCATCATGCAATCATGAACGCGTATGCCGAGGTTTTGCAGCCGGACACCTTTCCCCTGTATGTTTTGTTTATCGATATTGACCCCGGGAAAATTGACATTAACGTGCATCCGACCAAGACCGAGATTAAATATGAAGATGAGCGCGCGATTTACGCGATCGTTCGGTCTGCTGTAAGACGGTCTCTCGGACATTTTCACATCACGCCGAGCATCGATTTCGATCAGGAAACGGGATTGTCCCACTTGATGGAGTCGCAGGCGGATAAGGGGGAAATCAAGGCTCCGCAAATCGCCTTCAATCCCGAGTTCAATCCTTTTTCCGCTGACAACGACAAAGCCGAGGGACGAAGCAGGAACGAAAGGCAAGAAAACTGGGACACCCTGTACAAAATCACCCAGAGCGTTGAGTCCCGACAGCTGGACCTGACTCACGAATCCACGAATTTTGAGGAATCGCTGACAGAGCCCGAGCAAGAGCCGGAGAAAAACATCTCAAATCGCTTATTTCAGCTGCATCGCAAGTATATCATTTCACAGGTACACTCGGGTTTTCTACTGATAGACCAGCAAGCTGCACACGAGAGAATTCTTTACGAGCACTTTCTATCGCTTTTGGAATCGAGACGGGGCAGCAGTCAGCGCAGCCTTTTCCCTCAGACACTACATTTCAACGGCGGAGACGCCGCGCTCGTTGAGGAACTCCTGCCAGAGATCGAAGCGCTGGGTTTTCAACTCAGTTACCTAGGCAAAAACACTTACGTCGTCGAAGGAATTCCCGCTGACCTACACAAAGCCCTCAACGAAAAAGAGGTGTTTGAGCAGCTTCTCGAAGACTTTAAGAACAACAAAGCGCAACTCAAACTTTCGACCCGAGACAACCTGGCCCGGAGTTTGGCGAAAAGTGCCGCGATCAAAGAGGGGACAGCCCTCGAGCCCAGTGAAATGGCTGAACTAATCGACAAGCTTTTCGCTTGCCAGTCCGCAAATATGTCCATTTACGGCCGGCCGGTAATCCTGACTTTCACCATGAAAGAGTTGCTCAGCCGTTTCGAAAAACAGTAAAAACCTGAAAAATGACCAACATGAACACTCCATTTGCCGCCATACCCCCAGTTGTAAAAAACCTGTTGATACTAAACATCATCTGCTTTGTAGGAACCTTCATTTTCGTGGATGCAAACAGGCTATTCGGTGTATACTACCCTGACTCACCATTTTTCAGGGTGTGGCAGATCATTACATATATGTTTATGCACGGATCTTTTATGCACCTCCTGCTGAACATGTTTATACTATTTATGTTTGGCCCGGTCATAGAGCAAATGCTGGGATCTAAACGGTTTCTGAACTTCTATCTGATCACTGGACTGGGTGCACTCGCACTGCAGTTTCTGGTGCAAGGACTCGAGGTTTATAGCATCACAGGGACATTCACTGCCGGAGATTATCTTCGGTTTGAAATGCTGGAGAACAGGGTCTACAGCAATCATCCGGCGCTCGACTCCGAGGGCTTTCTCAAGCTGAGAACAATTTATGCCACCACCATGGTCGGAGCCTCGGGTGCGATTTTTGGAATTTTGATCGCTTTCGGCATTCTGTTTCCAAACACTCCTTTATATTTAATGTTTATTCCAGTACCCATAAAAGCAAAGTATTTTATAGCAGGATATATCGTATTCGAATTATACATGGGCCTCTCAAGGTCGGGGTCGTCGATAGCACATTTTGCCCATCTCGGCGGTGCGTTATTTGGCTTTATTTTGATTAAATTGTGGCGGGTAAAAAGACCGGGATACTGGTCCTAATCTTTTACAGACATGAGGAAACCAACGCTTATTGCAGATTTAAAATACAAGGCTTTTCAAAGCAATAATCCTTTGTATCTTTTTATTGCTATAAACGTACTGCTTTTTCTGGCCATTCATGTCGTGCGACTGCTCGGTGTTTTTGGATTGTTTCCGGCAGGCTGGGACGGCTATTTTCTGTGGTTTTTTCAACTCCCCGCTTCCTTTGGAGACGCTGTTTACAGGCCATGGACCCTGCTGACCTATATGTTCACCCAGGTAGGATTCTTCCACCTGCTTTTCAATATGCTTTGGCTGTTCTGGATGGGGCAAATATTTATGGATTTCCTGAGCCGCAGGCAGTTTATAGGCGTCTATCTGTTGGGGGGGTTGGTTGGCGCGCTCATGTTTTTGCTGGCGTACAATCTTCTTCCTTTTTTTGAGCCTTACCGCTTTTCACATGTCTTAATCGGATCCTCGGCCAGCGTCAGCGCAGTCATCTTTGCGATCGCCACCCTGGTACCCAATTATAGCATTCGAATGCTTTTTTTCGGGAATGTGAAGCTGAAGTACCTCGCACTTGTTTTTATTATTTTGGACGTTCTAGGTTTGGGCGGCTCCAATACTGGAGGTAGCATAGCCCATATTGGCGGAGCAATTTTTGGTTTCATCTATATCAAACAGCTTCAAAAAGGCAACGACTTTTCAGAAATATTCAAGTTGAAACGCAAAAAGCGTTTGAAAGTCGTCAGAAGCAAAGCAGCCGGGAGAGGAGGGGGCCAGCCAGGAAGTCAAAACTTTGGGCCAACAGCTGTGAACCAAGATGAAATCGATAAAATTCTCGATAAGATTTCCCAAAATGGTTATGATAGTTTGACCAAAAGCGAGAAAGAGCTTTTATTTAAAGCAAGTAAACAGGAACAGAGCGACTGACCATGCGTAAGTTTTTAAAATCGTCCTTTCTGAGTATTCAGATTTTCTTTGCGGTACTCTTACTCTTGAGTTACCTTGCTCCTAAAGTAAATCCAAATGCCTTCTGGCCTATTGCTTTTTTGGGAATGGCTTTTCTGCCTCTTTTTGTGATCAACCTCCTTTTCTTTCTGTGGTGGGCAATACAAAAAAGGTATTATGCGTTGATTTCTTTGATCGCACTTGTCATGGGATGGGGGACGCTCAAGGATCATTTCGGGTTCAATTATTTCGATAAGCGACCAGCGGCAGGACACGAGGAAAGTCTGAGGGTCTTGAGTTACAATGTTCATCTTTTTAGAGCCAAGAATCAGGCCAGCAGCGAACCTTCGATTCTCGAGGATGTATATCAGCTTGTCGACGAAAATGCACCGTCAATCGTTTGCTTGCAAGAGTTCTATACGCGTCACCGAGGGAAATATCAGATCGCCGAGCATTTTAAAACGCAATTGGGGCTGCCACACCAGTACTTTCATCCCGTAGCAAAAAACGAGCATGAATCGTATGGGCTGGCAATATTTTCTAAATTTCCCATCGTAGGGTCAGGACATTTGCCTGCTTTCGAAAATGGTGTGAACAGCATCATTTTTGCCGACATACAATATAAAGATACGGTCATTCGGGTGTATAATGTCCACCTTCGGTCATTTGGCTTCGTAAAAGAGGACTATGATTTTATCCGAAAACCCACCGGGACAATTGAGACAGATATGGCTGCCACACGAAAAATCGGCTCCCGGCTGAAGAGTGGTTTCCAGGTGCGGAGCGAGCAAGCGCTTTCGCTAAAAGATCACCTTTCTCAGGTTTCGACGCCTTATATTATCATGGGCGACTTCAATGATACACCACTCTCCTTTGCTGTAGGCCAGGTGAAAAAGGGGTTGAAAAACACGTTTCTGGAGAAAGGGCGAGGATGGGGCGTAACTTACAATGGAGATTTCCCAAATTTTCAGATCGATTATATCTTTAACACCCTGGATTTCGCGGTAGCCGACTATGGAATCATCAAGAAAAAAAGCTCCGACCACTACCCAGTATGGGCCGATTTGAGCTTGCAAAGCGAATAAATCACCAAAGTTCTTCGGCAAGGGGGGTTAACTGCTCGAGTGCGGCGGCGACCACCGGATCACGCCGGTTTTTAATTTTGAAATAAGCATCGCTGCCGAAGTAATACCTTCCCAGGAGAGCCTCTATCTCGGCACTCAGCTGTTCCTTGGCGCGCCGGGTCTCAGCGGGTTTGATCTCCAGCCCTCTGGTCTCGATGAAATCCAAGAATCCCTGGTATTCTTCCTGGGGTAAAAAATATCCCCTTAAGTATTGTTCAACGGAGTAGGCCGGTGAGCCTATTGCCAAACGGGTATACACGTATTCAGGAATCAATCTGAGTTCAGATATTTTATCAAATAGCGCCTGATCGGCCCACAGGGTGCTCTCAACGTGGATATCGGGGATAACGCCCCCAGCAGAGGTGTCTGCGCCTCCGAGGGACTGGTCAACGTTCAAATTCTTTGGAGTAGGAGTGACCGGTCCAGGATTCACAACGGGCTTCTGATCCTGATCTGGGCGTTGAATATTCCGCCCCAAGGGTGTGAAATACCGTGCAACGGTTAGGTTGAGCGCGGCTCCATCGCCGAACCCGAAGCGAGCCTGGACCAAGCCCTTTCCAAACGAGGGCGATCCAATGATGAGGCCCCTCTGATGGTCTTGAATCGCGGCTGCGACAATTTCGGAGGAGGACGCTGACTCGTTGTCTATCAAAATCACGAGACCTCCGTCTAGAAAAACGCCGTCTCCCGTGGAAAAGTATCCTTTGCGTCCTGCATTTCGTCCCTCAGTATATACGATAGGCAAGTCGCCCTCCAGAAACTGACTTGCCAGTTCCAAAGCCCCTGCGAAGTAGCCGCCGCGGTTGCCACGCAAGTCCAAAATCAAATCCTGGGCCCCCTCCTTGAGTAACCACTCCATCTTTTGTTGAAAATCTTGGACAGTTCGCGAGCCAAAGGCTTTAATTTTCACATAAGCAGTTCCAGGAGCGATGAGGTAAGCCGCATCAATGCTGCCAATTTCCATTTTGTCCCTGGTCACTTTAAGCGGAAAAGGCAGCTCCAGTTCATCGCGAAGAATAGACAGCTCCATGACGCTCCCGCGCCTCCCGATAATTTGTTTCTCCAGATCCTCCTCGGTCACTTTCACGCCTGCTATATTGGTGCCGTTGACGGCAAGGATTTTATCGCCCACCTTCAAGCCTGCCTGCTGCGCCGGCCCACCTTGTATGAGACCAACAGTCAACAATGTGTCGTTCAGCAAATAATATTCAACACCAATGCCATCAAAACTGCCTTCCAACGCCTGGGTGCGATCCCGGGCTTCTCTTGGAGAAAGGTATTCAGAGTGAGAATCCAAATGGCCCACCAGCTCACTCAATACCAGTTGTTGCAGGCTGTCCAGGTTGACACTGTCCACATAATTGTCGCCGATCAGATCCAATGTCTGCCGGATCTTGTCCGATCGATCAGAAATGCCCAGAGGAATCAGCGCAGTCCTCGACGTGTGCTGATTTTCATCGACATAATTTTGACCCAATAAAATTCCCAACAGCAAAACACCTGCGTAGGTGACTGCGATCCAAATGTTCCGCTTTGTACTATTCTCCATGTCTGCTCAAAACCGATCAAACAACCCTTTCTCCTACGATTCTCGATCTTTTTTTACAAAAAAATTGTGCACATTTGTACTATGCATGAAATCGAACCATACTATAGATGGAGGGATGATTATATTGCTTCCGAAGACGAACTTTCCCCCTTTTACGGGTTAGAATACAACGAGTTCGAATTCGACAAGCAAATTTACAACTTTCTTCTGCATCCCCAATGGGATTCTTTCGGTTCCAATACACTTTATTTGAAAATAATTTATTGCGATTATGAACGGGAAGCGGCGATAATAGAGCTGATCGGCGAGTGGAATGACGCCATTGACAATGATATCATGCTTCTTAAACGAGAAGTCATTGACCTGCTGATCGCAAATGGAATCAAAAAGTTTATTTTGCTGGGTGAAAACGTTTTGAATTTTCATCATTCAGATGACTGCTATTATGAGGAATGGTTCCAGGATGTCGAGGATGGCTGGATTGCGGGAGTGAATTTTCGCCCACATGTGATCGAAGAGTTCAGACAGCACAATATAGACTATTTCATCAATTTCGGGGGAATGTTAAATGACCTGAACTGGCGGAATCTCCGCCCGAAAAACGTGTTGAAAGTTGTTGAAGAGCAATTGAATAAACGTTTAAACTGAGGTTATTGCAATAATTTTCGTACTTTTGTCCTTTGGATAAAAGCATGTCTGTCAAAATCGCACATATTGATCTGGGAGAATTTCCGTTGTTGCTAGCGCCCATGGAGGACGTGAGCGACCCGCCTTTTCGTTTTGTTTGCAAGCAACAGGGGGTCGATATGATGTACACGGAATTCATTTCATCCGAAGGACTGATCCGAGATGCTGCGAAAAGCCGCCAAAAACTGGATATTTTTGAGTACGAACGACCCATTGGCATTCAGATCTTTGGTTCTGATATAGATACAATGCGGGAGGCCACCGAAATCGCCACCCTCGCAAGGCCGGATCTGATCGACATCAATTATGGGTGCCCAGTCAAAAATGTGGCTTGCCGAGGAGCAGGCGCGAGTCTGCTACAGGACATTGATAGAATGACGGCCATGACAAAGGCTGTTGTCGAAGCGACCGCCCTTCCAGTAACCGTCAAAACACGCCTCGGCTGGGACGACACCACCAAAAATGTTTACGAGGTCGCAGAGCGCCTTCAGGATGTTGGCATACACGCATTGACCATACACGGGCGCACCCGTGCGCAAATGTATAAAGGCGTGGCGGACTGGTCCATGATACGTGACATCAAAAGAAATCCTCGGGTTAAAATCCCCATTTTTGGAAATGGAGACGTCGACTCGGTGGACAAGGCTGTGGCCTGGAAACGCGAGTTTGAAGTCGATGGTATCATGATTGGGCGCGCATCCATAGGTTATCCCTGGATTTTCCGGGAGATCAAACATTTTGTGGAGACAGGCGAATATTTATCGGGTCCAACTATTGCTGAACGCGTAGCTGTTTGCCGCACCCACCTTGAGAAATCCATACAATGGAAGGGTGACAGAACCGGGGTTTATGAAATGCGGAGGCACTACGCCAATTATTTTAAAGGCATTCCCCATTTCAAAGAGTACAGAATGAAATTGGTCAAGCTGGAAAACGTCGGAGACATCTTGGAAGTCTTGAGCGAAATCGACTACCGGTTTGCACATGCCGAACTTGACCAGCCCCTGATCGTTGCCTAGTTTTTCCTCAGAAAATACCTTTTCAGATTATTCTGTTCCAAATAAAGGCACGTCCCCACGAAAAGTAGCAATAAGGCATTTCCCACCAAGACATTGCGCTGAAACACGTCGAAACTCAACCAACTGATCAGCGCGCCGGCTCCCAGATAAGCGAGGTTCTTGCGGGTATTATAGGGGATGGCAAAGTTCTTTTGCCCCCAAAAGTAGGACAGCACGACCATGGAAGCATAGGCAATCAGTGTCACCCAAGCAGCCCCTACGTAGCTGAAGTGGGGAATGAGAAGCACATTGAGCACCACGGTTACCAAGGCGCCGATGCCGGCGATGTATAGCGCGTAGACCGTCTGATCCGACAGCTTGTACCAGATGGAAAGGTTCATATAAATCCCCAACATGACGTAAGCCATTAGTAGTACGGGCACCACCTTGAGGCCAGACCAGAATTTGAGCTGCTCTTCTGGATCGCCGGACTCGATAAAGTATTTTATCCACTCTATATTGGCTGTCACGCCGACCATGCCAATGACCATCAAAATAATAAAGTAGTCCATGATGAGGGCATAGGTCTGCCGCGCATTGCTGTTCTTGGAATAATTAAAAAAGAAGGGTTCAGCGCCGAATCTGAAGGCCTGGGCGGCTATGCTCAGCAAAATTGCGAGCTTGGAAACTGCTCCGTAAATTCCCAGATCACTCGCTGCAGATTCTTTGGGCACGAGCCAGGGAATGAGCACCATTTTGTCGATCAACTCATTGATAATAAATGAGATATTGGCAATCAATATGGGAAAACTATAGCGCAGCATGCGCATTAACGAACGTTCGTTAATATGCCATTTGAAGGCTAGGAGCTCGGGGGCGAGCAGCAACAAGGTGCCGATGCTGGCGGCCAGGTTGGCAATAAAGACGTAGCCCAACCAGCCCGGGCGATACCACTTCTCAAACTGCATCCACTGCCAACTGGCCTGCTCAGCCATCCAGGGGAAGGCGACGATAAACACCAGGTTGAGCACTACAAAAATGCTGATATTCGTGATCTTGATCGCGGCAAATCTGCGAGCCTTCCCCTCGGCGCGGATTTTTGCAAACGGAACCACCGCGAGCGCGTCAGCAGCGAGAAATAGGGCAAAGAGCGTGACATAAAAGCGGAAATCCGCGCTATCGGCACCGTTCCCCAGCCAGGAAGCCAAGCCCCGCGAGATCGGATCCAAGAAAAGAAAAACCGTCAGCAGCATCAATCCGGTCGTGACCAGAGTGACGCTAAAACTTTGATTGTAAACGCGGGCCCTGTCCCCCTCATGTTTCTGCAAGAACCGGAAAAAAGTCGTCTCCATTCCGAAAGCAAGGAAGACATTGATTAGTGCTGCCCAACTGTAGAGATTGGTGAACACACCGTAGACGGCTGTCGGAAAACGGTTGACAAAGAGCGGTGTCAAAATAAAATTCAGCAGCCGAGCGACGATAGTGCTCACGCCATAAATCAGTGTATCCCCGGCAAATTTTCTTAAGACAGACAAAATCTCGGGTTTTAGGTGTACATTCGTTTCAAGACCTCAAAATTTCGATAATTCTTCAATTCGGGGATTTCCTCCATCTCGACTCTTTCTACAATAGCGTCCTGCGGCCCTTCTTCACACCATTCCCGAAAGGCCTCCAGCGCGAAATGATCTCCCTCTGCCTCAGCGTAGACCGATCCGTCGGCTTCGTTGAGCACTACTCCTTTTACGCCGAGCTGGTCGGCGACTGCCTTGGTCGAAGCGCGAAAACTCACCCCCTGGACTTTCCCATAAATTCGAAAGCGTAAATGCTTCATGGCGTTTCCCTTAAATTACTTAAAAAAAAGCAATGTACTAAAATAAGCTGAAAACAAAAAAAGGCCTGGACAATTGCCAAGCCTCGAATATTGTTAGAATTCCGATTGCTGATCGTTGATTCGGAGTGGGGCTTACCCTTGGGTATCGCCGTCCAGCTCTGTCACCAGGTCATCATCGACCAAAACTCTTCCGCAGTGTTCGCACACGACGATTTTCTTTCGTTGTCTGATCTCGAGTTGACGCTGTGGTGGTATCTTGTTGTGGCAACCAGAGCAGCTGTCCCTATCGATAGAAACCACAGCAAGTCCGTTTTTAAAGGAATCCCGCAGGCGGTAATAAACCTTCGTCAACCGCTCTTCAATGCCTTCTTCAGCTTTTTCTGCTTCGGAAGTCAGCGCATTTTCCTCTTTTTCAGTTTCTGCCGTAATGGTGTCTAGCTCGCCTTTCTTAATTTCCAGCTCGCTATTTGCCTCAGCAAGTGCTTGTTGGGTAGCTTCGTAGACCTCAGTTTTGTTCCTGATCTCAAACTCGGTTTCACGGATTTTCTTCTCGCTCACCTGAATATCCAAGCCCTGAATTTCTATCTCTTTAGTGATAGCATCGTACTCGCGGTTGTTCTTCACCTCGTTGAGCTGGCTTTCGTACTTCTTGATGGCCGCCTCCGCCTCTTTGATCATGTTTCGACGCAAAACGATTGCATCTTCCTGATCATCAAGCTCAGTACGGATTTTTTCTATACGGGTTTCCAACCCTGCTATTTCATCTTCAAGGTCAGCGACTTCCATGGGCAATTCACCCCGGATTTGCCGTATCCTATCGACTTTGCTATGTATGGACTGTAAAGACCATAATGCCTTCAATTTTTGTTCTACGCTTTGTTCCATTTAACTGAAGTAATTTATTGGATTCGTATCAGTGCCCGTCAAACGGATTGCAAAGGTAGTGAATTTTTTTTGAATTATTTCCAATAATAATTCCTGCGTAAATTGTTCGCTTTCAAAATGTCCCACATCTGCAATGACGATTTTGCCCTCTGCATCGAAAAACTCGTGATATTTGAAATCGGCTGTCAAAAAGACATCTGCCCCCGAACGAATTGCGTCGTTAAGCAAAAAACTCCCGCTGCCACCGCAAACGGCTATGCGCTGCACGCTTTCATTGACCGGGTCTGTGTGGCGAATCATTTCGACCCCCAGATTTTGCTTTACCAAACGGAAGAAGTCCTCCAGGGCCATAGGGCGTTCCAACTGGCCCACCACACCGCTTCCAACCTGAAAATGAGTGTTCTCGATTTTAATAATATCGTAGGCCGGCTCTTCATAGGGATGGGATTCGAGAAGCGCGAGAATGATTTTCCTCTCCTGATCCTGCTGGTACAGCACTTCCATCCGGGTCTCTTCCTCCCGGTGCTGCTCTCCCTCTTCGCCCACATAGGGATCGGCATTTGGTCCCGCCTTGAAAGTGCCATATCCGCCTACATTGAAGCTGCACTCGGAATAGTCACCTATATTTCCGGCGCCGGCCTCAAATAATGATTTCCGTACAGCCTCCAGGTGACTTCTGGGAACAAAAGTCACTAGTTTTCTCAACAAGCCCGATTTTGGCGACAATATCGCCTGCTTTCCGAGTCCCAATCTTTCCGCAATCCGGGAGTTGACGCCTCCTGTGACATTGTCGAGATTTGTGTGAATAGCATAAAGCGCAATTCCATGGCGTATGGCCTTGATAATCACTCTTTCCACGTAAGTGCCGCCCGTAAACTTCTTAAGCCCCTTAAAGACAATAGGGTGATGGGTGATAACTACGTCGCAACCCAGACTTATAGCCTCGTCAAGCACCTCTTCGGTGCAGTCGAGTGCGATAAGCCCCTGAGTGATTTCCTGTTCCGGATCGCCCACCAGCAAGCCGGAATTGTCATAAGATTCCTGTAGCGCCAAAGGGGCGATAGACTCCAGGTGAGCAGTAAGTTCCCTAAGTTTCATTTCTTTTTACAAATTGGTTATGTTCCGAAATCAACGATCGGAAATGGCTTATTTTCACCCAATAAATCACAAAATACACCACGGCAAACAGGCTCATCAAGGGGAAAATGGGGAGGTGGGAAATCAAATAAATAACGGCATATAGTATCCCTTGAAACAAGCCGGGATTTTCGACTTCGGCAATTTTCCTATCAAAAAACTCGTTGGTCAGAGAGTCCGCAACCCGCCGGGCTATTACGAAATTCCAGTAAATACTGAAAAATGGAATCAAGACCAGCCAAGCCTGACCAGGGGCCATCAATCGATTTTCAGGAGCAATATCCAGGAGTAAGCGCCTGACCGTATTGGCATACAATGCCAAGGCCAGGTATCCGGCTATCCCCAAAATTATCATTCCCATCTGAAAATCCGGGCTCAAATTTTCCCACAAGTCCATAAGGGTAAATTTACAAGGAATTTCTCTAAAAACATAGACATTTCTGGCGAATCAGTGTTTCCAGCCTATAATTTCTTTCATGTAATTGTCAATCAGACTCGTGTGAATCGTACGGTTGGTGTAGGCTATATGCATGTCCGGCCGGATAAGAAGCATCTGGTTTTGATGGGCTTCAAGCTCAAACCTGTCGAAAATCCCTTTATTTTTGTCTGAATAAGGCAGGTAATAAAGGTGCATGTGCTGCGGGTATTTTTGCCTGATCCAATGACTCAAAACGTGTATCACATGCTGTGAAACCTTGCCCAGTACCAGCAACACAAATCCTGGTTTGAGGCACCAGCTGTGCGTATCGACATATAGCTTTTGTTTTTCATCAAAAAGTTCCATCCAGGGCATACGGTCACCCGCCCGGATCTCGCGGCTTGGGGCGTGATGGATGGAAAGCTTGGTGTTTTTATAGGTAAAATCAAGGTGAACTGTCTTCTCGATCCGGGCAGAGGGTTTCTCGCCGATACCGAACCACCTTTCGAGCAAGACGCTGCTCGGCTTTTTCATCGTCAGTGGGAATGAGCCTGATTTTTGGCTTTGGATCACGGCAGGCATTCTTTCGTGATGGTAGGTGTCGAGCAGGGTTTTGTCGGATTTTCCAGTGGCGACCAGCGCTAGTTTCCAGGCCAGGTTGGCCGCCTCTTGAATAGCTAGATTCAGGTCATTGTCTCCTGGCCCGGGCTCGGTGTGTCCGGCCTGCCCCAGCAGAAAGCAGCGCCCACTTTTCAATAATTGGGCAACTGCCCTCGCGCAGCGGCTTTCAGCAATGGAGGGTTGGGTCAGCTCGAAGCCCCACTCCCGGATTTTCTGCGAAAATTCTCCCGGCTGTTTTCCAGCGACCATTGCCATGATGTGTAACCGCTCAACATCTGGAAAAATGCTGTAAGACTGCCCCTTGCGGGAAATCGTGATGTGGCTATGCCTCAGCGAACTAAGATCACGGTCGTCGGGAATTTTCGCCTCCAGGGAAAACCAGGTGCGCAGTGGCGACTTTGACTCAAATCCAATCCCGGCTTGCTTTCGTACGAGACTATCGGCTCCGTCGGCTCCGATAAGCCAGTGAATCTCTTTGAATTGGGGGATCCCATGCTCTTCCAGGAGCACACTCAGCCTATGTTCGTTCTGTTCAACCTTGTTCAGTCGCGTGTCCCAATGAATCGCACAGGTGTATTCCGTCAACTTTGTGATCAGCAATCGCTGCAGTTTCTGCCTCGGTACCAAAAGCAAAAACGGATAAAGGGTTTTTCCTTCGAGTGAAGAATTCCAGTCGATCTGAGTAACTTCTTCAGGCAGACCTCCCTTACTTTCACGGTGCATTCGCGTTTTATTTAGCGTGGTGGAAATTTTGTGCAGGTCTTCCATGAGTCCCATTTGCCGGAGATGTTCCAGCGCCCTTGGCTTCAGCAGCACATAATCCCCTTTTTTATCTGGCCCCGAACGTTTATCGATGATCAGCGGATGTATCCCTTGGCGCAGGAGTTGGGCAGCCATGATCAGGCCTTCTGGACTCGCGCCCACGATCAGAACTGTTTTATGCGTGTCGCTCACCGGGATGAATGATAAATATGGCTGGCCTCTTATGGAAATCTACGTTTAGCCGGCGCCAGGCACTTACGGGCTTAACAATGATCTGCTCAGTGGGGGACGTAAGGTCTGCGGCCACACACAGTAAAGTCGTAGGTAAGAGCACTTGTACAAGTTCTTTCAGAAGAGCATTGTTTCTGAATGGCGTTTCTATAAAGAGCTGGCTTTGCTTTTTCGCATAAGCTTCGTTCTCGAGCGCTTTTATTTCATGCTGCCTGCCTTTCTTATCAATAGGAATATACCCGTGGAATGCGAATTTCTGACCGTTGAAACCCGAGGCCATCAGGGCCAGAATCATAGAATTTGGGCCCACTAAAGGCACGACACGAATATTCCGGCGGTGAGCCTCTGCAACGACCTCACTTCCGGGATCCGCGATGGCAGGGCTGCCGGCATCGCTCATTAACCCCACATCGTTCCCCTCCTCGAGACTTCGAAACGCCCGCGCATAATCGAAGCGCTCGCGTGCATGCTTGCCATAATCATGGAAAACCAACTCACTCTGAGGGCGCTCAATGCCGGCGAGCTTTAGAAATTTGCGTGCAGACTTTTCGCTTTCAACAATATACTCGTGGATCTCATTGATCGTGCGGGACAGGAAAGGAGTAAAAGATTGCTGCGCGGTTTCCTCCGCTAGCGGGACAGGTATCAAGAAAAGCCTTCCTTTAGTCTTCATTCTACAAAATTATCTTACAACACAAAGTTACGAAACTATTTTTCCATATTGATCCTCGAGGGATTCGCATCTAAGTATGGAAGACCGAAGTATTCTTGACACAGCAACAAATGCAAATGCATAAATAAGTGTCAGCAGGACAAAGAGTAAAGCCCACAAATATTCTTGCAGATAGCCGAAAATTGCATCCGAATGAATGGCGAGTCTCAACAGAACTTGAAAAAAAACTATTGGGAAAATCACAGTAAAACCCAGGGCGACTTTGGTCATCAGGGTGTTGCGATATTTCTTAAGCTTTCGCCAGAATCGCGCATACAGACCCACGTGCGCAAGTATAAAAATTATCACCAACGAAAGGAGGATAAGGTTACGTGGCAGGAGCCGATACGCTTGAAAGCAAAGAATTCCAAAACCCATAACAGTCAAAAAATGGGGAAATTTGATCCAGTTTTTCCATTCCGCCTTTACTTCCTGTCGGAGGGATTGCGTCATCCGCTTGCGGACTTGTTCTTCTATACGCAAGAAACCGTGTACACCAAGCCCAGCGTGCACGGAATGAAGCGCTTGTTCGAACGTCATTCCGGGGTTTTCACGCATCAAACTTTGGATTTCCGGAACAATCATGTCCAGCAGCTCGTACTGTAAATCGGTTTCTAAAAATCCGCGCTTACGGATAAAGTTTATGATTTCGTTGAGTTGGTCTTGACGTATTTCCATTTATAACTTTAGTTCTGCGGGCCACTCCTCGGTGACGTACCCAAGCATATATTCCTGAAATCGCTCGTAGTGAACTCTGAACGTGTGATTACGGTCCTCGGACTCTAGGCGTAGGCTCAACACGCCTTGATTTTGGTACTCAAAAGGCAAAATGGTCATATTTTCCCTGAAAGACACACCACGATTGCCCTGCAGCTTGTAGACCGCTTCCTTGGCGCACCAACAAGCATACAATTGAAGAATCTCGTGTGCCGGGTCTATTAGCGCCAGCTCTTCGTCCTTCATAAACTTATTGGCGATTCGCAAGATTTTAGGCTTGATGAGCTCTAAATCTATACCTACCTCACGGTTCGCACTCATCATTACGGACACATAGTCGAATGAATGGGTAAGAGAAATTTTATAGGGAAAGTTGGCCAGGTATGGCTTGCCGTTTTCGTCGGAAGGACAGTCAATATAGCCCGGAGTGTCCAGCATATGTCGCAGGAGAACACGGGTTGCTAACCAGTGAAGGGTTCTCTTTCCCTTATTAAGCTTGCTGAGAACCTCCTTTTCGCGCGCATCGAGCTGAAGCCTGGAAATCAGATCTTCGGCGGTTTCTTCAATCCGCCAGATCGCGAAACGTGTATCGTTGTCCAGTTCCCTTAAATAGACTAGTGCCATAAAGCAAAGCTAATTAAAAATGATAAGATTTTTTAGATCCCTTAATTTTTCCGAATATTGGCAATTAAATTAGAATAAATGATTCTCTCAGACAAACGAATTTTAGAGGAAATAGAAAAAGGGACGATTGTTATTGAGCCTTTCGACCGCACGTGCTTGGGGACAAATTCCTATGATGTTCATCTCGGAAAGTATCTCGCGACCTATAGAGACAGGGAGCTGGACGCGAAAGCACACAATGAAATCGTGCATTTTGAAATTCCGACCGAAGGTTTTGTTTTGCAGCCAAATACGTTATATCTCGGTGTGACCCTGGAGTATACGGAAACTCATAGTCATGTGCCTTTTTTAGAGGGCAAATCAAGCACGGGGAGGCTGGGCATCGACATTCACGCCACTGCGGGTAAGGGCGATGTCGGATTTTGCAATACCTGGACCCTGGAGATTTCTGTCGCCCAACCCGTGCGAATCTACGCGGGTATGCCTATTGGACAGCTTATTTATTTTCACGTTGAGGGGGAGATTGAGGTCCTTTACAATACCAAAGGCAATGCCAAGTACAACCGCAAAACGACCCGCCCGGTCGAGAGCATGATGTGGAAAAACAAGTTTTAACGGGTTTAGTCAAACTCCATCAAATAAGCCTTGAGGAATTCGTCGATCTCGCCATCAAGTACGGCCTGGGTATTAGACGTTTCAAGATTGGTCCTTAGGTCCTTGACTAGTTTATAGGGGTGAAGTACGTAGTTTCTGATCTGTGAGCCCCACTCAATTTTCCGTTTAGCGCCTTCGACGGCAGCGGTCGCCTCCTTTCTTTTGCGCATTTCGATCTCGTAAAGCTGAGATTTCAACAGCTGCATGGCGTTCATTTTGTTTTGAAGCTGAGATCTGGACTCCTGGTTTTTGATGATAATGCCCGTAGGTTTGTGATGCAGTCGCACCGCTGTCTCGACCTTGTTGACGTTCTGTCCGCCAGCACCTCCAGCCCGGAACGTATCCCATTCGATTTCCGAATCCTTTACATCGATTTCTATATTATCATCGACAAGCGGATAAACGTAAACAGACGCAAAGGAGGTGTGTCTCTTTGCATTTGAGTCAAAAGGTGATATTCGGACCAAGCGATGCACACCGTTCTCTCCTTTGAGATAACCGTACGCAAAATCCCCAGAAAAACGCATGGTCACCGTCTTTATACCAGCAACATCACCTGCCTGATAATCCTGTTCTATAACCTTGAACCCCCTGGATTCGCCCCACATCAGGTACATCCGCATCAAAATACTCGCCCAATCACAGCTTTCTGTCCCGCCGGCTCCGGACGTAATTTGCAAGATGGCGTCGAGCTGATCTTCTTCAGAATTTAGCATATTCTTGAATTCCAGCTCCTCTACTTCCTTTTTTGCCAGTTCATACAGCTCTTGCGCATCCTTTTCACTGGCTTCTCCTTCGTGGAAAAAATCGAACATTACCGCAGCATCTTCAACCGCAGCGTGCGCATCATCGTATTGAGTCACCCAAATTTTTAGGCTTTTTATCCCCTGCAGTATTTTTTCCGCGGCTTTGGAGTCGTCCCAGAAGCCCTCCTGCATGGTTAGCTCTTGCTGCTCTTCGACCTCTTTTTTTAGCTGATCGATGTCAAAGATACCTCCTCAGGGAAACTACTCTATCCCTCAAATCCTGAATATTTTCTTTAGTCATAACGGCAAAGATACGTTTATCTTGGATTTAATCTGGTTTTTTCGTTCCAAAAAGTGAACCGAACAGCATTTCTATGGCTGCTACAATCAAGGCAAAGACCGCAGCCCACCAAAAATTGGATACTTCAAACTTTGAGCCCATAAAATAACCCGTAAGCTGTATCATCAGCACAGTGATTATGAAGGAGATGAGTCCTAGTGTAAGTACATTTAAGGGAAAGGTGAAGATTCTCAAAATACTACCGATGGTGGCATTGACCAAGCCGATTATCAAGCCGGCTAAAACGGCCCAACCAAAGCCATCGACGTGTACTGCGGAATCCGGCAAAATGATTGCAGCCAAAAAGATGGCGAGTCCGGTGAGTAAGGTGTTGATAACGAAACGCATAATACTATATTTTAGGGGTGAATAAAGATATTTATAGTTCCTTTGTCAAATATACAGCAAATCTTTTTCAAACATAAAAGATTTTGCTTTGTTTTTTATCTGAAAAATTAGTATATTTAAAAGATGGGAAAGAAAAAAACGTTGATCATAGGTGCCAGCACCAATCCGGGGCGATATTCTTATTTAGCCGCTCACAGGCTAACCCAGGCAGGCCATCCGGTCGTTAATATTGGCTTGAGGGCCCAGGGAGAGGTAGCCGGTGAGCCAATTCTGGAAAAGGGTGAGCCTATGAACGATATAGACACGATCACGTTGTATA
>CAYNZH010000001.1:114545-136371 GCA_964401685.1 uncultured Sphingobacteriaceae bacterium
CCAATTCTGGAAAAGGGTGAGCCTATGAACGATATAGACACGATCACGTTGTATATAGGGCCTCAGAACCAACCTGCATACTACGATTATATTATGGAAACCAAACCCAAGCGCATTATCTTTAATCCCGGCACCGAAAATCCAGAGTTGATGAAGCAGGCCAGACAAAATGGGATAGAGCCCGTCGTTGCATGCACGCTGGTCATGCTGAGCACGGGCGAATTTTAGATTTTTGCTCTTTGCCGATATCCCTGGTAAAAATCGAGCACGGATTTATCAAACAATTTTTGTCCTTCATCCTGAAACTCAAGGCTAATGGGGATATAGACCCAACTTGCTCGATCGCCTAAATGAGGAAATTTACTTTCCAGGCGTCGTGCGTCCTTCTCGGTGGTGAGAATCAGTTTTCTCTCAGACTTTATACTGTCGAATTTCCGGTGAATCTCATCAATATCTTTTTCCATAAAAGCATAATGGTCAGCAAAGCTTAGGTGCTCTATTCGCGCGACTAAGGGCGTAATACGATTTTTGAGCGGAGTCGGGTTGGCGATCCCTGTGACTAGTAATACGGTAAAGTCTCCGAGGTCCGCGATCTGCAATTCAGAATCCGAGTCCCCTAGGCGCTTTATCGGCCGATATCTTATCGAAGAATAGAGTACTGGCGTGTCCTTGGTGCGCATTCTCAGTTTTCTTAGGATGTGGTTTTTTTCAGGCGCATTCAGATTTTCAGGGCATTTGGTCACGACCATGAGGTCTGCCCTTTGCCTTTCGGCCAAAAAATCTCGGAAATCCCCTGCGGGCAGTAGCAAGCGCGACCGAAAAAACTCATGATAGTCAAAAAGAAGGACAGAAAAATCGGGAGCGAGGTATCTGTGCTGGTAAGCATCGTCCAAAACAATTACGTCATGATCTCCCTCCAGTTGCTTCACTCCAAAAACCCTGTCTTCACAAACCGCAACTGTGATGTGAGGAAATTTAGTTTTGAGCTGCAGCGGCTCGTCGCCACTTTGACTAGCGGTATCCTGTGTTGCGACTTCCCTGTAACCCCGAGTATCTCGTCCATAGCCCCGACTGAGTGTTGCGACCCGCAAGCCCTGTGAAAGCAGCAATTCCACCAAATATGCGACCATGGGGGTTTTGCCAGTGCCTCCCACTGCGAGATTTCCGACAACGATTGTAGGAGTCCTCGCACGATAGACCTTAATCACCTCCAGATCAAACAGTCTGTTGCGGGCCCAGACCGCCGCCCCGTAGATCCAAGAAAGAGGTAGAAGTACTTTTCGAAGAGCTTTCATCTCCTGCAAATATAAAAGATTTTACGTGACATGACCGGTTTGGTATGTGTTTTGCATTTTCATTGATCAGTATGACAAATAAAGGAGAAATGATGAAAAATTTAATAATGACTACAGTTATGGCTGTCGCCCTACATGTGGGTGCAGTCGCGCAGCAAACAAATTCTGAGATCACGCCAAGGAACTCATGGATAAAAGCCGGTGCTGGCATAGGGGTACCCGTCGGTGGTATGTCAAATAAGTCTTCCGCAGCGCTGTCTTTGGACCTTAAGGGGCAGTTTCTTTCGACTCCGCATGTCGGGGTTGGAGTGGCCAGTGGCTATACGCATTATTTCCCAAAGGACGGAAATGAAAACTTTGGGTCTATCCCGGTAGGCCTGTTTGGTCGCTATTATGTAGCGCCAGAAGGATTTTTTATGGGGACGGATGTAGGCTATAGCTTCCAGACCGGGAGTGGCGTTAACAGTAACGGCGGCATTTACGTGAAACCACAGATTGGCTATCACAACCGCCTTTGGAATGTGTTTGGCTATTACAACGGGATTTTCAGAGGCAGCCAAGAAGGAAGCCACATTCAACATGTAGGTCTAGGCTTTACCTATAACATTATGTTTAACTAAGCTGCAGATAAGGCCGGAGAAACTTGGCGGTATAGGAGTTTTGTTGGTCGAGCATATTCTCGGGTGTGCCAGCAAATACTAGGTTTCCGCCTTTTTCTCCTCCTTCGGGTCCAATGTCAATGACCCAATCGGCACATTTGATCATGTCCATATTGTGTTCGATCACGAGCACTGTGTTTCCTTGGGCGATAAGCGCATTCAACGATTTCAGAAGTTTCTTAATGTCGTGAAAATGAAGCCCCGTAGTAGGTTCGTCGAAGATGAAGAGCGTTTTCTTATCGTGGTTTCCTTTTATGAGAAAGGAAGCGAGTTTGATCCGCTGAGCTTCCCCTCCGGACAGTGTACTTGAGGATTGACCCAGTTTTACATAGCCGAGTCCTACATCAAACAGTGGCTTTAGTTTCGCAACTATCTTTGGTTGATCTGCGAAAAAGTTGAGTGCTTCTTCCACGCTGAGATCAAGCACATTTTTGACGTTTTTTTCATTCCAGACTACATCTAAAACGTGCTGCTTGAAGCGATTGCCGTTGCAAGTATCGCAGGTAAGTACGATGTCGGCCATAAATTGCATCTCGATTTTGACCATACCTTCACCTTGGCAGGTGTCACATCGGCCACCGTCAATGTTGAAGGAAAATGCCGAGGACTTTAGCCCCGCCGCTTTTGCTGCGGGCAAATTGCTGTAAAGCTGTCTGATTTCGTCCCAAGCCTTTACATAGGTCACGGGGTTGGAACGCGAGGACCGGCCAATCGGATTTTGATCAACCATTTCCACATGGGATACTTGGGCGAGATCGCCAGAAATGGTATCGAAAGCCCCTGTATTTGTCCCTGAATAATGGCCAATTACTTTTTGCAGTGCGGGTTGAAGCACATGTTTGATGAGAGAGGTTTTCCCCGATCCAGAAACTCCCGTTACGACAGTAAACACGCCCAGAGGAATCTGAACATCAATATTTTTCAAGTTGTTTTGCCTGGCACCCTTAATCCAGATTGAATCATGCCATTTTCGGCGCTGAGCGGGAATTTCAATAGATTCGCGACCACTTAAATATTTGCCTGTAAGACTTTGTTCGTCTTTTAACATCGCCTGATAATCCCCCTGAAAAACCAACTCGCCCCCGTGCAGCCCAGCTCCGGGCCCTATATCTAGCAAATGATCCGCTGCTTGCATCATCTCGGACTCGTGTTCTACCACAATGACAGTGTTTCCCAAATCTCTTAATGATTTCAGCACACCGATCAATCGCTGGGTATCCCTCGGGTGAAGACCAATACTCGGTTCGTCAAGCACATAAATGGATCCCACCAATGAGCTCCCTAATGAGGTAGCCAGATTGATTCGCTGAGATTCTCCTCCCGAAAGGCTGTTTGACAAACGATTCAACGTAAGATAAGACAAGCCCACATCACACAGAAACTGAAGTCGGCTGGTGATTTCCGCAAGTAAGCGTTTCGCAACGAGTTCGTCCTGCTTGTCTAGAGTCAAGGTGTTGAAAAAAGCGAGCGCCTCGTCCAATGGAAGCAGAACAACGTCCGAGATGGACTTGCCGCCGACTTTGACATAGGATGCGTCCGGCCTTAACCTAGATCCTCTGCAGGAGGGGCATTCCGTTTTGCCCCTGTAGCGGGACAGCATCACTCTGTATTGAATTTTATAGGTTTGGGACTCCAATTCCTTAAAAAAATCGTTGATTCCCTTAAAATATGAATTGCCAGTCCAAAGGAGCTCCTGCTCTGATTTGCTCAGTTCGTTGAATGATCTATGGATGGGAAAATCAAATTTCCCCGAGGCCTTTAAAAACAAACTGAGCCATTCGCCCATTTTTTCTCCTCTCCACGGAGCGATTGCACCGTCATACACCGACCGGCTTTTGTCTGGGATTACCAAGTCTGGGTCGATGCCCATGACCTTGCCATACCCTTCACATTGGGGGCATGCCCCATAGGGGTTGTTGAATGAAAAAAAGTTGGGACTGGGTTCTTCAAAGAGCATCCCGTCTAGCTCGAATCTGTCGGAAAAAACGTGCAACTGGTCTTCGATTTGCGCAAAACACGTCCCTTTCCCCTCGAAAAATGCGGTTTGAATGGAATCTGCCAGCCGGTGCTGGGTTTCTTCTTCTCCGTCGAGGCGAATTCTGTCCAATACTATGGAAACTTCGCCTTCACTGGGTACAGCGTTTACTTCAGATTGATCTTCCAGAAGATCTTCAATTTTGACCATAGTGGCATTGCGCATCACCCGGACAAAACCCTTTTGCAACAAAACAGCTAATTCTTCCTTTAGACTTCGCTCATTGGTCGGAATCAGCGGGCAGGAAAGCGTCACAGTTGTGTCCACGGGAAAGTTTAAAAGAAAATCTACGACCGAAGCGACCGTATCTTTCTGCACTTCCCGGCCAGAAACGGGGGAGTAGGTGCGCCCTATCCGTGCAAAAAGCAATTTCAGGTAATCGTATATCTCGGTGGAAGTCCCTACTGTGGACCGTGGGTTGCTGGTAATGACTTTTTGTTCTATTGCTATGGCAGGGGCAATTCCTTTGATGAAGTCGACATCGGGTTTATTCATCCGGCCCATAAACTGCCTGACATAGGCAGAAAGACTCTCGACATATCGCCGCTGTCCTTCAGCGTAGAGTGTGTCAAATGCCAGTGAAGACTTGCCGGATCCGGACAAGCCGGTTATCACAATAAGCCTGTCTTTTGGCAGCGCCAGATCCACGTTCTTTAGGTTGTGAACTTTAGCACCTTTTATGATTATATAGTGTTTTGGATCTAAATCTAAGGGAGAATTTTCAGTCATATTTTCTGCTTGCCTTAAAAGGATTGACTTTTGGGGCGATTTGCAAAAGTACGGAAATTATTAGCCATCCAATAATTTATATCCCTTTCCGTGAACGTTGACGATCTCGACCTGTGGGTCGCCTTTGAGGTACTTTCTCAGTTTGCTCAAAAACACGTCCATGCTCCGCCCGTTGAAATAATTGTCATCGTGCCAAATTTTGAGTAGCGCCTCTTCTCTGGTGAGAATATCGTTTTTTTTCAGACAAAGCAGCCTCAGTAACTGGGCTTCCTTAGTGGAAAGCTTTTGCACGTGTTGGTCGATCTTTATAGTCTGTGCTGCAAAATCAAAAAAATACCGTCCGATCTGAAATTTGTCCGGCTCTTCATCCTCCTGAGACTTGTTTTTGTTGACCCGTTTTAGAAGTGCGTGAATTCTCAGCAGAAGTTCCTCAACTCTAAAGGGTTTTGTAATGTAGTCATCGCCGCCCAGCCCGAACGCTTCGGTTTTGTCTTCCATCATGTTCTTTGCGGTCGCAAAAATGATAGGGATCTCAGGATTGATTGCACGTACATCCCGCCCCAACGAAAACCCATCTTTCCTCGGCATCATCACGTCAAAAATACAGAGGTCAAACGACTCGCTTGCAAATGCTTTTAACGCTTTTTCGCCATCTTGAGCCAAGGTGACATCGAATTTTCCTTTTAGTTCGAGATAATCCTTCAGGATTTCTCCCAAGTTTTGATCATCCTCAGCCAGTAATATTTTTTGCTTTGTCGACTCCATCATTCGGTGATGTTATGGGTTTTTAATCAATGGTAAAGATACCTCAAAAATTGTACCTTTTCCTTTTTCACTTTTTACAGTAACCCTGCCTTTCAAACGCTTAACAATATCATCCACGTAGCTCAAGCCCAAACCGAAACCTTTGACGTCGTGGCGGTTTCCGGTCGGGATCCTGTAAAACTGATCAAATATCCGGCTCAACTGATCCTTATTCATCCCTATTCCGTTGTCCTCGACATAGATAAACAGCTCTTTGCTGGTGTTCTTGGTGCGGACTGTTATTTTCGGGTTATCCTTGCGGTATTTGATCGCATTGTCCAACAAGTTAAACATAATATTTGACAAATGAAACTCATCACCTCGAATCATGTCTTTTTTCGCGTCAAGACTGACTGTCAGTTCAATATCGTTTTTCTGAAACTGCAACTCCATACTCTCTAGGACAGCTTGCATCAGATCATTCACATGAAGGGGCTGTTCCTCCCAAGTCAAATTTTCCTTTTCTATGCGCGCAATGTTCAGAACACGCTCAATATGACTACCCAGGCGTACGTTTTCGTCGTAAATGATATTGGCCAGCCGGGAAATGCGGCTGGGGTCCAGGCTGATTTCTGTGTCTTTAAGGGATTCGCTAGCAATCATGATGGTAGCCACGGGCGTTTTGAACTCGTGAGTCATGTTGTTAATAAAATCCGTCTTCATTTCGGAAATTTTCTTTTGCTTTAATAACGTCAGCACCGTGTAGGTAAAACTGCCGATCAACACCAGCACCAACGCAATTGAGAGAAACAGAATAATCTCCATATTCCCCATGATTGCAGCTCTTTTATCGGGAAAATAGATGAGCAATTGGCCGGTTGATCCCTCGAGGTCTTCCCTAAAAAGGGGAGTCGAATAAGCAGCTCCCTGACCGGCGGGCTCTTCTTGGGTGCTGGCAAATTTGTAGATCAACTGACTATCGTCCCGGATTTCCAACTGAAAAGGAGATGCGATCTGGCGGGCGTAGAGCTCGTCTTCAAGCTCTCTTTTTATAAAGCCAACGTCTATCCTTTCGTTGAGTGGCTTTTGGGCGAGCTCGATACTAATGGCCAAATCCTCCACAACTTGGGGGTTTTTCCCTCCCAAGATGGCAACTGTGTCCATGAGCGTACTCGCTTGGATCAATTTGAGCCGCTGATCCAGGCGGCGCAGCTCCGCTTCGAGTTTGATGTCCGTTTTCGGCGGAAGGGTCACGATGTTGTTGAGCGCCTGTTTGGTAAACGGGTTTATATCCATTAGCAACAGATAACGGACACTATCGTCCTGTGGCTGCTCCAGCGGCAGAGTTCTGGACGTCTTGATCTCTATAAAATTTTCTTGATACATGCTTCCCGGTGAACCCAGGTGCTGTATACCAAAATCAACAGTTACTAAATGATTGTTCTCCGGCCTCTTGATATAAGTTTCGTAAAAGGCATTGTTGAGATGAATTGCATGGGGATACGCCCTGAGAATATGATCTTCCTGCTCGCGGAAATCTTGTTGTTTTCGCGAAAGTGCATGCCGAACCTCCTCCATCTCTTCCTGTAACTTGACCTGCATCTCTAGATTTCTCTCTCTGGCATAGCGCTCCTTGTTCAACGCCCGAATTGACTGGGAGTACTCAATGACCTCTCTCTTTTCCGCCTTAGAAGCGACAGTGGAAAGGGCGGCCTTCACAGATTCATCGAACAAAAGGGATTTTTGCACAAAGGACTGCCGGATAAAAAAATATTGCATTGCCATCACCCCCATTAGGGCGAGGGTCATTAATAAAATAATATACCTAATGCTTTTTTGTTTCATCCTTAACAAGCAAATTTACAGAAGCAAACGCTTATAACTGGCTATTTAACACAATTTAACAGATACCCTTTTCTCGCCTCTGATCGATTTTGGCATTTGCTTTGCAATATACCATCCTACATTAAAATGTTATAGTTATGGTAAGATATAGAAAACTCGCAACATTCGGATTGTCACTCGCTACTGCATTTATGCTATTGGGCGGTTGCGGCGCGATACAGTCCATGAATAACACGCAAAAGGGAGCTGCCGTAGGAACCGCAGCAGGAGGAACCATAGGAGCAATTATCGGGAATAAGGCCGGTAACACGGCAATAGGCGCGATCGCAGGAGCGGCAATTGGTGGTGTAGCTGGTGGTTTGATCGGGAATCGAATGGATAAGCAGGCTGCCGAAATAGAGAATACCGTCGCTGGAGCAGAGGTTATTAAGGCGGGCGAGGCGATTTTAGTCAAATTTGATTCGGGAATTTTGTTTGATTTCGACAAAACGGAATTGAAAGCTGATGCACGAGACAACATCAGAAATTTGGTACAATCCCTTAACGACAATCCTGACACTGAAATTTTAGTGATTGGCCATACCGATAGCCGCGGTACGGACACGTACAACCAGGGGCTTTCCGAGAGACGCGCGCAAGCAGTCAAGAATTTTGCGGTTGGTCAAGGATTGACTGCTAATCGCATGAGGACGGAGGGACGAAGTTTCCACGAGCCGATCGCGGAGAACACCACCGAAAGTGGGCGTGCGCAAAATAGAAGGGTAGAAATCGTGATCGTGGCAAACGAGAAGATGAAGCGAGAGGCCTTGGCCGAGGCAAACTAAGCGTTTCATGTAAAAATAGCGATAAAAAGAGTCCCTTCCTTGCTGGAAGGGATTTTTTTTTTACATTTGGCTTTTGCTCATTTCCCATTTATAATTGAATAACCAAATGATGAACTTTTCGAAACCTTTATTATTGTCCCTTGCCTTGCTTATTGGGGGCTTCGTTTTTTTGAGTGACAGCAATGTACATGCGGCTCAAACCGAAGATCCTATAGAGAATTGGCTCAGCACACCCTACATTTCAAGCCTGACTACTGGGCCGGATCAGCAGCAACTTTTGTTTCTCGAAAACAGAAAAGGAGCGCGAACTATATACCGTGCTGTAGCTCCCGATTATGCCCTAAGTACTGTGGCGAGTTTTCCTGAGGACGACGGCCTGGAGATTACGAGCCTGACCTTGAGTCCAGATCAGAAATGGGCTGCATTTGTGCGAGGTGGCGAACATAGTGGAAATTCAGCAGTTCGACCCGGCAATCCAGCGTCCTTTGTTTCCCGTCAGCAAATCCTTATACATGTGGTGAACCTGGTATCGGGTGAGTCGCAGGTGATAGGAGAGGGAGATTATCCGAAGTTCCATCCTTCTTCTGAGAGCATTACTTTCGTTCGCGGAGGGCAGGCTTGGTCTTATGACTTGAAGAACCGTAAGACTGAACGCTTGTTTGAGGCCAGAGGCAGTACAGGTTCATTAAGTTGGTCTCCAGATGGTAAGCAATTGTTGTTCGTGTCGTCGCGAGGAGGGCATTCTTTTATTGGGATTTTCGAGAAGGGCGTAGAGAGGATCAAATGGGTGGCGCCTTCTTTTCACCGCGACCGTAACCCGGTATGGTCTCCCGACGGAAAATCAGTGGCCTTCGTCCGCACCCGAGCGTCTGGCGGAGCGATAGAGCCTATTCTAACCCCGACGCATCGCGCGTGGGAAATCATGGTTACTTCTTTGGCTAGCGGAGAAACAACTCGGGCATGGAAAGCTCCCGAAACTCTGGAGGGCTCGGTCCCGTCCTGGGCTGGAACCTTCAACCTTTCCTGGCCTTTGGCGGACAAACTGGTGTTTCTTTCCTACCAGGATGGTTGGCCACATCTTTATGCGGTCTCACCTCAGGGGAGATCTTTTGTTCAGCTAACCAAGGGGGAATTCACAGTTGACCAGTTTAGCTACAGCGGCGACGGAAAAATGCTGCTGTTTGCTGCAAATACCGGCAATGACGCTGCGGACTTAGACAGAAAACACATCGGAGTGGTTCATTTGCAAGAAAACCGCTTTGAAATGCTTACTTCCGGAAGGGGAATAGAGGCTTATCCACAGTTTATCAACAACAACCGGGACGTGGCCTTCCTCAGCAGCACATTACAGAGAGCGTACCTGCCTACTGTAATGCCCTTAGGTAAAAGTGGCCAACAGACTCTTATCGGTGAGTCGCTCATGCAAGGGTTCAATCATCAAAAACACGTTGTTCCCAGCCCGGTGAGATTCAAGTCTGAAGATGGGCTAGAGATTTACGGACAGCTGTTCATGCCCAAGTCGCCTGTGGCCAAGGCCCCAGCTTTAGTCTATATTCACGGAGGACCGCGTCGCCAAATGTTCCTCGGCTGGCATTTTCTGGATTATTATTTCTACGACTATATTTTAAACCAATACTTGGCAGACAAGGGCTTCGTTGTATTGGCAATCAATTATAGGATGGGGACCGGTTATGGTTACGATTTCCAATCGCCAGCGAGTGCAGGCACCCAGGGTGCGTCTGAGTATTTGGACATACTCGCCTCAGGAAAATGGCTGCAAAATCAGGATTTTGTGGATAAAAACCGTATCGGTGTGTTTGGGGGCTCTTACGGCGGCTATCTTACCGCAATGGCTTTAGGGCGAAACTCCGATATTTTCAAGGTCGGCGTCGATATTCACGGTGTACACAATCGCGCACGCAGCAGAAATCTGAGCGAGTTTCCGCCGGATTTTGAAGAAGCTGCAAAGCTGGCTTGGGACTCATCGCCGTCAAAATATACCGACACATGGCGATCCCCCGTACTGATTGTGCACTCGGACGATGACCAAAACGTTGCTTTCAGTCAAAGTATCGATCTCTTTAATCGCTTAGAAGATCAGGGCGTGGAGATGGAAATCATTGCTATCCCGGATGACAACCACCACTGGATGATGTTTGAAAATCTGGTGCGCGTCAAGCAAGCCTCTGCAGACTTTTTACAAAAACATCTCATCAACAAACCATAGATTTTAACCTTATTTTATAGTCATGAAAAGAATGAACATCAGGACTTGGGGGCTGGCCTTAGGAATTATAGGCGCTACACTTACCGGGTGCAGCACCAGCCAACTCATCTCCCAGTCCCAACTGGATAATGATCCTCTTTTGGATGCTGCCATCCTCGGAATCAGCATCTATAACATGGACAAGGAACAATATGTCTACGAGTACAATGCGAACAAGCGTTTAGTTCCGGCGAGCAACACGAAGCTTCTCACGACATACGCGAGTCTGAAGCACTTGCCGGACAGTCTTCCCGGCTGGTTTGTTCGCGAAACTGCGGATACAATTTTTATTCGGCCAAATGCCGACCCGACCTTTCTCCACCGGGACTTTCCAGAGCAGCGTATGTTTGAGTTTATGGCGCAAAGTTCAAAGCCCCTGGTGATTGAAATGATCGACAATCAAGCGTTCAGCTGGATGGGAGCAGGCTGGTCCTGGAGTTCCTACCAAAGCACATCCTTTCCGGAAAGATCACAAATGCCTCTTTACGGCAATATGGTGCGTTTCGAAAAATCAGGAAACAGCGTAACGGCATTCCCCTCTTTTTTCACGCAGCACATCCATATTGAAGGGCCGACCTCGTCAGCGGGGGGCGTCATGATCAGTAGGGATCAGACGACGAACACCTTTTCGGGGAGAGCAGCAAACTCGACGACCTCCGTTCGTCCATTTACCCAGTTTGATGACCCGAACCTAACCTTCCACCTATTGGCCGACACCCTTAAAAAACGCAACGCCAATGTGCGCATTTTTCGAAAATCGATTGCCAGAGAGACGCCTTTGGACGGTTATACTACCTTTCACACCGAGCCCACTGATCCGGTTCTCGGAATCATGATGAAGCGTAGCGACAACTTTATGGCAGAACAACTGTTGCTGATGGTCGGAACCGAGCTTTTTGGATACCCCGCAGATTCACGCGCAGCGTCCAGAATCATCCAAACAGACTTGGCTTCACTTCCAGATCATCCGAGCTGGGCAGACGGAAGTGGGTTGAGCCGAAACAACATCATGTCTCCACGCTTTTTCACAGAGTTATTATTGGAAATGCACCGGGAATTTGGCTGGGATAGAATTACCGAGATCCTTCCTCATGGAAATCAGGGTACTTTGAACAATTATTACCAAGGTTACGAGCGTAATTTATTTGCAAAAACCGGAACCCTTAACAGTACTATTGCCTTGAGCGGGTATCTTCTGACTAAAAACGATGAGCGGCTTGTCTTCTCATTTTTGGTAAATAACCAAGTGGGCAATACAGCAGACATACGGCGTGCAGTCGAGCGCATCCTAACTCAAATAATTGATAAATCGTAGAATATTGTTTTTTTGGCAAACGATTTGCTACTTACATTGTTATTAAAATACAAACAAATACATCAAATTTAATTGAGAAATTATGAGTGACAATGGAAAAGTAGTAGCCGCACTGTTAGCAGGGCTTGCAGCCGGAGCGGCGTTGGGCATCTTGTTTGCTCCCGAAAAGGGAACTGAGACCCGGGAGAAAATAAACGACTCCTTGAAGGATTTGGGCGACGCGATTAAAGAGCGTTCTGCCGAGCAATTGGAGCAGGTGAGTGAGTTGGCAGATCGAGTGATTTCTACCGTAAAATCAAAATTGAACCGCGCTGAGAACTATATTGATCAAGAAATTGAGGAGCATGCCTAAGGTTGGCGCCTAAAAACTTCTGCCTGTGGAGAATCGAACCAAAGAAGAACAGAAATTTTCGTTAAGCGGCACCTTCCAAAAAGCTAAGGAGTATGCAGAGACGCGGTTGGACTTGTTGAAGTTGCAAACAACTGAACGAGTCTCCCGTCTTCTGGCTGGATTTATCTTGGACGTGATCAAAGTTGTATTTGCTTTGTTCATAATCTTTTACTTAAGTCTTGCCTTAGGCTTTTACCTGAGTGAATTGTTAGGAAGTGCTTCTTTAGGCTTTTTGGCTACCGGCGGAATATTTATCATCCTTGTATTGTTGGTCATGTTGTTTCATAAGCCCTTATCGCTCATGTTCACCAATATCACAATACGACGCTTTCTAGAAAATTCCAAGGACGACGACGATCAGGAGGTACAATGATGGAAAGAGACATTAGAAATATACAGGAGCTTCGTGCCGAAATAAAACGTCTGCAGTCGCTGTCCAGGGAACAAGAAACCTACTTGGTAGATCAGTACGGGCTTTTAAGTGAAAAAATCCGTGCGCCTTTCCGCTTTGCTAACCGTATTATTGCGCAAATCCCAGGCTTGGGTATGATTCACGACTTGATTAATAAATCCTCGAAAGGCGGTTCAGATGACTGGGTGACAAAGGTCTTCAAGATCGGATCGACGACCCTTTTGGACAGGATGTTCTTCAAAAGGGCTGGCTTGGTCAGCAGAGTGGTCCTCGGCCTCATTTCCCAGCAGGCAGCAGGTCTTGTCAATAAAGAAGCAATCAACGAATGGATCAATAAGCTGACTTCGGCCATCAAGCCAAAAAGGCGCCGAAGACCCAAGGCAGGCGTAATCCACGATTATGGAATCCCACCGGACAGCGAAACTTATTGAGAATTTGCGTTCTTGACAAGAAAATCCGCGTAAGCTAGTCGGATTCCGGCATCTAAGGTGGTGCTGTATGCCCAGCCAAGGTTTTGGAGCTTGCTGACATCCAACAATTTCCTGGGCGTACCATCGGGTTTGGACGTATCTAAACTGATTTTCCCCTCAAAACCGACGATACGAGCGATCAGCTGAGCAAGCTCGAAGATGGATATTTCCTTGCCTGTTCCGATATTGACAAAGGAAGGTTCGTCATAATATTGCATCACGAAATAACACGCATCAGCCAAATCATCAGAAAAGAGAAACTCCCGTAGGGGCGTGCCCGAACCCCAAATCATAACTTCGTCTGACCCTTTTACTTTGGCCTCATGAAAACGGCGAATCAACGCAGGAAGGACATGAGACCCAGTAGGATGGTAGTTGTCATTTATGCCATACAAATTGGTGGGCATTACGGAAACGAAGGCGCACCCATACTGATCTCTGTAGGCTTCGCACATCTTGATCCCAGCAATCTTGGCCACAGCGTAGGCCTCATTGGTCGGCTCCAAGGGTCCACTAAGCATATACTCTTCCTTTAGCGGCTGCGGCGCCATTTTCGGATAAATACAACTTGAACCCAGAAATAGCAGCTTTTTCACGCCATACTTGTACGACTGGTGAATAACATTTGTTTGAATAGCAAGATTATCATGTAGAAATTCAGCGCGGTAGGTGTCATTTGCCAAAATTCCACCCACTTTTGCTGCTGCCAGAAAAACATATTCAGGCTTTTCTTCTGCAAAAAACTGCTGGACAGCTTGCTGATTCCGCAAATCCAACTCCTGAGAAGTTCTGCCAATGAGATGTGTAAATCCCTCAGTTTCCAACTTTCGGTAAATGGCAGAACCCACCATGCCTCTGTGGCCCGCAATGTAAATTCTTGAGTTTTTGTCCATAAAATCCTCCCGTCACAAAGCTACGATTAAAACATATTATTTTGTATTTTCGCCTTATGGAAAATCAGTTGACCGTTTACAATACTTTATCAAGGAAAAAAGAAGCCTTTACGCCGCTCAACCCACCTTTAGTGGGAATGTATGTGTGTGGCCCGACCGTCTATAGTGATGTTCACTTAGGTAATTGTCGGACTTTTGTTTCGTTTGACCTGATTTTCAGATATCTTTTGCATCTTGGCTATAAGGTGCGATACGTGAGAAATATTACAGATGCAGGCCATTTGGAAGGAGATAACGATGAAGGAGACGATAAGTTTGCGAAAAAAGCGAAGCTCGAACAGCTAGAACCCATGGAAATTGTGCAGAAATATACATTGGGATTCCACGAAGTGCTTCGTCTTTTCAATACCCTGCCTCCCAGCATTGAGCCAACAGCCACGGGCCATATTTCTGAGCAAATCGAAATGATTCAAAGGATCATCGACAACGGCTTTGCCTATGAGGTCAATGGCACGGTTTATTTTGATGTTGAAAAATATGTACAGTCGGAAAATTATACGATTCTAACAAATAGAAAGCTAGAGGATTTACTGGAAAACACCCGAGAATTAGGAGGGCAGGACGAGAAGAGGGGTCGTCTGGATTTTGCGCTGTGGATCAAGGCCAAAGCGGAGCACATCATGCGCTGGCCCGCGCCCTGGAGTGTGGGCTTCCCTGGCTGGCATATTGAGTGTTCGGCTATGAGTTCCAAATATTTAGGCGACGAATTTGACATTCACGGCGGAGGCCTTGATCTGGCCGCCACGCATCACACGAATGAAATTGCACAATCCATGGCCTGCAACAATATTCAGCCAGCAAAATATTGGATGCACACCAATATGCTGACTGTCAACGGTACCCGGATGTCCAAATCTGCAGGCAACGGCTTTCTGCCCCAGGAGCTTTTCACCGGCGACCATCCTCTGCTTTCGCGTGGGTACTCTCCTATGGCCGTCCGCTTTTTTATGCTGCAGGCTCATTACCGGAGTACGCTTGATTTTTCAAATCAAGCCCTGGACGCCGCGGAAAAGGGCTTCAGAAGGCTTATGAATGCGGTAGATCTACTCAAGAAGCTTCCTGTATCGGACAAAAACGACATTGATGTGCCCAGCCTGTCCGAGCGATTTCACGCTGCGATGAACGATGATTTCAACAGTCCAGTGCTGATTGCAGAACTATTTGATGCTGTCCGGATGATTAACGCAGTTTATGATGGAAAAATGCATATTGACGCCGAATCTCTGCACCAGCTAAGTGAACTCATAAATGGCTTCGTTTTTGGTGTGTTGGGTCTAAAGGAAGAAGAAAGCAAGGATGATGACTTCAATAAATTGATGGAAACTGTCATCGAGCTGCGAAACGAAGCCAAGAGCAACAAGGACTTCGCAAGCTCTGACCGCATCAGAAATATGTTGCAAGAAATAGGGATTCAATTGAAAGACAGTAAAGAAGGAACAATATGGAGCAAGGCCTGAAATCCCTGGTAAGATTCGCCGCCTTTTGCGTGCTGATTTTCGGAACGCAACAGGTGTCAGGCCAGTTACCAAACAAAGTGGGAAGTCTGCTGACAGCGGAACGGACCATGGCCAGAATGGCAATTGACGTGACCCCTTATCAGGCGCTCCTCTCGGCCAGCGACGAAAACACGATCCTTTTTTCACCAGGCCCCGTGGAGGCGTTGAGTTTCCTCAAAAACAGGCCCAATGTTCCGGATCGCATGCATTGGGAGCCTCACTTTGCAGGTATCGCAAAGAGCATGGAGCTCGGTTTCACTACCGGAACAGTCGATTTCCAGAGAGTGGGCTCGCCCAAACGGTACGGAGAATACCTCAGCGTTTGGATGCGAAACAATAAGGGCGAATGGAAGCTCCGATTGCGAGCTATTGTCGAGCACTACGGTAAGAGTTCCGGTCCCCGGACGCTGAGCTTTATAGAGCCGGACAGCGCCGCATATTTCAAGCAGCGATCCCAAGCTCGCCTCCGCCAGCGCACGGACATTATCTCCAGCAATGATCAGCTCTTTTCGACAGTGCTCAGATCAGACAATCATGTCGCTTATAAGGAGTTTTTGGCTGAAGATGTGCGATTCTACTTTCCTTGGAACAACCCTATTCATGGGCAGTCCGAGGTACTGGAGTTTCTACGGGAACAGGAAATTGTCGTCGAAACCACCCCCCTTGGGCACGAACGTTCATATAGCGGAGAAATGGCCTACAGTTATGGCCACGCCAACGTTGCCATTGGTGCAGAGATCAGGACCTGCAATTATATTCGGATCTGGCAACGACAGCCGGATCACCAGTGGAAAGTCCTCATCGAATTTTACTCAGAGAAATAGTTATTTCATCCAAATTTTCAATTCATCGCAACGCGCATGTTCGGCGGCGATATTGATGTATGTCACTTTTCGTCGGCCTTCAAACCATTCGCTCAACATGCGATTTGTCTTGTCCTGGAGTGCCGCTGCTTTTATTTTGGCATAGTCCTCCTCCAAATTTGCCCGATGGGGCTGGGTGCGGGACTTCAAATAATGAAACCTATACCCCGCTTTTCCTCCTGCATCGGTAAACTGTGACGGCGTCGAAAATTCTCCTGGCTGAAGGGTGTCAACTGCAGCAAAAACCGCTGCATCCAACTTCTCGATGGGAATAAACGGCGTCCGACTTTGCTGGCCTTCAAACTCTAAAATCATTCCGCCGTTGAACTTTGTCTCTTTATTGTCCGAAAACTGCGTTGCGGCTGTGTAGAAGTCCATCTTTCCCGAGGAAACAAGGTTGTGAACACTGTCCATCCGGGTCTTTATCCTTGCTAAACTTTCTCCCGTAGGCCTGGTTTGGATCAGGATATGGCGGGTGCGAACTTCCTCGCCCCTACGTTCTAGCACCTGAAGCACATGAAATCCAAATTCTGATTCAAAGACCGGAGAAATCTCGCCTGGCTTTAGGCGAAAGGCAACCGAAGCAAACTCCTTCACAAAGGTCTCGCGCGTCTGAAAACGCAAATCTCCTCCGAAAGGTGCCGAGCCGGGATCCTGGGAATAAAGCCTCGCCAACGTAGCAAAATCTGCTCCTTCAATAAGCTGGCGTCTCAGGTCTTCGGCGCGATCGCGAAACTGCTGTTTTTCTTCCCGGGTAAGTTGCGGATACATAACCAGCTCGCCGACCTCTACTTCCGTCCCAAAATAGGGCAAACTATCTGGATCCAGGGATTCGAAGTAGCGCTTTACCTCCAGAGGGGTCACATCAATTCCAGACGTGATACTCCTTTGCATTTTATTTGCAACCAGCATTTCATAGACGCTGGGACGCATTTCTTCCTTGTACTGCAATAAAGAGCGATTGAGAAATTCTTCTAGACGTTCCTGACCCCCTGCCTGTCCAGACATATAACGCAATCTTGCGTTTATATCATCATCAACCTCGCTCTCAGTGACATCAATCGAGTCTATAACGGCTTGCTGAGCCAAAAGCTTTTGGGTCAAAAGCTGCTGAAGAATGTAGCATTTGAAACTTTCATCCTCTGGGCTACCCTGTGCCAGATACTGCGCATATTCCCTTTCAATTTCAGATTGCAAAATGATGCTTGAACCCACTGTCGCTGCTACCTTGTCTACTACTTTTGCCTCTTGGGCACTCACAGACCCGACCATCCCTAAAGCTACAAAAAAAGCAATAATGCTATATCTCTTCATCGATTAATATTCAATACCCTAATTTATAAAACAATATCGTACAAAACTATCAAAAAACTTCTATCTTCTTGCGTCCCAAACATGATTTTGCACACTAAAGTACGAAAAATTGACTTTGCTCAGGGCATTTTAACATTTTTAACAGCATTATTGCGGTGACAAATAAATATTTCTTAAATTGCTCATCAATTGGGATAACGATAAACTTGCCGAATATGAATATGCAAATTAAGTCTTTTGAGGAATATAAGGTGGCTTACGAGCAAAGTGTTCAAGACCCTGAAGGCTTTTGGGCCGACATTGCCTCACAGTTTCACTGGAAAAAGAAATGGAGTCGCGTTCTGGACTGGGATTTTAAGGAAGCGTATATTCGGTGGTTTGAAGGTGGGAAACTGAATATCAGTGAAAACTGCCTCGATCGCCACATTGAAACGGACGGAGATAAGCCTGCAATTATCTGGGAGGCAAACGATCCAAACGAGGCGCACCGCGTCCTTACTTACAGGCAATTGCTGGAAAAAGTCGAGCAATTCGCATGGGTGTTGCAAAACAATGGTGTGCAATCGGGCGACCGGGTTTGCATTTACTTGCCCATGGTCCCTGAACTCGTAATTGCCATGCTTGCCTGCGCCCGTATAGGTGCGATACATACAGTTGTGTTTGGCGGTTTTTCTGCGCAATCCATCGCAGATAGGATCAACGACACAACTTGTAAATTAGTCGTCACTGCCGACGGGGGTTACAGAGGAGCAAAAGTTTTGGATCTCAAAGAGATTGTGGATGATGCCCTCGTTCAGTGCAAATCCGTAGAAAAAGTCATTGTACTGACCAGAACCCGTACTCCGGTATCGATGATCAAAGGGAGAGATGTGTGGTGGGAGGACGAAATCACCAAGGTTGAAACCGCAGGAAACCTGCCCTTCCCTGCAGAGGAAATGGACGCAGAAGACCCACTCTTTGTGCTTTATACTTCGGGTTCCACGGGAAAACCCAAAGGAGTGGTTCACACCACCGGAGGATATATGGTGTACACGGGCTATACTTTTTCCAATGTTTTTCAACACAAGCCCGACGATATCTTTTTCTGTACGGCAGATATTGGCTGGATCACAGGGCACTCTTATATCGTTTATGGCCCCTTATCCCAAGGTGCGTCAGTTCTGATGTTTGAGGGCATTCCGAGTTGGCCGGATGCGGGCAGATTTTGGGAAATAGTCGACAAACATCAGGTCAGCATTCTCTACACGGCCCCAACCGCGATCCGTTCACTGATGGCGGCCGGCGATCAGTTCCTGGAGGGGAAAGATCTGAGCAGTTTACGCGTGCTTGGCAGCGTGGGCGAGCCCATCAATAAGGAGGCCTGGGAGTGGTACAACAAGAATATCGGTAAGGGCAAAGCACCCATCGTAGACACGTGGTGGCAAACGGAAAACGGCGGAATCATGATTTCACCCCTTGCTGGAATCACGCCGACCATCCCCAGCTATGCCATGCTGCCACTTCCTGGTGTTCAGCCGATTTTGGTAGACGAGCACGGCAAGGAAGTCAAAGGAATGGGGGTAAGCGGCAATCTTTGCATAAAATTTCCATGGCCCGGCATGCTCAGAACCACTTATGGCGATCACGAACGTTGCAAACAGACCTACTTTGCTCCCTATGAAAACATGTATTTCACGGGCGACGGATGTTTGCGGGACGAAGATGGCTATTACAGGATCACAGGCAGGGTGGACGACGTTCTAAATGTCTCAGGGCATCGCCTAGGAACTGCGGAACTCGAAAACGCCATAAATATGCACAGTGATGTCGTCGAGTCTGCCATTGTAGGATATCCCCATGCTGTGAAGGGTCAGGGTGTATATGCCTATGTTATAGCGTCAGGACACCATATTGATGAGGATCTTACGAGAAAAGATATTCTCCAAACGGTATCGCGCCTCATAGGAGCGATTGCAAAACCAGACGTAGTTCAGTTTGTTGACGGTTTGCCCAAAACAAGATCAGGTAAAATCATGCGTCGCATCCTGAGGAAAATCGCTGAAGGAGATCTTAATTCCCTCGGGGACACCTCCACGCTTTTGGATCCAGGAGTTGTCGACAGGATCATTCAGGGGGCCATAGCACTTAATCCGCAGCTTGGACGACAGAAGTAGATCTAGTGTCTAAGGATTTGAAGTTTCGTCTTCATCCTCGAGCCCACTTTTCAAAATGTGGGTTTTTTCGTCGTACATGCCTTTCAGGTCGTCTTTGATGGTCCCTTTCCACAAAACTGCCCCGGTAACATAGGCTGCTCTTCCGATCATATGTGCGGAAACTGGCGCCGTCATGACCAAAAACAAGATAATAGCTATAGCCTTGGTGGTAACCGAAACCTCGGGGAAAAAAATCGCCGCACTGAGCAGGAGCAGTCCACTACCTAATGTTGCTGCTTTAACCGTGACCGATAGTCTTAGGAAAAAATCCGGCATCCGCAAAATTCCGATCGAAGCGATAAAAATTGCGACAGCGCCGATCGTACTTAAAATTGCAATAAAAATATCTATCATTCCCGTCCTTTCTTTTCTAAATAATAGGAAAAAGCAATCGTGCTGAGAAACGCAATCAGCGCCAAAATCAGTGCAACATCCAAAAATATACTGTGCCGATAGCTGATGCTGTAGGCTGTTATTACGCCAACACCGATTGTAATCAACAGATCCAGGGCAATAACCCTGTCTACAACATTTGGGCCCTTAAAAAGCCGGACAAAAACCAGCATTACCGAAACGGCCAGTATGGGCAAAATGACGTAGTCTATATATAAACTTAAGTTCATCTCAAAATTTCTAAAAGTCTGCGTTCGCTCCCGTTTTTAAATTCGCGGATAAACTTTTCCTTGTCTCGCAAATACATCACATGAATGTAAATGACTTTCCTGTCCTTGCTTACATCCATGACCAGGGTTCCGGGCGTCAATGCAATCACAGTGGACAACATATTGATCTCAAAATCTGTCCTGGCATCCATGGGGTAGCCAATGATCCCTGGCCTCATGAAGAATTTCGGTGTTATAACATCAAATGCGACCTGCACATTTGCTTTGATCATTTCAAATAAAAAATAAAGGAAAAATCCGATCACCTTTGGTACTCGGGTAAAATAACGCTTGTCTTCTTCTCCGCGATTCATCAGCCAGAGAATAAAAAACCCTATCACGAAACCAAAGTAAAAATTTGGAAAGTCCACAGCCCCGGTGATGGCCACCCAGACAAAAGACAACAAGAGATTCAACAGAAATTGCTTCATCATTTTCCTAAATTATTAAAATCCCACACCATTTTGTGTTGCTGCATCCCCCAAGACAGCTTTTATATAGATCGATGGGTCCAAAAATTCTCCCGCGATGCGTTCTACCAAAACGACAATATGCTCAGCACCAAAACCTAAATATAAGGAAACAACTGCCAACATTATAATCGGCGCAATCAATAAATTTTGTTTGGCTTTGGGCCACTTTTTAAAATCGAGGAAATCGCTGCTGGTTTCAGGCTGAATTTTCCAAAAAACTTCGGCCCAAAGCCTCGCGATAACATACAGCGTAACAAAACTGCCCAGTATCAGGGCTATTACAAAATAATAATTGTCCGCACTAAAACCCGCCCGGAAAAGATCGATTTTAGGCCAGAATCCAGAAAGAGGCGGGGTCCCCACTAAGGAGAACAAAACAACACCTATGAGCAGCGAAATTTTTGGAAACCGCGTATAAAGCCCTCCGATTTTTTCGATATTAGAGGATCCGTTCAGATTTCGGATTAGGCCTGAGACCAAAAACAGATTGGTCTTGATCATGATGTCATGAATAAGATAAAACAGCGCTCCGGTGAAAGCGACTTCGGAATATAGACCGAGCCCTCCGATCATATAGCCAATGTGACAAACAATCAGGTAGGAGAATATCCGCCGAATGTTTGACTTGATTAGTGCACCGAAAGCACCGGTCAGAATGGTCATTACCCCGATTGCGATAAATAATATTTTTATGAAATCGTCTGGGATGAAAATTAACGTGAAAAACCTGAACAAGGCATAAATACCGACTTTGGTGAGCAAGCCCCCAAATATTGCTGCAACCGCCGAAGGAGGCGTATGATAGGAGGAAGGAAGCCAAAAGTACAGGGGAAAAATTGCCGATTTGATCCCAAATCCGACAATGAAAAAGATGGCGGTGAGATTGAC
>CAYNZH010000001.1:136471-139592 GCA_964401685.1 uncultured Sphingobacteriaceae bacterium
AGGCCCAGCATGAGAAAATGCAGAATTGGGAAATAACCAAATTCCATCCTCTGCCGAGAAATTCCGGCTGTAGAATAAAGCGAAACAGCGAGTCCGGCGATAGCGCTCAGCAAAACCATGGTGCTGCTGAACATGTCTGCGACAAAAACAATTCCAAAGGGCGCGTCCCAGTTTGCAGCATTCATTGTAAGCGTACCACCGGTCCATATTTTCACGAAAAGATGGATGGACAGACCCAATACGAGCACGGTTCCCGCGACACTTAATATTTTTTGTATGCGTGTTTTTCGCCAAAACAACAACAAGATGATGGCGACGAACAGGTGTGCAATGACCGGAAGTATTATCAGGTTGTCAATCATATATCTTCGTCCTCCGGCGTATTTAAATCGTCCAAATCATCTGTACTCATTAGCGCATACACTCTTTTCAAGAGCACAATGGCAAAGGATTGCAGGCCAAAACTGATCACAATGGCCGTAAGAATCAAAGCTTGCGGAATGGGGTCAGCGTAAATTTCAGTAAACACATTGGAACCTTCTTGAATGACCGGCGGGCTTCCCTTGGTAATCCTGCCCAGTAAAAAAATCAAAAGATTGACACCATTCCCCAAAAGGGTGATTCCAAGCAAAAGTTTTACCATGCTTCGTCGCAGAATCAGGTAAAATCCTGAGGAATATAATGAGGCAATCAATAGGACAAAAAGCAATTCCATATGTCGTGCTTATTCTTTAGTCGCTAAATTGTGATATTGTAAATAAAATGGTCAAAACCGATCCGATCACGACCATGTACACGCCCATGTCGAAAAAAAGAGCTGTTCCGACAGTACCGAGACCCCACACTTGCTGTTCCATCCAAAGACCCGTCATGACTGGCAAACCGTAAAACACGGGTAAAAACATACTGCCCGTGGCTAGCAAAAGTCCGATGGGCACAAACGCTCTGGGGTGAAAATGCAGCAGCTTCAGCGTTTGGTCAGTGCCATTGGTCAGGCTATGCAGAACAAAGGCTATAGATGCGACCAAACCGCCCACAAAGCCTCCACCCGGAAGATAATGGCCTCTCAGAAGCATAAATACCGAGAACAATAGCAGTACTGGCAACAGATAATTCGTAGCTGTAATTAAGATCCTACTTTTCATAGCTATTCTTTTTCCGTGGGTTTTAAACGCAGTTTCAGCAGACTATACACGCCTACAGCCGCAATACTCAAAACCACAATTTCAAACATGGTATCAAACCCTCTAAAGTCCACCAAAATTACGTTCACCACATTTTTCCCTTTAGCGAGAAGATAAGCGTTGTCGCCGTAAAATCGACTTACCTCTTGATTCACTGGCTGGTTTAAAACATGTAAAGCCGTAATCGCAATGATCCCCCCAAAGCTAATTGATAAAATCGTGTCACGGAGTTTGACCGCATGATTGGCGAAATTGAGAAAGGGCGGCAACCTGAACAACACCAAGACGAAAAGGACGACCGTCAGCGTGTCAATGGTAAACTGGGTCAATGCCAGATCCGGAGCGCTGTAAAACACAAAAATCAAGCAGATACAATAACCTACGACACTGGTTCCGACCACCGCGGTAAGTCGGGAAGGTGTGGCTATGGTCAGAAACAACGCGGCTATCATGATGACAGACACGGCCACTTCGTAGACCGTCACCGGTGAAATGTTTTCCAGATTTAGCGGTATGTGGCCCATTTGAAAAAGCTTGTACCCCAATATGGCGACCGAAAACAACAATATCTTGAAGAGATAGGACTTCAGATAACTATTGTGCCAATAGTTTGTGTATCGTGCAGCAAAGTGTAAGGCCTTGTCGCCGAGGTAACCAAACATCTTTTCCGTTGAAAATCTGTTGAAAGTCGAGAAACGATTTTCCGATTTTTCAGATGGTTTAATGAACAAATAAAGCACCGTACCACCGATAAGCGTTGCAGCACTCAGGAGGAGCACCGTGTTGAAACCATGCCATATTTTGAGATCAACCACGTTTCCTGAGCGGGAAATGGCATCTGAAGTCGCATTCAAGAGATACTTTCCGGGAATTTCGGGAAAAAAGCCAAAGACTAGACCGAAAAAACCAAGGAGAAGTGGCGGAAGCCACATTTTTATGTCGACACGGTGATCCTGGGCAAACTCTGCCGGCATTTTCCCTATAAATGGCGTGATTCCGGCTAGGAAACCGGCAGCGAGCAGAAAGACGTTGGTCAGCAATGCAAATCCAGTCAGTGCAACTACCCAGTTTTCTGCATTTAAGGTGGATTCGTAGATAAGGTCTTTGCCGATGAAGCCGAAGGTGAAAGGCAAGCCGGCACTTGATAATGCCGCCATTGCCCCGGCGAGAGCGATCAGAGGCATTATCGCGCGCAGTCCTCTCAAGCGGGACAAATCTCGAGTGCCGGTTTCGTGGTCAATGACGCCAGTAATCAGAAACAAAGCGGCTTTGTAAAGAGCGTGAACTAAAATAAACACGGAAACAGCGAGTAGGGACTGTTCGGTCCCCAGCCCTAAAAGAAACACCAGCATTCCCAGTGCGGAAATCGTAGTATAAGCAAGTACACTCTTTAAATCTGTTTTAAACAGAGCCTGCATAGAAGCAAGAAGCATAGTTATACCACCGACGATGAGCAGCGTATAGGTCCAGCCGTCTGTGCTTCCCAAGACAGGGAACATGCGGGCTAGCAAGAACACACCTGCCTTGACCATGGTAGCGGAATGCAGGTAGGCAGAAATGGGAGTGGGAGCTTTCATCGCTCCGGGCAACCAAAACTGAAAAGGAAACTGAGCCGATTTTGTAAACGCTCCCATAAGTACTAGTCCCAACATCAGCCCGTACAGATTGTGCTGGGTGATAAACTCGTGTTGCTCTGCCATTGCCTGTACCGAATACGTCCCGGAAACATATCCCAGGAGTATAAGGCCTGCCATCAGGAAAAAACCGCCCCCACCGGTAATCGCAAGGGCAGTGAGCGCGCTTTTCCTGGATTCCTTCTGATCATTATTAAAACCAATGAGGAAAAAGGAACTTATACTGGTGAGCTCCCAAAAAACCAGCAGCAAAATAATATTATCCGACAGAACCAAGCCTAGCATAGCGGCCATAAACAAGGT
>CAYNZH010000001.1:139692-147017 GCA_964401685.1 uncultured Sphingobacteriaceae bacterium
TTGGATGTAAAGGGTAGCTCGTTGAATGCTAAAATGGGTACAGTGGTCAAGAATATTCGTTTGGTAGAAAATAATCCCGAGCAGATCGAAGGAAAGATTGGGGGTCAAGTCATTGTGATTCTGACTAAATACTTGAGAAAACAGTAATAAAGTCTAAAAATATTTTGGTAATTCGAATTTGTTTCTCGTTATTTAGTCTTTCATTTTAAAGCAGATTGGATCATGAAAAGAATGCTCATTTTGCTTGGCGTCATTCTCGTGTTAAACTTTCAGGGAAAGGCCCAGGATCAACAACAACAACAGTGGCTTGTTGGAGTCGACGAGTTCACGCCTGAATTTTCATTTACGTGGAAGGGAGGAAAAGCAGATAAAATTTCCAATCATCAAGGCAAGGTCGTCCTGATCAATTTCTTTGCGACCTGGTGCCCGCCCTGCCGCCAGGAATTGCCTAGAGTGCAACAGGAAATCTGGGATCAATATCAAAGCAGAGAAGATTTCGCTTTATTTGTCTTCGGGCGCGAAGAGGATTGGGATGTTCTAGATCCTTTTATAGAAAAAACCGGATATACTTTCCCAATTCTTCCCGATTTAGAAAGGAATATATTCTCAAAATTTGCCACCCAATCCATTCCCAGAAATGTGATCCTAGACCGGAATGGTAAGATCATCTATCAGTCTATTGGATATTCCGTTGCCGAATTTGATAAAATGTTAATGGTTTTGGAGCACGCACTAAATCAGTGATCTATTTCTTAAATGCATTCCAGCCCTGCGCTTTGAGCGGGTGTACGATTCCTGCTTTTGAAATCATCTCGCATCCCTCGCCCGCTGCGGTAATATGCCCGATAACTGAAAATTCCACTGAATTTTTGACTTTGTCATAGTCGTCTTGAGCGATCGTGAAAAGTAGTTCATAATCTTCACCTCCGCTCAGGGCACACACTGTAGGATCAAGTCCAAATTCTACCGCCGTGTCGTAGGTCATGGGATCAATAGGAATTTTCTCTTCATAGAGCTTGCAACCCTTATCTGACGCATGGCAAATATGTAGGATCTCTGAAGCCAAACCATCGGAAATATCGATCATGGACGTCGGCTTTAGTTCTAAATCTTTAAATAGCTGCACGATATCACGCCTTGCTTCCGGCTTTAGCTGTCTCTCAACAATATAATCCTTCCCCTCTAGATCAGGTTGGATCTGCGGATTTTCAAGAAAAATTCGCTTTTCTCTCTCGAGAAGTTGTAATCCTACATAAGCTCCGCCCAAATCTCCGGTGACAACAAGTAAATCACCTTCTCTAGCTCCATTTCTGTAAACAGCATCTTGAGGTTTTACATAACCCAAACTAGTAATACTCATTACCAAGCCCTGTGCTGATGCAGAAGTATCGCCACCAACCAGGTCCACCTTATATTTATCGCAGGCCAGCAAAATCCCACTATACAATTCTTCTACGGCTTCCAATGGAAATTTGCTGGACAGCCCGAGTGACACCGTAATTTGTGAAGCCATCCCGTTCATTGCATAAATATCACTCAGATTGACCTGTACAGCTTTATATCCCAAATGTTTCATAGGCATATAACGCAGATCGAAATGAATATTTTCCAAAAGGAGATCCGTGGATACAAGGGTCTGATGCCCAGAATAATCAAGAACTGCGGCATCATCACCAATTCCAAAAATTGTGGATTTTTCTGTCAGTTGAATAGCCTTTTTAAGGTGCTCAATCAACCCGAATTCACCCATTTCATCCAAAGATGATCTTTCCTTATTATCAAATATACTCATTGTGTATCCTTACTTTAAACGCTACAAACCCAGGCGCTCTGAAATCTCCAACATCCTGTTGATAGGTTTTTGTGCTTTCAAAATTAAATCCATAGGCAAGTCAACTTCTGGCTGTTCATACTTCAAACAATTATAAAGCTTCTCCAGCGTATTTAACTTCATATATGGGCAGTCGTTGCACGCACAGTTATTCGTAGGTGGTGCCGGAATGAAAGTTTTGTGTGGGCTAGCTTTTTGCATCTGATGGATAATACCACTCTCCGTTGCGACGATGAAGGTATCTGCATCGCTTTCCTTTGTGTATTTTAAAAGCCCTGAAGTCGATCCAATATAGTCCGCTTCTTCCAAGACCGGAGCCTCACATTCTGGGTGTGCTATGAATTTCGCCGAAGGATATTTTTCTCTCAGGTCGGCAATCTTGTCCAACGAGAAAATTTCGTGGACCATGCAGGCGCCGTTCCACAGAACCATCTCCCTTCCGGTTTTTTTCATGACGTATTCGCCGAGATTCTTATCAGGCCCAAATATTATTTTCTGGTCCTTAGGTAAACTTTCCACAATCTGAACAGCGTTAGTTGACGTACAGACAATATCCGTCAGCGCTTTGAGTTCAGCAGTACAATTCACATAGGTAATCACCAGATGATCAGGGTACAATTCTTTAAATTTTGCGAATAAATGCGCCGGTGCACTGTCCGATAATGAACACCCTGCATTGAGATCCGGAAGTAGTACCTTCTTCGACGGCGATAAAATTTTCGCTGTTTCTGCCATGAAATGCACACCAGCGAAAACGATCACGTCTGCTTCGGTTTTTGCAGCCTCTTGGGAAAGCCCTAAACTATCGCCGATGTAATCAGCAATATCTTGTATCTCAGGGTATTGGTAATAGTGTGCTAAAATTACAGCATTCTTCTCCTTCTTCAACCTCTTAATCTCCTCAACCAAATCCAAAGTGGGATCAATGGGGATGGGGAGATACCCTTTCGTTTTAATGTCCGCAATTAGTGTTTCCATGATTCAACAAATATACGGAATTTAAAAGACATGTGTCCATCCCGAGAATTCGGGTTTTCCACCGATTCACACATTCAATAATTAATAATAATAGTTTATTTATAATATTCTTATTGTTTGTTAGTGTGTTAGTAATGTTGAGAATTGAGGTGGTTTTTATTTGTTTTATTAGTTATTATAGAATTACTAACATCTTATTAACATCCTGGTAATATCATTCCTCTGATTTTCAGGTCACATTAAAAACCATGAGATTTTTTTCAATACTCAAATGTGTATTAAATTCTGTCGATTAATTGTTAATATTGTAGGTGATTTGTTGGGATAACTTTTGTGAATTTGTGCAATACTTTTTGTTTCCGCTTGAACTTAGGAGTTATTAAAAGTTATTAGCGTGTTATCCACATTTATATTAACATATATCTGGCTTTTATGTTTCAAAATGTTGATTTTTTAGTAGTTGGATCTGGCATAGCGGGGTTGAGTTTTGCATTGAAGGCTGCAGATTTTGGTGAGGTAATAATCGTGACCAAAGTCAATGAAGATGAGTCTAATACCAAGTATGCTCAAGGCGGAGTTGCCGTTGTCGTCGGTGAAGCGGATAGCTTTGAGGATCATATATCCGACACATTGATCGCGGGAGACGGGCTATGTCACGAAGACATCGTTGATAAGGTGATTAAAGAAGGTCCAGAGCGCGTAAGGGAGATGATTGCTTACGGGACTAATTTTGATTTGACCAATCAGGGCGCCTATGATTTGGCAAAAGAAGGCGGGCACTCAGCGCATCGCGTGTTGCATCACAAGGATATGACCGGATTTGAGATTGAGCGCGCTCTTTTGGAGCAGGTTCACCAACATCCAAACATCAAGATCCTGACCCATTACTTTGTTGTTGATCTTATTACTCAACATCATTTGGGCGAATTTGTGGATAAGTCATCTTCAGATATAAAATGTTTTGGTGTTTATGTGTTAAATACAGGAAATCATAAAGTCGAGAAAATTCTGAGCAAAGTGACAGTGATGGCTACAGGGGGAGCAGGCCACGTTTATTCGAGTACCACCAATCCTGTGATTGCAACCGGAGACGGTATTGCTATGGTTTACCGCGCCAAGGGGCGCATTAGGAATATGGAGTTCATCCAGTTTCATCCAACCGCTTTATATAATCCCAGTGAGTACCCATCTTTTTTGGTTTCCGAGGCGGTGAGGGGTTTCGGAGGCATTTTGAGGCGCAGAGACGGTCGCGCGTTTATGCATGATTATGATGAGCGAGGTTCGCTTGCGCCCAGGGATATTGTGGCCCGAGCAATAGATTCGGAGATGAAAAAGTCAGGTGATGACTTTGTTTATCTGGACATTACTCATCAGCCCAAGGAAGAGATTATCAAACATTTCCCCAATATCTATGCAAAATGTCTGACAATTGGGGTGGATATGACCAAGGATTGGATTCCCGTGACACCGGCTGCTCATTACCTTTGTGGAGGTATTCTGGTAGACGATTTTGGACGTACGTCCATTAATAATCTTTATGCGTGTGGCGAATGTGCCTCCACGGGTTTGCACGGAGCTAACCGTCTGGCTTCCAATTCACTTCTTGAAGCAGTCGTCTTTGCCCACAGAATATTCACAGACAGCAAGAGTAGGTTGCAGGACATAGTGCGTGGCGATGACATACCCGATTGGGACGATTCGAACACAAGTTTGTCCAACGAAGATATTTTAGTCACCCATAACCTACGTGAAACTCAAAAGATTATGAGTGATTACGTGGGTATTGTTCGCTCAGATTTTAGGCTGGAGCGCGCAATGCGGCGACTGGGGTTGCTCTATGATGAGACTGAAAGTTTTTATAAGAATACCAGACTGTCTGTAAAACTGTGTGAACTACGAAATGTTATCCAAGTGGCCTATTTGGTTATTAAATGTGCTATGAGCAGGAAGGAAAGTCGGGGATTACATTACACGACGGATTACCCTAAACACAGCGCTGAAGCTACAGATACTGTTTTTTAGAACTATGGAAGCCTTAATTTTACCCGTAAAGGGAGTTTATCCCCAGATTGCCGATGACTGCTTTTTAGCACCAAATAGTACTGTTGTCGGAGACGTAGTGATTGATAGTCAATGTTCGGTATGGTTTCAAGCGGTAATTCGTGGCGATGTAAATTCTATACGGATTGGTTCTTTCACGAATATTCAGGACGGCGTCGTTATTCATGGGACCTTTGAGCGAGCGGCGACAAGCATAGGAAACTATGTGAATATCGGCCATAGGGCATTGATCCACGGGTGCACCATCAGGGATCATGTTTTGGTAGGGATGGGTGCGATTGTTATGGATCACGCTGTCGTCGAGGAAAATGTTATCATAGCAGCGGGCGCCGTAGTTTTAGAGCGTATGCACTGCGAAAGTGGGTTTCTCTACGCTGGCATTCCCGCAAAGAAAATCAAACCCTTGACGCAGGAACAGCTGGAACTACTACAGCGACTTCCTCACAATTATGTCATGTACTCCTCTTGGTTTCAGTAGATTGAGTGTTTAAGAACCCGGTAATGGAGGGATCTGGACATTTTCTTCTTGTTCCCAATTGGGTCGTATAATAATCGTTTTATTAAGCTCCCAAGTGTATTCTGGCTGCACTCCCGTACTCAATTCACCTGGATCCCACAAGCCATTTTGATTTGCGTCATATATTATGCGGACGTGATAGTTGCCTTCCAGAAACTTTCTATAGTTGATTTTGGTATTTCCTGTAATTCTATCCTCTCTGAGGGTATTCACTTTTTTCTCGTCCAAGAGCATCACGATATAATGTATGTTTGTGTCTGGCACAGTGATATTTAGGGTAATATCGCCGTATTTGTCATTTTCATCTAGGGTGAACGTCATCGCCATGTTTTGATTTGTTTCCCCGAAGAAACCTTGTATCGCTCCTGACTCAATTGTCAGATTATACTCTGCCTTTGGACGCCAATTGTAGCGAATGATGATCTTTTTGTTGTCCAATGAATCCCTGAGCATTTGGTAGTTTGTTCTCGCAGTCGAGTCTTCATTCAGGATAATCTTTGACCTGTCTACGGCCTGTATCGGGGCATTGGCCGTGAGTTCTATATGTTTGACCAGATCTACTTTATTCCGCTCTAAGTTGTCCACAATGAGTATGTTTCTGTCGTACTTGTCATTTCTAGGTCTTCTGAAGGTGAGTGAATCCAGCAATACTGTATCTCGGTCCCAAAACTGTAATTTTAGTGAATCAAAGGTTAGGTCCTCTACCCACAGGTTTACGCTATCCCTTAAGCTATTAAATTCAACATATTTTGATTCGTCCAAACTCTCTGGATGAGTGATTCGAATATGAGGACTTTCTAAACCACGGTTGAACTTGAAAAACAATCGTCCGCTTTTGTCCAAACCGCGGTTCATTACGCGGAAATCGGTAGGTCTCGCAATTGAAGTTCTCAGGAGAATACCAGCCGTGTCTTTTGTAAGATTGATACTATCACTCAGAAAACCAAGTGCTTCCAAAGGGGCGTTATAGATTCTGTCATTATTTTGCTCCCTTAGCGCATATATTCTATACTGGTCTTCGCGAAGATAGTTGAACCTAAAAGTGCCACTGGAGTCTGTAGTGGTGAAGATATTCGCTTTTTGTTTGCCGAAAATTGAATCTTGGCGGGTGGGAATCAGCAGCACCGATATCTGTTTTTCCGGCAGATTTGTCAGCGCATTCGTAACTTTTCCCGATACCGAGAGTGAGTCGATCTCGTCACCCGTAGAGAAAACATAGACATAATTTCGAAATGGATTTCTTTCGTTATTGTCTGCAATTGCATTTCCAAAATTAATGGTGTAGGTCGTGTTTTCTTCTAATGTATCAGGTAACTCTATGTGCAATTCTTTTCTGCGAATTTGAAAAGTGGGCATCTCGTCCATCTCCGGAGAAATACTCACTTCTCTTTGTTGATTTTCCAAGCGGATGAACTCATCAAATTCCAGGACTATTTTTCGTTGGTTAAAATTAGTGCTCAGATTTTTCGGAGTTTCCTTTACGAGTACAGGGGGGATGGTGTCCTTGGGCCCTCCGGTCGGCTGCTGTATATTTGCACACTGGATTAATGAGGAAAAAACCACTAAAATGAGCATCCAGAAACCCAGCGGGCCAAATGAGGCCGATTTAAGGCGTTTAGAGCCACTTTTTGTTTTCACGGTATTTTCCATTGTCCAATAATTTTTAAAAGCCTACGGGGCCTTATTTAAGCTCGCCCTTATAATTGTTAATGTGCTGGATATAAGATGTTTATCGGATTAGCCCATATGAACCATTAAAATTGAGATATCAGAAGGCGAAACTCCGGAAATTCTCGACGCTTGTCCCAATGTTCGCGGTTTCACGCGAATTAATTTTTCCCTTGCTTCTTTTGATAGCGAATTTAAACTTTCATAATCAAAGGAGGGATTAATCGCGTGGTCTTCCATCTTTTTAATTTTGTCCACAATATCGTTTTC
>CAYNZH010000002.1:0-12086 GCA_964401685.1 uncultured Sphingobacteriaceae bacterium
TAAAAAATCCGTAATTTTGTAGCGCGATGAGTGAGAGAGACATACAAGATCCGGAAACAGGCGAGCGGCTCGGCCCGCTAGATCCGGTTTTAAAAAAAGGCTTGAATCCCTACGCGCCATGTGTGGGATGCGCCTTTAAAAAGTGCTGTAAAAAGTATAAAAAAGGCAAGCGGTGCAAAAAGTGTCCGAAAGCCTAAAGCTTTAGTTCACCGTACTCACGTATTGCTGATACTCACTATTTTGTTGCTGGATGAAGGTATTGTCTTCCAGTTTTCCCATGACTTTCTCCATTTCTTCTTGATTTTCAAAGACCATTTGCTTGAAGGCGTTCGCATAGTCCTTGGTGCGCGTTTTGAGGATTTCCTTGCAAATCCATTTTTTTGTCTGCACGCTTTCCTGAATGTAAGCGTTTATTTTAGAGCTGCTCAAATCTGAAAAGCTCAGTTGGTCGATCTCCAGCAGGGAGGCGACAGCGTGAGTGAGCTTGTGGGCCGCATAATCGGCGCTCCATTTTTCCAGGTGTTGATGAATATCTTCCCACTCCGCTATGGAACCGCTTCGGACGTCATCCAGAAGTCTGTTTAGGTCTTTTTTGCGAACTAATTGCCCCCCAAGATTGGTAAAGGCCTCCCGGACAATTCCCTCGGACAGGTTTATAAGGCCGTTTTCCTTCAGCTGCGAAACAGCGTAGTACCTAATCATTTTTTGGTAAATGAAATAGCTTTCCCTTACTTTGCTAATAACGACTTCCCGCTTGGAATTTTCGACGTTATCAAGGCAGATAAGGTATTCCTCGAGCTTTATGTTTTCGTTATGGAGCCATTCGCGCCCTTTTTCTCTCAGCTGGTTTTCCTCGGCTCTTGTGGAGTTTTGGGCAAATTCCTCCTGCCAGGCGGCCTTCCCTACGGCAATCTCGAGTTCCCGGAGCGCGTCAAACATTTCGTTGACGGTGTCGGGAGCCAAAACATCGTACTCGTAGTGGGGAATTTTGTAGATTCTTTTGTCCCTGTCTCCAAATTTGGTTTGATTTCTCATAAGTGCATACATGTTGTAGAGAAACCAGTATGCAGGGATGATGATGATCCTGTCCTGTCTGACATTGTGGCTAATCATCGCAAAGGGCAGGCGGACATCCAGTTCGAAGGGAAAATCGCCTTTGTTAAGTAAATTGAATGAGGCAAACCGGGAGTTGTGCTTCAAACTAACGCACAGACCTGGCCAAAAGCCCCGTCCAGCGATGATCTCGCCGTCTGCAGCGCGGGAATTGTGATTGGAGCCTACAGTCGCACCGGCCGCCATATTGCTCTGACCCATCAACAAGGACGCGCACAAAAAAGAGTTGTTGTGATGCTGTTCATGGGCCGGAAAAATGAGCGAGTTGAGCACTTCGCAGCAGGAAATCGTGCTGTTTTCCCCCAAATATGAATTTATGAGCCTCGCCCCATATTTCAATTGAGAATGAGAAGCAAGAATAAAACGAACCGCCTTGACGCCATAAAAAATCCGGCAGCCATAGCCTATAATGCCGTTCACCAGCTCGCAACCTTCGCCAATCTGACTGTACGCCTCTTTCGTAGATTGCACGGTGACATTTTTCAGTTTATTGACCCCTTTGATATAGGCATAACTTCCAATTTTTACATCCTTGATGATGTCCGAATTCTTGATTACAGATCTGTCGCCAATAGTACTATAATACCCTCTCCTCTTGTCGAATCTCTTGGCCGTTAGTTCTTCGAATCGCTTTTGCAACGTCTGATCATGCCTATTTCTACTCCACAGCCACGCATCGCTCGCCCGCATACCTTCAAAGGGCAACACAGATCTGCCCCCATTTTCATTGCATATTTCCAAAGCGATAATGCTCTCACTAGCATCGCCTTGGCGAAGAATGCCATTGCCAAATTTTGCGTTGCTCGACGTTTCCATTTCATGGACATTAAATAAAAGGACCTCGTCGCCCAAAATAAAGTGGGCCATGTAGCAGGTGTGGTGGATGGCGCAATAATCACCAATATCACTGCTCACAATTACACTATCGTAAATCCCTGTCGGCAACTTCAGGTCTCGGTAATCCAGGTAAGTTTCATCCATATCACCCAACCGTACCAAGCCATAAAAACGCGAGTCCCTAATTTGTTTGGGGCGAAATTTGCCGGAAACCAATACGTCCTCCCAATTGGGCGAATAGTTTCCATTTTCTTTTAGGATTTTTATTTCTTCGGGCGATAGATTTCTATATTGCCTTTTTTTAAATTGCTGTCTGTCACGCAGGTAATATTCGTTTTCACCCTGCGGTAAAAAAGGGTCGGGAACAAAGCCGTACCCCAGTTCAGCCAAGGGCCTTCTGGCAATCATTGTCATTTTCGTTTACTAACTAGGTAAATATGTTTTTCACAGATGCAACAAAAGTAATTTTAATAATCGGTATCTTTGCAAAAAAATTCGTATATTTCAATCCTAGGATACAGTAAAAAAGATAAAAAAATAAGAATGGAGCATAAAGCGTTTAGCCGTAGGCATATTGGACCGGATCAGAGGGATCTGGAAGGGATGTTGAAACTGGTTGGTTATGATTCACTGGACGATTTGGCTGAGCACGTGGTGCCAGCAGGTGTGAGGGAAACCCGCACCCTACAATTGCCGGAACCTTTGTCGGAACGGGAGTATTTAGAACATATAGGCGAACTATCACAAAAGAATAAATTGTGGAAAAACTACATTGGTCAAGGATATTACGGGACGATCACGCCAAGTGTGATCCAACGTAATCTTTTCGAGAACCCAGGTTGGTACACCCAATACACGCCCTATCAGGCGGAGATCTCTCAGGGGCGTTTGGAAAGTCTGTTAAATTTTCAGACTGTTGTGAGTGACCTGACTGGTCTTCCCATCGCCAATGCATCCCTGTTGGACGAGGGTACAGCTGCAGCAGAGGCAATGTCTATGTTTTTTCATCATGTGAATAAAAACAAAAACGATATTAAAAAGCCGAAGATGTTTGTGGATTCCCATATTTTCCCGCAAACCAGAGTAGTGTTGGAAACGCGCGCAGAGCCTATTGGGGTAGAGCTGGTCTTTGGCGACTTCAAACAGGCCGAAATCGACGATAGCTATTTTGGGGCGATCATTCAATACCCTAACAGCTTGGGTGCTGTCCATGAGTATACGGATTTTGTTGCCAAAATACACAACGTTGGCGGCTTTGCCGGTTTTGCCAGTGATCTTCTGGCGCTTACTTTGCTGAAATCTCCAGGAGAAATGGGCGCAGATGCTGTCTTTGGCAATTCTCAACGCTTTGGCGTTCCTCTTGGTTTTGGGGGCCCTCATGCTGGCTTTTTGTCAACTTCCGAGGAATTCAAACGGTTGATCCCGGGACGAATGGTCGGCGTGAGCGTAGATAGCCGTGGCAACCGGGCACTTCGGCTGGCTCTTCAGACTCGTGAACAACATATCAAGCGCGAAAAAGCCACTTCCAACATTTGTACTGCACAAGCCCTTCTGGCCAATATGGCCTCCATGTATGCTGTGTACCATGGTCCGGACGGCTTGAAACATATTGCTTCTCAGGTGCATGCCCTTGCTGCGGACCTCTATGGTCGTCTTCAGGGAGAAGGTCTACAACTTGTTTCTGATGCCTTTTTTGATACCTTGGTCGTTGAAACGACTGACGCTTCCGCAATCAAGCAGAGAGCAAACGAAAAGGAAATCAATCTTCGCTATATCTCTGAAAACTTGATTGGTGTTTCTCTGGACGAAACTACTAGACACCAAGATCTTGAAGATTTGGCCTATGTTTTTTCGGGCAAATCCGTTTCCCAATCTGCTGAGACTAAAAGCTTTATTCCTGAAGAATTGGTTCGCCAAAGCGCATATTTGCAGCATCCGGTTTTCAATTCCCACCATAGCGAGACCAAAATGATGCGCTACCTCAAAAAGCTGGAAAACCAGGATTTGAGTTTGAACAGCAGCATGATTACACTGGGTAGCTGTACAATGAAATTAAATTCCGCGACATCGATGATTGCCCTGAGCAATCCCCTCTGGGCGCATATTCACCCTTTTGCACCTGAAAGCCAGGCGCAGGGATATATAGAAATGATCGAAGACCTGCAGGATTATCTCAGCGAAATCACTGGCATGAGCGCCTCAACGGTACACCCAAATAGTGGTGCACAGGGCGAGTACGCAGGTCTGCTGGCGATTCGCAAGTATCATCAGGCCAAGGGCGAAGACCATAGAAATATTATGTTGATCCCGGTTTCTGCGCACGGAACCAATCCAGCTTCTGCGGTAATGGCTGGTTATAAAGTGACGCCTGTCCTAGCGCTTGAAAATGGTACCATTGACGTGGACGATCTTCGCAAGAAGGCTGCTCAATACAAGGACGAACTAGGAGGTTTGATGCTTACTTACCCGTCTACATACGGCGTGTACGAGCAAAATGTCAAAGAGGTTACCCAAATTATCCATGAAAATGGGGGTCAAGTCTATATGGATGGAGCCAATCTAAACGCGCAGATTGGTCTTACATCTCCAGGATTTTTAGGAGCGGACGTTTGTCACCTGAATCTGCACAAAACGTTTTCCATCCCGCACGGTGGCGGCGGCCCAGGAGTCGGCCCCATCTGTGTCGCTGAACACTTAAAGCCATTCCTGCCCGCGGCGCTCGACGAATCAGGGGAATACAACCACCTCGTGTCCGCAGCTCCCTACGGGTCGGCTTATGTTTGTCTGGTTTCTTACGGTTATATACGTATGATGGGTGCAGAAGGGCTGGGAGATGCGACCAAAACCGCAATTCTCAACGCAAATTACATGAAAAAGCGCATCAGCGAAGCCTTTGATATTCTTTATTCTGGCATCAATGATACGTGTGCACACGAGTTTATAGTGGATTTGAGAGCGTTTAAACGTTTAGGTATAGAAGCGGAAGACGTTGCTAAGCGTATGATGGATTTCAATTTCCACCCGCCGACCTTGAGTTTCCCTGTTCCTGGGACTATTATGATCGAACCAACGGAAAGCGAGAGCAAGGATGAATTGGATCGTTTCTGCGATACCATGGTGGCTATACGGGCGGAATTGGACAAGATCGAATCCGGTGACTATGATAAGGAGATCAATCCATTGAAATTGGCCCCTCACACGCAACTGGATCTCGCCGAAGACACCTGGGATCGTCCCTATTCTCGTGGGCAAGCCGTGTTTCCGCTTCCTTATGTCGCGGAACGCAAGTTTTGGCCGACGATCAATAGAGTGAACAACCCTTACGGAGACCGCAACCTGGTTTGTACTTGCGAACCTATGGAAAGTTATATGGAGAATTAGGATTTTTCGTATATTTGATTGAATAAAATTTGCTAGAAATATGAAAACAAGAGACTTCCACCTCTTTAATACAGGTCGCAAAGGCATTTTTGCCGGTCTCCTGTTGCTAGGCTTTTTGTCCTGTAAAGAACAGCCAGTCGAGCCTATTGATCCAACGGACGAGGTAACTAACACGGAGATCAACACCTGGATTACGGACAACATGCGGGATGTTTACTATTGGAATACCAGTATCCCGGCCAATGGAAGTCTCAATTTTGATCAAGCTCCCTTGCCCTTTTTTGAGACGATACGTTACAAAGATGATCGTTTTTCTTGGATACAGGATGCCGACGACCTCGATGACGGACTTTCAGGAATTTCGACCACAGTGGGGCTGGGAATTACACTTCTACGGATCGCCAACGACAATGTGATCATCTTGGTTCGCTACGCATTGGAGGGATCACCGGCAGCGTTGGCAGGAGTCAAAAGGGGGGACATCATTACCAGAATCAACGGCCGCGCTATGGATTTGAGCAATTATAGTTCGGTGATGGAACCGTACTATGGTGAAGTTCCTTTCAACGTGCAGATTGCCAAGCTTCAAGGCACTACCTTAGTTACCGATAGGGATCTCAGTTTGACGCCTGTGCAAAGGTTTCAGGAGAAAGCTGTCCACCTGGATACGGTCATTCAAACGCCCAATGGTAAAAAGGTGGCGTATTTGTTCTATAATCGCTTTTTGAACGAACAAATCAATGACTTGGTCAATGTTTTTCTGGATTTTAAGCAAGCCGGTGTTGATGAATTGGTGCTGGATCTAAGGTACAATGGAGGTGGGGGTATATTCATTTCGGGTGTGCTTTCGGGTCTGATACATAAGAATTTCAATGAGAATGATGTCTTTATCAGCTACCAGTGGAACAGCAACTATAGGGACGATGATTATACTTATTACCGTCTGTTTGGGGGAAATTCAAGTAATACCTCCGAAAAATTAAATGCAGACAACGTAGTCAGCGCCATAAAAGCAGCCAATCTCGGCTTGGACAGGGTATTTGTACTCACAACAGGCAGCACAGCGTCCGCAAGCGAGCTGGTTATCAACAATCTGAGACCATTCATGTCAGACGCAGCAGTCGTCCAGATCGGTTTAAAGACTATGGGTAAAAACCAGGGTTCCATAACCATTAAGGATGAGCGCACGCCGCGCCGAATTTCCTGGGGCATACAGCCTATTGTGGTATTACTCGCCAATAAAAATGGCTTTGGAAACTACCCTGATGGACTGACTCCGACCTTCGGCCCAGTAAATGAAAACGAATACTTGCCGCTCGTGAAACTGGGGAGCACGGAAGAGCCCTTGCTCAACCAAGCCCTGAGGCAGATAGATCCTTCGATTGTAGATATCACCGCAACTACACAGATGAGTCTGAGAAGCCAGAGAACCAGGCAGCTCAACGTGAGGACGGTCGAAGGTTTCAGGGATTTGAACAACCCTGCGCGCCCCGTGGATCTAGGCAATACAGTAAATCTAAGCGAGCTCCATCTGAAAGAGCGTCGATAAATGGACTTTGAGGAGGTTTTTGACCTCCTCAATATTTACAGGTTGGCCGAGTTCCTTTTCTATGGAAGTCACGTCCTTGTCGTCAATACCGCAGGGTACAATATTACCAAAATAACTCAGATCCGTGTTCACATTGAGCGCGAACCCATGCATAGTGACCCACCGGCTAGCACGCACGCCCATGGCGCAGATTTTTCTCGCACGCGGTGTACCCACATCTATCCAAACGCCGGTGAATCCCGGAAGTCTATCGCCCACGATGTTATACTCGGCCAGAGTCAAAATAATAGCCTCTTCCAGTGTCCTGAGATAGAGGTGAATATCTGTAAAAAAATTATCCAAGTCCAGGATAGGGTAACCTACAATTTGTCCCGGCCCATGATACGTAATATCACCACCGCGGTCGATCTTGTGATAGGTTGCGTCCTTTTCCTGGAGCCCCTCCTCATCGAGTAGGAGATTGTCCAGCTTCCCGCTTTTACCCAGCGTATACACATGGGGGTGCTCGGTAAAAATCAAATAATTTGATGTCGGAATCGCCTCTGTCAGGTTGCGGTTTGCTATCTTTTGCTCGATAATCTTTGAGAAAAGATCTTCCTGCTTTTTCCAGGCTAACTCGTAGTTCGTCAATCCCCAGTCCTGCACAAACACCCTTTTATTCATGATTACTCCTTAATATCTTGGTGCTAATATAGCAAATTGTCGTAAGGATACCTTTTCGCATGCATATCGAAAACCATTTCATACAAACTCTGGCGAAATTCCTCCAGATTCGTTTTGTTGGTAGCGGAAATAAAGAGCGCGGGACTGTTGTTTTTTGCCATCCAGCTATCTTTAAAATCCCGAAGCGGAGCGGGCTCGTAAGCGTCAATTTTGTTGAACACCATCAACATTGGCTTATCCAAAGCATCGAGATCCTTGAGCGTCTCATTGACCGTACGCAGCTGATCCTCAAAAGCCGGGTGGGATACGTCCACAACATGGACCAGAATGTCTGCTTCCCGAACCTCGTCCAGGGTGGATTTGAAGCATTCCACTAGATGGTGAGGCAGTTTTCTGATAAATCCTACGGTATCCGAAAGCAAAAAAGGTAGATTTTCTATCACCACTTTTCGGACGGTTGTGTCAAGCGTCGCGAACAATTTGTTTTCCGCAAACACTTCAGATTTTGCAAGCATGTTCAGAATGGTGGATTTCCCCACATTGGTATAGCCAACTAAAGCCACCCTGATAAGCTGTCCGCGGTTTTTGCGCTGGGTTTCATTTTGGCGGTCTATAGATTGTAGCCGCTCCTTCAATAAGGAGATCTTGTTGAGAATCAAACGCCTATCCGTCTCTATTTGTCTCTCTCCCGGTCCCCTCGTGCCGATACCTCCCTGCTGCCTTTCAAGGTGAGTCCACATTCTGGTCAGACGGGGCAGAAGATATTGCAGCTGCGCAAGTTCGACCTGGGTTTTTGCCTGAGCCGTCTGCGCTCTTTCCGCAAATATATCAAGGATCAAATTGCTCCGATCCAGAATTTTGACTCCGAGTTCTTTCTCGATATTTCTGACCTGTGTGGGCGTCAGCTCGTCGTCAAATACGACCATGTCAATCTCCTCGGCCTCTACAAAGGACTTGATTTCATCGAGTTTTCCCTTACCTACGAAGGTTCTTTTATCTGGATGAGGCAGCTTTTGTGTAAAAACCTGCTTCGTCTGTCCGCCCGCAGTTTCAACCAAAAACTGAAGCTCTTCGAGATATTCAAGCTCTTTTTCCGCCGATTGGTCCGGCAATATAATCCCCACTAACACCGCGGTTTCCTGCCGGACTGCCGTGTCATATCCAGTTAAATTTTCTTTTCCCATTTTGTATTTACAAATGTAAAGTATTTTTTGTTTATATTTACCCCGTTTGAATTTTAAGAATCAATCATCATAAATTACATAATTAACCTACACAATGAAAAAGAAGAATGGACTATTGTTTTTGGTAGCTTTATTGGGATTTGTTGTTTTACAACAATCATGTAAGCCAAAGAAAGTTCTTGTCAATGAGACTGCCACTGTTCAGAGAGTTGAAGAGCCTAAGAAAGAGGAGCCAGCTCCCGTCGTGCGCGAAACACAACCAACACCTCAGACTCCTGCGGTAGAAGCTCCTAATTATAATTTTAGAAATATTCAGTTCGAATTGGATTCTTATGTCCTTAAGACCGAATCCTATGCCATATTGGATCAGATTTCCCGCGAAATGAAAAAAGATGCAAATGCACGCTTTACCGTTTATGGACATGCTTCCATCGAGGGTAGTGACGAATACAACATGCGGTTATCTATTGACCGTGCAAACGCGGTGAAAGTATATTTGGTTAATTCCGGTATCAACGCCAACAACCTGGTTACAGTTGGCCGTGGTTCTACCCAGCCGGTAGCCACCAATGATACCGAATCAGGTCGTGCACTCAATCGTCGTGTCGAAGTAAAGATCAATCGCTAAGCGAACTTAAAAAAACAAAAAGTGGGGGTGGTGCAATGAATGCGGGGCAGATAAATAAGGCTTGGGCTAAACTTATTGAAGAGACAGCCGAAAGATTTGAGATGGATCTGCCTGATATGAAGGTGATGCTATTCCTGATCGGTGTGCAGGAGCTGGGAAAAGGCCCGGATAAATTTAACAAACGACAGAAAGAGGAGCTGATGCATATCGCGACCTGTCGCTTGTTTAGTTCCATGGGATTTTACGAGCTTGAGGGACTCGATCAGGATGGCTGGCCCCATTGGAAACTGGTCAAGCCCATCCCCAATTATACGCTTTTGGAGCAGGAGATGATTATGAAATCACTTGTGCTGGACTATTTTGAGCATTCTGGATTTTAAATTTCCTTATATGGTAAAATCATTCTTCGCAAGCTTTGTTTTCGCGGTTTTGCTGTCTTTTAATTTGCAGGCGCAAAGCCCGGAGCACTATTATGTACGGATTTCCACAACCCAGGGGGATGGAATCCTAAAGCTTTACAATGAAACGCCTGCGCACAGGGACAATTTTGTTTCTTTGGTCAGAGAAGGTTATTATAACGATCTGCTCTTTCATCGGGTGATCGAGAATTTTATGATTCAAGGCGGGGATCCGGAATCCAGAAATGCGGAGCCCGGCCAGGCCTTGGGCAGTGGAGGTCCTGACTACAGGGTGCCAGCTGAATTTAGAGAACACCTGTTCCATAAAAAGGGAGTACTGGCTGCTGCAAGAAACGACAATCCCGAGAAGGCTTCGAGTGCTTCTCAGTTTTATATCGTTCAGGGCAGGGTATTTACCGACGCTGGACTGGATAGCCTAGAGTTCCTGCGCCTCGGCGGGAGAAAGATCCCACAGGAACAGCGAGAAGTTTACAAAACCCTTGGGGGTGTACCCCATTTGGATCAAAATTATACCGTATTTGGTGAATTGGTAGAAGGATTGGAGCTGGTAGATCGCATAGCCGCCGTCGAAACGCTGCGTGACCGCCCTGTGGTCGATCAGAAAATGTCTATGGAAGTGCTCGGCCGGCGTGATGCGATAAATGTCGAGCGGAAATTGAATGGTTTGAACCCAAAAAACGGGATTTTCGTCCGTTTCTTTGATTTATTCAGACCCAAGGAGGTTGTAATTAAATAATGAAAATTGTTACTTACAATGTCAACGGTATTCGTGCGGCATTGCGAAAGAATTGGTTAGATTGGGTGAAGTTGGTAAATCCTGACGTGATCTGTCTGCAGGAAATTAAATGCTCTCCCGATTTGATCCCCCTTGAACTGGCATTGATGGAGAGCATGGGATACGAACATTATTGGTATCCGGCTCAAAAAAAAGGTTACAGCGGAACGGCAATTCTGACCAAGCGTCCTCCAAAGAAAATCGTGCTCGGATGCGGGCATGAGGACTATGACAATGAGGGACGGATGGTTCGTGTGGATTTCGACGACTGCTCTGTAATGAGCGTTTATTTTCCTTCAGGGACCAGCGGCGACCTTCGGCAAACGTTTAAATACAGGTTTTTAGATGATTTTCAGTTTTATGCCACTGAGTTGACCAAGGAAATTCCAAACTTGGTTATCTGCGGGGACTACAACATCTGCCACCGGGAGATCGATATCCACAACCCCAAGAGCAATGCCAACACTTCAGGATTTCTCCCGCAGGAAAGAGAATGGATGGAAAACTTCATACAGTCCGGATTTATCGATACATTCAGGCATCTCAACCCCGATCCCCATCACTATACCTGGTGGAGTTACCGGGCCAATGCGAGGACCAAAAACCTAGGCTGGCGTATAGATTATAACATGGCGAGCCGTTCCTTACAGCCCTTTATCAAGAATGCCAGCATATTGCCGGATGCCATCCATTCCGATCACTGCCCGGTACTATTAGAACTGGATTTCGGTACTGATCAATCCTTTTTGTCTCGGGACTGAAAGGGATTTTTGAAAAATTCCGCGATATTCATGATCCGGTTTTCGCGTTCCGCGCTTATTCCTCCGGATTGTTTAATGCCCTCGAAAAGGCTTTTCCACAGTGTTTTAAAGAAGGAAAACTCAGGAACTCTTTGGTAATCTATTTTTCCCACGTGGTAATTACCGCGCGCATCCGGATTACTACTATGTACGAGCAACTGGTTGGCTAGAAAGGAAATCAGTGTCTTGGTTGAACGATCGCCCTCGTCGTTTTCCTGTAAAATATTGATTTTTAGATTGTCATATTCCATGTTAAAAGTGCCCCAGTTTCTATAATCGGTACCCCTCATGTCAAAGTTTATTCCCTTGATATTGGCAGTGGCCACTTCCACATTGAGCAGCGGTGTTAAAATCCTATTGATTGCTCGTCCATCCATTGCCGTAAGCGTACCCTTGTAGGTATACGCTCCCCGCTCATCGAGCATGTCAAAGCCGAAAAGCACACTTAAGCGGCCACGGTTCATCAGATAAGCACTCAGATCTGCCGTCATTCGGGGCTGGGATGCCAATACAGTGGAATCATTTGTCACATTTGCAAGCCAGCCACCTGCACGGTTAAAGGTAATCACCCCTTCTCGCTCGTATTTTCCACTCATTTCGGCGTACGTGACATCAACTCCGTCAACAAAAACACTGTCCAGCTGCACAAGCTGCTTCAATTTCATAAGGCGCTGATGGGGCGAATTTCCGACTTTGCTATTGCTGAGACGCCGATAACGAAAGTCGTTGGAGACTTC
>CAYNZH010000002.1:12186-49883 GCA_964401685.1 uncultured Sphingobacteriaceae bacterium
TCCAATTCAAATGATTTCGCAAAATACAATCGCGACGAATCCGCTTCAGAGAGGGAATCCACCAATACGTCCCGAACCACCAGATTTAGTTTTTCAAATCCAGAAATCTGTAAAACAGAGTCCTCGGTTTTTTCATAAGAGAGCGTTGCCTCATTCAAACTGATTTTCCCCACCCTGATGGATTTGAGATTGCCAGAAATCAGGTCATATAAAGACTTTGCGGTGTCTGTTTTTAGGGTATCGTTGAAAGCTAGTTTTTCGTGAAAGACGGTCACAGACGGCTGAAAAAGCCGTAACTCCCCCACGGAGATTTTCTTGGAAAGAAGGTATTGCCGGAGGCTAAACCCACGGATTTGCAGGGTCGGAAGGGAAATATCATAAAGCATATCGGGAGCAGATTCCAGACCAACCATAGTTTTGTACCTTTGGGTGTCGGGAATGAGGTGGACCTGCTGAAGTTCTGCATTTCCAGACATGAGATTGAGTGAGATTTCGTCATACTCCAGGCGATAGAGTTCATCGGTGGAGGCGCTCACAAGTTCCTGCAATTTTTGCCCTAAAATAGGCTTCCATTGGTGGCTCAAGTACAGTAAGGTGCCCGCTAGGGCAAGTGCCAAAACCAGGAAAATCCCGCCAACCCATAGCCAGAGTGACCTTCTTCTTTTGTGTGCTTTTGCCATTCTTTGATCGTTTATAGCCTAGTGCTGTAAGTATTAGAACAGCCGTGCATGCCTAAAAGTTTTAGCTCCTGGTTTCGTTGCCGTGATAAATACTGAGATAACTATCGTATCGGCTTGACGGAATGAGATCCTGATCCAGGGCCGCTATAATTGCGCAGTCCGGCTCATTTATATGTCGACAATTGTGAAATTTGCATTGATTCATCAAAGCACGCATCTCTGGGAAAAAATGCGCGAGTTCGGAAGGTGCTATATCGACGATGCCAAACTCCTGAATCCCCGGCGTGTCAATGAGTCTACCCCCGAAAGGCAGCGCTATCATCTCCGCAAATGTGGTGGTATGCTTACCTTTGTCCGACCAACTAGATATTTCACCGGTTTTGAGGTCTGCGCCCGGATAGATCGCATTGATCAAAGTAGATTTGCCTACCCCTGAGTGGCCGGAAATGAGGGTGGTTTTGTCCGTTAATTTATCAATAAGTAGGTTGATATGGGTTCCTTCATGGGCCGAAACCGCCATGCACGGGTAACCTATGGACTCATACAGGGCCATAAACTCCTCCAAAACCCCCAAACCCTCTTCGCTGAAGAGATCCAGCTTATTGAAAATAATCTCAGCTGGAATACCGTATGCCTCTGCAGTAACTAAAAATCGGTCTATAAACCCAGAGGAGGTCGGGGGTGAAGCCAGGGTTACCACGAGAAACGCCTGATCCAGGTTTGCAGCAATCACCTGCGCATGCCGGGACAGGTTGACAGAGCGCCTGAGAATGTAGTTGGTCCGATCATGGAGATGGTAGATCACAGCAGTCTGTTGCCCAGGCTCTACCTCAAAATCCACAATGTCCCCCACGGCGATAGGGTTGGTCGTTTTTATACCCTGAATCCGGAATTTACCCTGGATCCGGCAAAGATATGTCTGACCATCCTCTCCCTGGACATGATACCAACTTCCTGTAGACTTAGTGACGGTTCCTCTCATACTACAATAATCGCAAAAATTTGACAGATTTTCATATCTAAGCGCCAATGATTATCTTTGTTGATACGCAAAACGATAGCAGGTGAAGAAATTATTTTTATTAGATGGCATGGCGCTTATTTACCGCGCATATTTTGCTATGAGCAAGAACCCCAGATTTAACTCCAAGGGCTTGAATACAACAGCCATTATGGGATTTGCAAACACGCTGCTTGAAGTATTGAAAAACCAAGCTCCGTCGCACATGGCTATAGTTTTTGACACGGATGCGCCGACCGCCCGCCATGTAGAATATGAAGCATATAAGGCCAATCGCCAATCTATACCCGAAGATCTTCTGGCTGCAATTCCCTACGTAGTCCAGTTGGCCGAGGGCTTTAATATACCAGTGATCACCATGGATGGCTATGAAGCCGACGATATTATCGGAACGCTAGCCAAAAAGGCAGAACTCGAGGGATTCGAAGTCTATTGCATGACCCCTGACAAGGATTTTGCGCAGCTGGTCTCGGAAAATATTCTGATTTACAAGCCGGCCCGCATGGGAGATGGTGCTGAAATACTAGGCGTGCGGGAGATAAAGGAAAAGTGGGAAGTGGAGGATGTGACTCAGGTCATAGATATTTTGGGGTTGTGGGGCGATGCAGTCGACAATATCCCTGGCATCCCTGGGATAGGCGAAAAAACAGCAAAAAAACTCATCAAGGAATACGGTTCTGTCGAATCAATCATTGCAAATGCGCACCAACTCAAGGGAAAGCAGAAGGAAAATGTAGAAACTTTCGCAGAGCAGGGTCTGATTTCTAAGCAGCTTGCTACAATACTGCTCGATGTTCCCGTCGATTTGCCTTGGGACGATTTTGAAATACGGGATCCAAATCGGGATGCGCTGGAGGCATTATTTGCCGAGCTGGAGTTTCGGACTTTGGGCAAGCGCGTGTTCGGGGACGAATTCAACGTGCTTCAAACCCCATCTACGAACAGCCAAATGGATCTTTTTGGGGGAAATTCCACACAAGAAGCGCCTGCAGAAACCTCTTTACAGACAGTGTCTCCTTCGGTTGTTCCAGGCAAAAACATACACAATACTGCACACGAGTATAAAAAAGTCGACGAGGATTCTGAACTTTTAGCGCTGATCACCATACTTGCGGCGGCTGACGCCATCTGCTTTGACACAGAAACAACAGGTACTGACGCCAGCCTTTCCCGCCTGGTGGGCATGTCCTTTGCCCTCCGTGCCGGTGAGGCTTGGTATGTTCCGATGCCAGAGGAAAGGGAGGCGGCAGTCGACAGGGTGCAGCTTTTTAAGGGGATTTTTGAGAACCCCAACACTTTAAAGATTGGGCAGAATGTGAAGTTTGATCTGATGGTATTGGACCGCTACGGGGTCAGCGTACGCGGTGAACTTTTCGATACCATGCTCGCCCATTATCTAATCGATCCCGACAGTCGGCACAGCATGGACGTCTTGTCTGAGAATTATCTGGGATACACACCTATCCCGATCACCGATTTGTTAGGTCCCCGCGGAGCCAAGCAACTGCATATGGGCCAGATCCCACAGGACCAGATCAGCGACTATGCTGCGGAGGATGCCGACATTACGCTACAGCTAAAGGAGGCGCTAGATCCCTTGCTCACAGAAATTCAAGCCGACAAGCTTGCCAGAGAGGTGGAGTTTCCTTTGATTCAGGTTCTCGCGGACATGGAAAAATCGGGGGTGAAGATAGATGTGGCGATGTTGAACGGTATTTCCAAGCAACTTCAGACAGACCTGCTCAAGCTAGAGCATACGATCTACGAAAAAGCCGGCGTCCGTTTCAATATTGCGTCGCCCAAGCAGTTGGGAGAAATCCTTTTTGATAAGCTGCAACTCGATCCGAAAGCAAAAAAGACCAAAACAGGCCAATATAAGACGGGCGAAGACGTATTACTCGCACTGGCCAACAAAAGCGACATTGTCCAGGACATTTTGGATTTCCGCCAGATTCAGAAGCTAAAGTCCACGTATGTCGACGCGCTTCCGCTATTGATAAACCCAGAAACCGGCCGGGTGCACACATCCTATAATCAGGCGGTAGCGTCGACTGGCCGCTTGAGCTCTACCAACCCCAATCTCCAGAATATCCCTATAAAAACAAAGAGAGGACGGGAGATCAGGAGGGCTTTCGTCGCCCGGGACACTGACCATGTGATCCTGTCAGCGGATTATTCCCAAATTGAGCTGAGGCTGGTTGCCGAAATGAGCCAGGATGCAGGTTTGGTTGACGCTTTCAAAAACAATCTGGACATTCACAGTGCTACAGCAGCCAAAGTGTACGGAGTGGCGCTGGAAGATGTGAGCGGCGAACAGCGGAGAAATGCGAAAGCTGTAAACTTCGGAATTATCTACGGGCAGTCCGCCTTTGGTCTTTCGCAGAGCCTGGGGATTCCGCGGCGGGAAGCTGCGGAGATTATAGATCAATATTTTACTCAATACCCCGGTATCAAACGGTACATGAGCGAAACCATAAATTTTGCCAAGGAGCACGGCTACGTGCAGACCTTGCTCGGGAGAAGGAGGTATCTGCGCGACATCAATTCTGCGAACATGACGGTGAGATCTTTTGCCGAAAGAAACGCAATCAACGCCCCCATACAGGGTTCGGCAGCTGATATGATCAAAGTCGCAATGATTAACATCCATCAGGAATTGACCGCGCGCGAACTTAAAGGGAAAATGACCATGCAAGTCCATGACGAACTCGTTTTTGACGTCCCCCGCGCAGAAATAGAAACATTTAAAGAACTGGTTGGGCGCCATATGAAAAATGCCCTGCCCATGTCCATCCCCGTGGTGGTAGAAATGGGAATAGGCGACAATTGGTTGGAAGCACATTAAATTATGGAGGTAAAATGACCAGATTAATCATCCTTTTCTGCTTGATATTCATGCATTTCAGGTCAGAGGCCCAATTTATTGAGCGCATTGGCGAAGGAAAAATTGCCTTCTACCTGGATGACCACTATTATCTCACGGACAGAAACTGTCAATTCCTGCGAATTGTCAGAGAGGCAGGGTTTGATTTCCAGGAGAATATCTTTCATGGACCCTTTCAGGACTTTGACCTCGACGGCAGGCTGATTCTGGAAGGTACGTATACGGAAGGTAAAAAAAATGGAGTTTTCAAAGCCTATCATGGGAGTGGAGAAGTGAAATGGGAGACAACCTATGTAGACGATTATCCCGAGGGAGAAACGTCTTTTTATTATCCGGACGGTATGCCCATGCTCCTTTTAAAATATGGGGAAAGAGGGATGGAAATCATCGATTATTGGGATCGACGAGGTCGGCAACGAGTCAAAAACGGCAGTGGTCGCTATGAAATGAAAATCCGATTGCTCGGATACAACGAATTGGGGGCAACTTTCGTCGAACGCGCAGGCAGAGTCCGAAACGGTAAGCCGCACGGACTGTGGAAGCTTGAATTGATCTTCGACGACAATGAGACTTATTTTCTGGGATATGACCGTTTCCAGGAAGGTAGAGTGCTTGACCGCGTACCTGAGCTCAATACGCTTTTGAACGAAGTCCGCGATGTCTACGTTCCCCTAGAGGAATTTACCAGAGCCGAATTCTTTATATCCAAAAATTGTAACATAGATGAGTACTCGGGTTACATGCTTTACTTGCAGGAACTTTTGATCGAAGGATTTGAAGGGGTGCCGGTACATTCTGATCCGACGGAAGCAGCTCATTTTAGATTTAAAGTCTCAGCGGAGGGTGTTCCACAGGAACTTGAAGCCGTCAATACACTGTCTCTGGCCAATGAAGCCAACTACTTATATCGGATTTTGGACGAAATAGGGTATATCATTCCTTCCTTTCTGGAAGGAAATTTCATCGAAGATGTCGTCGACGTATATTTCGACATCATCCCCGATTCGACGACCAGAATTCCCGCAATAGAAAACATGAGAATCACTAGACAAAAAGGACAATAAATACAACCTATGAAATTTCACAAAGAAGGCTACACGAGCCTTGCGCTGACCGTTTTGGTTATTTTGCTTGCCAATGCAGCCGTTCGCTACTGGGCCGCGGACAACACCGTACTGACCTGGACAACCTATATCCTGTCTTTTATCTTGTTTATTACGATTTTGCAGTTCTTCAGAAGTCCGACCCGGCGTATTCTGCAGGGCGAAAAAACGGTGCTTTGTCCAGCCGATGGCAAAGTCGTTATCATCGAGGAGGTTGAGGAACCCGAGTATTTTCAGGGTAAAAGGCTTCAACTTTCGGTCTTCATGTCGCCGATCAATGTCCATGTCAACCGCAATCCCATCAGCGGAAAGATTAAGTATTTTAAATACCATCCAGGTAAATACCTTGTTGCCTGGCACCCCAAGTCCTCTACGTTGAATGAAAGAACGTCCGTCGTAATTGGCACTCCGGATGGCCACGAGGTCCTGGTCCGACAGATCGCTGGGCTACTAGCCCGCAGGATCGTCTGGTATATCAAAGAAGGAGACGAAGTTCAACAGGGCGAGGAATTTGGTTTCATAAAATTTGGATCCAGAGTCGACCTGTTCTTGCCCCTCGATACAAAGATCGATGTCAAAGTGGGCGATACGGTAAAAGGCGGCGTCACAATCTTGGGCCACCTGGCATAAAATGAAGTTCAGAGATCTTGTTTTTATCAATGCCCTCATTGGGGCGAGTGCGATGGCCGCACTGACCTACTATTTTAGTCGGGACTGGATGATTACGCTGGCGGTGCTGGTACTAAGCATGGTGCTGGGATTTTCGGTGTCAAACTATTTTTTCGGCAGGTATATAAATAATAAAATAAAGATCATCTACAAATTGATCCACCACCTCAAACGGGGGAAAGACCTGAAAAGTGCAATGGGCGAGAAACTGAGTGCTGATCTGATTCGCGACGTCGAACAGGAAGTGAGGGACTGGGCCAAAGCCAAAGCCCAGGAAATCGACACACTGAAAGAACAGGAGAAATTTCGCAGAGAGTTTCTGACCAATGTTTCCCATGAATTCAAAACTCCGCTCTTTGCGATACAAGGCTATCTTGATGCCCTGCAGGAAGGGCTTATAGAAGACGATCGGGAGCTTGCCCAACAGTTTCTGGACAAAGCCAGTAAAAATCTCGATCGCCTCAGTTACCTGATACACGACCTGGACGAGATATCCAAATTGGAAAGCGGGAAGTTTCCGGTAAACTATCAGATTTTCGATATCGCCACCCTGGTTCAGGAAGTCATGGAGTCAATGGAGGACAAAGCGGCGCCCTATCAAATACAGCTAGTCTTCAAAACCAAATACCAAGGCTCGACCCTTGTTTCCGCAGATCGTGATAAAATTACCCAAGTGCTCGTCAATCTGCTGGACAACTCCTTCAAGTATGGCAAGAAAAACGGCCACACCTATATAAGAATATACCCCTTATTCGATCAAGTCCTGGTCGAAGTGACCGATGACGGCATTGGCATAGAAGAAAAGAGTCTTGTGCGCGTGTTCGAGCGGTTTTACAGGGCGGATAAAAGTCGCTCGCGCAAAATTGGCGGCAGCGGATTAGGGCTGGCGATTGTCAAGCATATCGTCGAAGCGCACCAGCAGACCATTACTGTCCGAAGCACCGAAGGCGTCGGGACAACCTTTGCTTTTACACTCGAGAAGGCGAACCCTTAGGATTTTTAAATACTCAGGAACATTTTTGGCAAAAATTTGTTATTACCTCTAGAATTAGGTGATAATAAAGATGAATTTTATAAATATTTTTTCAAAATCAGAGGTAAAAGCAAAAAATGGAATAGTATTTGTAATTGGTAGCGATAGGAAAGTGTAAGCAGGTTGTCATAATCGAAATATTATCTAATTTTGCGCACACATTATACAAATGAAAATTTTTAACTTTAAAAAGAGGAGTATGAATTATTCTACATTAAAAATGGCTGTTGCGGGACTGATCGTTTCGGTTCTCGGGTTGACCGAGGTAGCGCAGGCCCAAGAGCCGACTGTATTTGGAGGGAGATCACAATACAGAACTTGGAGTATTGGTGTAAAAGGTGGATTCACCGTGCCATCTACATTGGTAGGACCTGGAGGTACCCCACTACACAACGGCGTAAACGACCCATGGGATCACAAAATCCGCGAATGGTATGGTTTATCTGTCAAAAAGCAGTTCTCTAGCTGGTTTGGACTTCAGGCCGATATCGAGAGAGGTCGTGTACTAGGATACAACAAAACCGAAGTTACCGGTGCACCTTTCCAGTCAGCACTAGCAGAGTTTGATTATGCGGCTAGTCTTAATGGTGTGTTCCAATTGGCAACAATTGACTTCTTGAGAAGAGAAAATAGTGTAAATTTCTTTGCTACTATTGGTTACGGTTATACCGAATTTAACACGACCCGTCATACAAGCAATGATGGTAGCGGTGCAGATATCGATGGTAGAAATAAAGATTGTGAAACTTTCTTGCCTTTGGGTGTCGGGATTAAATTTAAATTATCTGATCGCGTAGCGTTGAATTTGGGTCATACCATGTACCTATTGAATAGCTCCGAGCTATACGGTCCTACGCCAGCTGTCGCTAAAAACCGTTTCTCAACTGTTTACGGTGGTTTAGAATTTTCACTTGGATCGAGCAGCAAGCCTGATCTAGTATGGCACAACCCAGTTGCTATGATGTACGATGAGTTGAAAGATGAGTCGCTTAGAAATGAGCTTGAGGCTTTGAAGCAACGCGTTTCTACACTAGAAGGTGTTGTTGATCAGTTGAACACTGACTCTGACGGTGACGGTGTTTCTGACCGCTTTGACAAGTGCCCTGGTACTCCAGCTGGTACGCAAGTTGATGGATCCGGATGCCCAATCGAGTTCCCTGAGCCAGAAGTTCAAGATGACGCAGTTGGCGCTTACCAGAACATTCAGTTCGAGTTTGATAGCTCTGTTTTGAAGACCGAATCTTATTCTATCCTAGACAGATTGTCTTCAGAATTGCGTGAAAGTGGCAACTCAGTAACGTTGGAAGGACATGCTTCTGCCGAAGGTTCTGAAGCTTACAACATGCAACTTTCTGTTGATCGTGCGAACTCTGTAAAAACCTACTTGGTAAATTCAGGTGTTGCTGCAGCTAGAGTCAATACTGTTGGATACGGTGAAGAAAGACCGATTGCATCTAACTCTACTGAAGAAGGACGTGTCGTAAACCGTCGCGTTGAGATCAAAAGATAAGATTACTTTTATATATATTGAAAAAGGGGTGTCTCTGTGAGGCACCTCTTTTTTTTGTAACTTTGCGCAAGATCCCGATCAAATATGGAGTTTTCTTTTTTTCAGTTGGATAATGGTATTAGAGTGCTCTCACAGTCGGTTGATTCGCCGATTTCCCATGTTTGTATACTGGTCAAGGCCGGGTCAAGCGATGAGTCTGAGGGTCAGCATGGCATGGCACATTTTATCGAACACCTGCTTTTCAAGAAAACGGAAAAAAGAAACACCAATCAGATACTTAACAGGCTGGAATCTATTGGTGCTGACCTGAACGCATACACGACCAAGGAATACACATGCTTGCATGCATCGTTTTTGCAGCCCTATCTCAGCCGTGCCCTCGAACTCTTCGAAGATCTGATCTACCACTCCGTCTTTCCTGACGTAGAACTCGAAAAAGAAAAAGGGGTTATCCTGGATGAAATCGCCTCCTACCAGGACAGCCCCGAAGACGCGATCATGGATGATTTTGAAGACTTGGTGTTTCAAGGACATCCCTTGGGCCACAACATTTTAGGAAGCGAAAAGGATATCCAACGCTTCGATCGGCAGGCTGTCCTTGACTTTTTGAAAAATAATTACGGAACAAATGAAACCGTGATCGCCGTCAGTGGGAGGCATTCGAACAGCGAAGTAGAAAGAAAAGTGCAGAAGTATTTCGGCCACCTGGCCGAGAGGGAAAAGAGGCGATCAAAATCTATCTTACCCCTGGTCAAGCCAGTGGAAATTCTCCAGGAGAGGCCCATCAACCAAGTCCACTATGTGCTCGGCTCGACAGCGTATTCCATCAATCACGAAAAGCGTGTGGGTCTTTCCCTGCTCAATAATTACCTAGGAGGCATGGGGATGAGCGCTAAACTCAACATGGTCGTCCGCGAAAAGCATGGTATTGCCTATACTATTGAGTCGAACTATTCCTCCTACGAGGATACTGGCCTGTTTTCGGTTTACTTCGGGACGGACACGGAAAAATTTAAAAAAGCCAGAACGCTGGTTCTCCGGGAGTTCAGAAAATTGCAGGAAACTCCGTTCGGCGTGCTGTCCCTGCATCAGATGAAGCAGAAATTTAAAGGGCAAATCGCTCTGGGTGAGGAAAATAGACTGGGTCTGATCATAGCCCAAGCCAAAAACGTCCTGGACAAAGGGAAAATAATTACTTTAGCGGAGTTGTTCCATCAAATTGATGCAGTGACTTCTGACGAAATTCTGGAAATTTCCAGAGAAATTCTTGCGGAAGACAAACTTTATTCGCTCAGCTTTGTCCCCCAATAATGCGATTATTTAACAGAAATTCTTTTATATTGCAAGCATGAAAAAAGCGTACTTATTTCCAGGCCAGGGAGCGCAGTTCGTTGGAATGGCCCAAGATCTCTATGGGTACAGTGCCCAAACCAAGGAAAGATTTGAGCAAGCCAACGAAATTCTGGGCTTTAGAATCACCGACACCATGTTTTCCGGAACCGAAGACGAGCTGAAGCAGACTCGGGTCACTCAGCCAGCGATCTTTCTGCACGCGGTGATCATGGCAGAGGCCTTTGGCCCCAAATTCGACCCACAAATGGTGGCTGGCCATTCGCTGGGGGAGTTTTCCGCCTTGGTGGCAGCCGGTGCCTTGACTTTCGAGGATGGCCTCAGGCTCGTCGCTGCCCGTGCAAATGCCATGCAAAAGGCGACTGAACTTCAGCCTTCTACGATGGCAGCAGTTCTAGGTCTAGACGATTTTACGGTAGAGGACATTTGCCAGCGTGTAGACGAAGTCGTCGTGCCAGCCAATTACAATTGCCCTGGGCAACTCGTGATCTCCGGAACTATAGACGGGATCGACCGCGCCTGCGAACTTTTACTGGAGGCAGGTGCAAAGAGAGCTTTAAAGTTGAATGTAGGCGGCGCTTTTCATTCGCCTCTGATGGAATCAGCTAAGGTCGAATTGCAAGCAGCGATAGAAAAAGTTAGTATACAGGAACCGCGCTGCCCCATCTACCAGAACGTCAACGCGCAGCCTCATACAGACCCAAAGGAAATCAAGGACAACTTGATCGCTCAGCTAACGGGGCCTGTCCGTTGGACGCAGTCTGTCGAGGCCATGATCCAGGACGGAGCAGTCCAGATGATAGAAGTCGGCCCCGGAAAAGTTTTGCAAGGACTTGTAAAAAAGATCAACCGCCAAATCCCCGCAGAATCCCTTATTCTGGACTAATTCCAGACTAAACCCTGATCGGATCTGCCGATCAGAGGTCAAAAGCGGCTTTTATTTTGTCGACATAATCGAGTTTTTCCCACGTGAAAAGCTCAACAACCATAGACTTTGTTTGCCCTGAGCTGTTTTCGAAGGTCTTCGTGACAGTTTGGGGCTTTCTTCCCATATGACCGTAAGCAGCAGTCTCCCCGTAAATCGGCTGTCGCAACTTTAGTCTCGTCTCTATTCCATAAGGAGTCATGTCAAACAATTCCTGGATTTTGTCTGCGATCTCTGCGTCTCGCCATCCATTTTTAGCAGTCCCAAAGGTATTGACATAGAACCCAATAGGATCCTTTACGCCAATAGCGTACGAAATCTGAACCAATATTTCATCGGCCACACCCGCCGCAACCAGATTTTTGGCGATATGCCGTGTCGCATAAGCCGCAGAGCGATCGACTTTCGACGGATCCTTCCCTGAAAAGGCACCGCCACCGTGACCGCCTTTACCACCATAGGTGTCCACGATGATTTTCCTTCCGGTCAGCCCGGTGTCACCATGAGGTCCGCCAATAACAAATTTTCCCGTAGGATTGATGTGGTATTTAATGTTTTCCGTGAAAAGAGCCTGCAACTCTGGTTTTAGCTGCTGCTTTACCCTGGGAATCACAATTTCAATGATATCCTGCTTGATCTTCGCGAGCATACGTTCCTCGTCACTGTCAAAATCGTCATGCTGGGTGGAAATTACAATGGAATCTATCCTTAGAGGTTTCTGATCATCACCGTATTCCAACGTGACCTGGGATTTTGCGTCGGGCCGCAGATACGTAATTTCATTATTTTCCCGTCTCAGCGCAGCGAGCTCAATAAGTATTTTGTGGGAAAGATCCAACGCAAGCGGCATGTGATTTTCGGTCTCATTGGTTGCGTAGCCAAACATAATGCCCTGGTCGCCGGCGCCCTGATCCTCCTTGCGAGCCCGGTCGACACCGCGGTTGATGTCGGGGGACTGTTCATGCAGGGCAGACAAAATGCCACAGGAATTTGCCTCAAACATATAAGCCGACTTGGTATATCCAATGCGCTCGATCACCTGACGTGTGAGTTTTTGGACGTCCAAGTAGATGTTAGACTTGATTTCTCCCGCTAAAACCACCTGGCCAGTAGTGACCAGGGTCTCAATCGCTACACGGGCTTCGGGGTCCCAAGCCAGGAAATTGTCTATCAAATGGTCGGAAATCTGATCTGCAATCTTGTCCGGATGGCCTTCTGAAACAGACTCAGACGTAAATAAATAGGGCATAAATCTTCTTTAATTAAGAATATCAAATAAATAATTAAAGTGGAAATGACGTTTACGGTAGGGTATTAGCACTTTTTTACCGTGGTTGCAATCTTTGTGCCCTCCGGGGGCATGCGCAAATCAGTCCACATTATAGTTCTGCAAAAGTACAACACTTTGGCCTGATTCCCAAATTCTCCTCGCTTGAATTCCTCCCAGCAATATTAAGCGAATATTAAAAAATCCACTTAAAAAATAAATAGTACAATTTCAGCATTTTTATTATTACTTTTGATTAACCAATAGGTGACTTGAAAATTTAAAATTTAACGAAGGACAATATAAGGGCATCTTTAAACGTTTGAATTTGGCCGTGTAATAGTGATTTCGCGAGTTTTACGGGGATTTTAAGGGATGAATAGAAAAAAGCAGCAGTACAGTGGCGTAGTTTACTCGACTTCAGATGATTTTGAGTTCCAGGACGAGTCTGGGGAAGAAACATTCGAAACGCTACCGGCGTCTGAACAGAAACTCAGGATTCGACTGGACAAAAAAGCGCGCAAGGGAAAAGCAGTCACCCTGGTCAGCGGTTTTGTCGGAACGGACGAAGATTTGACTGCATTGAGCCAACTCCTCAAGCGTAAGTGCGCCGTGGGAGGAAGTGTCAAAGAAGGCGAAATCGTCATTCAGGGCGACTTTCGTGAGCGGATAAGCTCCCTTTTGCTGGATCAAGGCTATAATGTAAAAATGTTGGGATAAAGAATGACCCGTTTCTGACGTCAATAGAGGATCCGGTAAAAGATCCAATCTGCCAAGTTGTTCACTCTTACAGGATTGAATGCAGATTTGCTGACAGATTACCGGGTTAGGCAGGCAAGAAATATCAGGGTAGTAGGGAAAGGATGTTTTTGGTGTTTTTTCTCGATTAATTTGCAAATGCAAAAAAAAATGGTTTTCATTGCAAAATAATACTTCAGTTGTTGAAGTAGAAATGGTTGAAACGAGTTCGGTGAAACGATGCTGCTGCTGTCCATCGAGACGCGTTTTGACTCACAAAGACTAACAAGCATATTAATAATTTTAAAAAATCATATTTACAACTTTAAAATCTAAATTTTAGAAAAATGGCAAACGCACCAAAAACAAGTACCGCAAAAAAAGAAAAGCAGAGCAGTAATACTGGTTCTAATGTTTTTGCAAGTCTATCAATTATCCTATGCTTTGTTATAGGGGCTTTAGTATGGCAATATATCATGGGAGATCCTTCAAATTTCATCGATGAGAATAATGAGAACCAGCCAAAGCCAGGTAATTACTACGGAATGGTTTACAAAGCAGGAGCGGTAGTACCCGTGTTATTGGGTTTATTCCTTATGGTGTGGGTGTTCGCGATTGAGCGCTTCATCGTCATCGGCCGTGCATCGGGTAAAGGCAACGTAGGTAACTTTGTCCGCAAGGTTCAAAGTTTGATCAGCGCAGGAAACATCGACACTGCCATCGCAGAATGTGACAAACAACAAGGTTCTGTAGCAAATGTGATCAGAGCTGGACTACTTAAGTACAAAGATGTTTCGGCAGATCCGACTGTAAATACTGAACAAGCGGTGATCGCCATTCAGAAGGAGATCGAAGAAACTACCCTATTGGAGATGCCAATGTTGGAGAAAAATCTAACGGTAATTGCAACCTTGGTTTCTATTGGTACATTGACCGGTCTATTGGGAACGGTAACAGGGATGATCCGTGCGTTCGCGGCTCTTGCAACGGGTGGAGCTCCGGATTCAGCTGCTTTGGCAAACGGTATTTCTGAAGCCTTGATCAACACGGCAACTGGTATTGCGACCTCAACCATCGCAATTGTATTCTACAATATCTTTACGTCCAAAATTGACAAATTGACCTATTCTATCGATGAGGCCGGTTTTTCAATTGTACAAACCTATGCGGCCACGCATAAATAAGAAAGATGAAATTAATTGGGGAAGGTTTATGGAATCTTCCCCCTTATTGCATCTAATTAGTAAATCGTAGAGTATTACATTTTAATATTGTGAAGATATGGCAAGGCCAAAAGTAAAAAGAACCAGTACAACAATCGATATGACCGCCATGTGCGACGTGTCATTTCTATTGCTGACTTTCTTCGTACTGACAGCGACAGCAAGGCAACCGGAAGCGCTTCCAGTGGACACGCCTGCTTCGGTAACTCAGGTCAAAATCCCCGATGATAAACTCGGGATGGTTACTGTCGGTGATGGAGGAAAATTGTTCTTCGGCGTGAGAGGGCCAGAAATACGTACACGTATGCTGGAGTTGATGTCAGAAAAATATGCTATCCCTTTCACTCAAGAAGAAAAGGAGCGTTTCGCCCTTATGGATGAGTTTGGTGTTCCCATCCGCAACCTGAAACAAGTCATTGCGATGGACATGGAGGAACGGGCGAGGCCTGGATTGCAGCCTGGTATTCCATCGGATACGACCCAGGATCTGAGCAACGAGATGTTCCACTGGATTTTCTCAGCTCGGACGGCAACAGCTGCTATACATGACGAGCAAATGCGAGTCTCGATCAAGGGTGATGCGAAGGAAAAGTATCCAGACATCAAAAAGGTGATCGACATACTTCAGGCGCAGAACCTCAATAGGTTTAGCTTGATCACGAGCCTTAAAGGCGGACTGACTACTGTCAGTGAGGAAGAATAATCAAGGATTGATAATTATAAAAAAATATTGCGATGGCAGAATTAAATGATGATGGAGGAGGCTCCAAAAAAGGAGGGAAAGTCAGAAGCAAGAAGGCCGGAGGTCGGGTTGACCTCACCGCGATGGTGGATTTGGCGTTTTTGCTGATAACCTTCTTCATGTTGACCACTTCCTTGAATAAGCCAAATGCCATGGATGTGACTGTTCCCGCAAAAAACGAGGATGATCCGGAGGATAGGCAAGAAATTGCCGATGATCGGTCTATTACGATTTTGATGGGAGATCAAAATAAGATTGTATGGTATGCGGGATTGTTTGATAATCCTATAGAAGGGCCTGAAACTATTGATTACGGCGCTGAAGGGATTCGGGAAGTCCTTCTAAGGAAGCTTCAGGAAGTAAAAAGGAATACCGGAAAAGATCTTATTGTGGTGATTCGTCCAAGCGACGATGCGACACACCTTAATTTGGTTGATATTTTGGACGAAATGAAGATTTCGGACGTGCAGATGTTCTCTCTTGGAACGATTACCGAGGCGGAGAATGAATATCTGAGAGAACAAAATTTGTTAACGAGTGAACCGGGGAACTCCAACTAAATAAAAAAATCGAGATATGTTTGGATCTAAATTAGATATTTTTAAGAAGGAGTGGCTTGAAGTCGTGTTTGCCGGGAGGAATAAGTCTTACGGGGCTTATGAACTTCGGAAACTTGCGCCAAGAGCGACGAATATAGGCATGGCAGTTGCTGCTTTCGCCTTTGTGTTCGCGCTGGTCGCCCCCAATCTTTCCAAGTGGCTGGGATGGTCAAGTCCTGAACCGGTCATTGAAACGATTATAGAAACGGATGTTACGCTTGCAGAGCCCCCTCCGATCGATGAGGAAGAGCCTATGCAACCACCTCCGCAAGAGCCACCTCCACCGAGAGACGACATTGTAAGATCACTTGAGCCGAAGGTCACTCCGGCCGAGCAGGTTCAGGATGAAGATCCTCCAACAGTCGAGGCCTTGAAATTGGCCGATCCGGGTGCGAAGACTCTTGCTGGTGATCCTAATGCTGCGCTGAGGATAGATTTGCCTGTGGGCGAAGGAAAGCTCGATGCTGAGGTTACAGAATCAGGCGGAGACCAGATTTACCAGTTTTCGGCTCTAGAAACACAGCCGGTACCTGCCGAAGGAAGTATAGAGGCGTTCCGTCAATGGGTTGGTAACAACTACAGATATCCCGCTGCGGCTGAAGAGGCCGGCGTAAACGGAACCTTGGAAGTGACATTTGTCATTGAAAGAGACGGTAGTCTTACGGACATCGTGGTGACGCGTGATTTGAGGTTCGGAACGGCACAGGAGGCACTTCGCGTGTTGAAAAATGCAAAGAAGTGGACTCCTGGTGTACAGAACGGAAGACCGGTTAGGGTGCAGTATACCTTGCCGATTGTGTTGCGGACTCAAGCGTATTGATGATGCAGGAAGTGGACAAGGATTCTTTTCCAGGCAGACAGAAATCGCGGTCAAAGCGATTTCTGTCTGTTTTAGGGCTGTTCATGTTCAGTTTCTATTTTATACTGGGATTACTGATCGTTTTTTGGCGTGATTTTCCCATAGAGATAGCTCCAAGCTATCGGATGTTGTTTGGTGCTGCGCTCATCGTCTACTCTTTTTTCCGCTTTATACGTTTGTGGCAACAACGTAAATGAATTTCAAGCAATAAAGTTGATCTTTTTTCTTTTAGAATCATGAATAAATTTTTATTATTGCCGTTCGTTTCGCTGCTGCTGACTTTGCTATCGTGTAATAATCAGGAGACTGATCGGAACGAGACGATTTTGAAGGGTTCTTTGGAGGTGCTGGTAGACGAAAGTTTGGCACCGATTGTGAAGGAGCAGTTAGCAGTGTTTGAATACAGCTATTCTGATGCCGATATTACGCTGGTCATCAAGCCAGAAAATATGGTTGTCAACGATCTGCTGAACGATGTCGCTGAGGTTGCGGTTTTGACAAGACTGTTGAATGCGCAAGAACTGAAGATTTACCAGACGAGAGGTTTTCAGCCCCGAGTGACCCGTTTTGCGACAGATGCGATTGCGCTGATTACAAACGTTCAGAATGCAGACACGACGATTACCGTCGATGAGATTATCGCCATTATGCGAGGTAATGGTGAAAAGAGCTTGGTTTTTGACAATTCGAATTCTGGAACCGTGCGTTACATGAGGGAGCTTGCGGGAGTGGACGAACTACCCCAGGATGGTGTCTACGCTGTGGACTCTAATCCGGGCGTTATAGAATTTGTTGCAAGCAATCGCAATAGTATAGGCGTTTTAGGCGTTAATTGGATAGTGAAACCTGACAGCACGAGTCGCGAATCTATGTCGCAGATCCGGGTGCTGAAAGTCGGCACTTCGTCAGGGGACGGTGGTAAACAAGGCTTTTATGAGCCGTCACAATCCAACCTGGCCGAAGGATTATATCCTTTATCGCGGTCGGTGTATTTGATTAATGCACAGCCAAGGTACGGGTTGGGAATGGGATTTGCAGCGTTTTTGGGAGGCGACCGTGGTCAAAGAATAGTGCTGAAGTCTGGACTGATGCCAGACAGCCTTCCGCCGAGAGAGTTAATAATTAGAAAATAATTAGTGTTAATAATAATAATTTAATAGAGATGATGAAAAGGACAGTATTGCTGGCTGCATCGCTTTTGTTTCTGATCGTGGGTGCGCAAGCGCAAAAACTAGCAGATGCACAAAAAGCAATTGAAGATGAACAATTTGCCAGAGCAAAAGGTATTTTGGAGAGTCTTGTTCAGAAGCAGCCAAAAAAAGGCATAAACTACTTCTATTTGGGACAGATCCATTTACACAATGAGCATATAGATTCTGCCCGCATGGCTTTTGAGCAAGGATTGGCCGCAGAGCCGAGAAATGTGATCAATCAGGCAGGGATGGGTATCATCGATTTGTATCAGGGAAATACCGCAGCAGCCGAACAGAAGTTTGCTGAGGTGACCAACAAGATTAAAAGAAGAGATTACCTGGAATTGTATTTTATTGGCCGGGCGTATATCGATGCCCCGGAGCCGGATTATGGACGGGCTACTCAGTATTTGAGGCAAGCGCTTGATCGTAGCGGCCGTCGGGTAGATCCTCTGATCCACTTGGCATTGGGTGACGCGTATCAGGGTGCCGGGGAAAACAGCCCTGCCTACTTGAGCTACCGAAATGCGATAATCGCCAACCCAGATCTGACTAAAGCTGAGGTTCAAATGGCGGTAATCGTGAGAGCGGCCCGCGCCTGGACCGACGCGATTTCGCAGTTGGAAGCGATCATACAGGAAAAACCAAATTACGCTCCTGCTTACAGAGAGTTGGCGGAAACTTACAACCGCTGGGCAGTTGTCGCTGCGACGGATACAGCTACCTATCGTGAGCGTAACCGGACTGCGGTAAATTATTACAAGCAATATATGGATTTGACCGATTATTCTGTCGAATCCCGTATACGCTATGCAGACTTTTTGGTTTTCGCTGGTGATTATGATGAATTGCAGATTCAAGCGCAGGCGCTTTCTGAAATTGCAGACGTAAATCCGAAGGTTCTTCGTTATTTGGGACACTCTTCATACCATAAAGAAGAGTACGGACGGGCGGCTGAAGCCTTGACTCGCTTCTTTGAACGAGTAGAGGAAGACCGAATCATTCCGCGTGATCACCTTTATTTGGGCCTAGCCAAGCTTAAGTTGGCTACAGAAGGAGGGGAAACGAACAATGCCTTGTTTGACGAAGGAATTGCTGAGATCAAAACAGCAGTGGCTTTGGATTCGACAATGGCTAATAACCTCAACGTTACGGGCCGTGAGTTGTTCGCGACAAACAGGAACTTTGGGGAAGCTGCAAAGGTATTTGCGATCTCTTCTGGAACAGAGGGTTCTGCAAACCAGGTGTCTGACACATACTACTATGGCCTTGCTTCTTACTTTGCTTCTGTCAACAGGCTAAATGCAGGTATGCCTGTGGAGACTCAGTGGGTGGACAATGCTGAGCAAGCGTTCACTTTTGTGATCGAGAAGGCTCCGGACTTGATAGAGCCCTATTTGTACAGAGCTAGAAACAAGCAATTGCTAGAGAACCGTGAAAATCCACAAGGCGTGGCTACGCCATATTTCCTCGAATACATCGAAGTTGTTCGCAGCAAAGGAGCTGAGGAAGTTGAAAAAGCAAAGCCAACCTTGATAGAGATCTACAACAGTCTTGCGTACCTTGCTATTCAGCAGGAGGATTATGACCGCGCCAAAGAGATGGTTGGTGAAACCATTAAACTAGATGCTGGGAACTCCTATGCACAAGAGCTTTTAGATTACCTGAAACAAGTCGAAGCTCTTTCAGGCAGATAAAGATTTGTCCTTTTTAAAAGGATAGTATAAATAATGCCAAGATCGCAATACCTCCGGGTGTTTGGTCTTGGCATTTTTACTTTTGAACGCTTGCATATCAAGGGAGTTTTTTATAAGTTTGCGCTACCAAGTCTTACATGGAATTTTTTATGGTAGAAGAAGCTACAAGTGTTCCGGCAGATTATCTGCCGATTCTGTTTCAGATGGTTCTCGCGGTCGCATTTGGCGTGGGAACTATAGTTCTGACGCATTTTATCGGACCCAAGGTGAGGACAGAAACCAAGCTTGGTGCCTTTGAATCCGGGGTAGAAGTAATCGGAAATGCGCGGACTCCTTTTTCTATCAAGTACTTCATCGTAGCGATTCTGTTCGTTATTTTTGATATAGAGGTAGTTTTCATGTATCCTTGGGCGGTAAACTTCCGGGAATTCGGCTTTCAAGGACTCATGGAGATGTTTGTATTCATGGGTATTCTACTGCTGGGATTTATCTATGTAGTAAAGAAGAAAGCCCTGGACTGGAATGATTAGTGGGGAAGATTTTAAAAATATTATAGGAGGTTTGCATGAGTGATATTAAACTGGCCAATACCCCCCCAGGCGTTGAAGGCGCCGGGTTTTTCGCGACAAAATTGGATAAAGTAATAGGCTTGGCGAGGGCGAACTCGCTTTGGCCGCTGCCGTTTGCAACATCATGCTGTGGGATAGAGTTTATGGCCACGATGGCTGCGACCTATGATGCAGGCCGCTTTGGGATGGAAAGAAACAGCTTTTCACCCCGGCAAGCAGATATGATGCTGGTCATGGGGACCATTGCAAAAAAGATGGCTCCCGTGGTAAGGCAAGTGTATTCGCAGATGGCGGAGCCTCGCTGGGTGATCGCTGTTGGTGCTTGCGCATCTAGCGGTGGGATTTTCGATACTTACTCTGTATTACAGGGGATTGATGAGATCATCCCGGTGGATGTTTACGTACCCGGATGCCCGCCCAGACCCGAAGCGATTTTAGATGGCGTCATGCGTTTGCAGGAAATTGTCAAGAACGAATCGCTCAATAGAAGGCAAACTCCCGAGTACAAGGCATTATTGAATAAATACGGATTTCATGACCATGGCACAGACAAACTTGACCAGTACTGAGTTACAAGAATATCTCGTTGAGCAGTTCCCCGGAGAGATCGGGGTTGAAGGCGAGTCTCATGGCGTGCTGAGCGTAACTGTCAACAGCCAAAAGATCATGGAAGTCCTTGGTTTTTTAAAGGAAGACCCGAGACTGAAGTTCGCGTTCCTGACTGATCTAACCGCAGTACATTATCCTGAGCAAGAGCTGGAGTTTTGCGTGGTCTACCACCTTCACAGCTGGACAAACAGGCTGCGCGTGCGGATCAAAACATTTATAGGTGGGAAAATTCCGACCATTCCGTCGGCCACTCCTTTGTGGGAAGGGGCAAATTGGATGGAAAGGGAAACCTACGATTTTTATGGGATCCGTTTCACTGGGCATCCGGATCTGAGGCGTATTCTCAATGTGGATGATATGGAGGCGTTTCCCATGAGAAAGGAATTTCCTCTGGAAGATCCCAACCGGGTTGATAAAAAAGACTATTTCTTTGGAAGGTAAAAATATGAGGTGTATATGAGTGAGTCTGTTAGCAAAATTTCCAACAATAAGCCGGGATTTACGGATTATGATCCTCAGGATGAGCTCATGACGCTCAACCTTGGGCCAACGCATCCAGCGACCCACGGTGTCTTTCAAAATGTCCTGCAGGTAGATGGCGAGCGTATTGTCAGCGGAATCTCGACGATTGGCTATATTCACCGTGCATTTGAGAAAATCGCGGAGCGGAGGGCTTATTACCAGATAACAACGCTGACTGATCGCCTCAATTATTGCTCCTCCCCAATCAATAATATGGGCTGGCACATGACCGTTGAAAAGTTGCTGGAGGTAGAAATTCCCAAAAGGGTGCAGTACATGAGAGTCATCGTCATGGAGCTCGCCCGGATTGCCGACCACATTATCTGTAACGGTATTTTGGGCGTGGATACGGGCTCATTTGCTGGATTTATCCCAATGATGCAGCAGCGGGAGTTTATTTATGAGATCTACGAAGAAATTTGCGGCGCCCGCCTAACCACAAATATAGGACGGATCGGTGGCTTTGAGCGGGATTTCAACGAAGTGACTTTCAAAAAGATCCAGCAATTTATAGAAGAATTTCCTCCTGTACTTGAAGAATTTCAATCCCTGCTGGACAGGAACAGAATTTTCATCGACAGAACAGCAGGAGTTGCAGCCGTGACCCCAGAAGTTGCACTGAATTTTAGCTGGACAGGACCGAACCTCAGATCAACCGGAGTCGACTATGATATCCGCGCCATGGAACCTTATTCTTCCTATGAAGAGTTTGATTTTGAAGTCGCCGTAGGCACTAAAGGTGATGTTTACGACCGGTACCTGGTGCGTAACAACGAAATGTGGGAGAGTGTTAAAATAATCAAGCAGGCAATGGAAAAAATTGCCGGGGAACCCAAAGGCATATTCCATGCGGAGGTTCCCGAGCTTTATTTGCCACCCAAAGAGCAGGTTTACAATAACATGGAAGCTTTGATCTACCATTTCAAGATAGTCATGGGTGAAATTGATGCGCCAAAAAAAGAGATTTACCACGCAGTTGAAGGTGCAAACGGAGAGCTGGGTTTTTATCTGGTGAGCGACGGGGGCAGAACGCCTTATCGCTTGCATTTCAGGAGACCGTCTTTCATCAATTATCAGATGTACGCACCAATGTCTGCCGGCATGCTGCTGTCGGACGCGATTATAAACATGAGTAGTTTAAACATTATAGCAGGAGAATTAGATGCTTAGTGTACAAGATAACAATAATCCGGCGGCTTTTGCTCCTGAATTATTGGAAAAATTTGCTGAGATCAAGGCACGCTACCCTGAGGGTCGGCAAAAATCGGCACTGTTGCCTATTTTGCACGAAGTCCAGGCCGTTTACGGTTGGCTGAGCCCGGATTCCATGGAAAAAGTCGCAGACTATTTGGATATCAAACCCATTGAAGTCTACGAAGTAGCGACGTTTTATACCATGTATTTCCTTCGGCCTCAGGGAAAGTATGTGCTGGAAGTGTGCCGCACGGGGCCTTGTTGCTTGGTGGGTGCCGAGAAGATCATGAAGCATATAGAAAACAGGCTTGGTGTCAAAGAAGGGGAGGTTTCCGCTGATGGATTGTTCAGCTGGAGAGGTGTCGAGTGCATGGCAGCCTGTGGCTATGGCCCTGTTTTGCAGATAGGACCCGAGTATACATTTTATGAGAACCTCACGGAAGCGAGTGTAGATCAGCTCATCGATGAGCTAAGGCAAAAAGGAAAATAAACTATGGCACGCAAATTATTATTGACCCATATCGATGTTCCTGGAATCAATACCCTGGGGGTTTACCGGGAAAAAGGGGGATATAGAGCCGTTGAAAAGGCCTTGAAGACTATGGGACCGGACGATGTGCTGGAGGAAGTGAAAACTTCGGGTCTGAGGGGTCGTGGGGGTGCAGGCTTTCCGACAGGTATGAAATGGAGTTTCCTGGCCAAACCGGAGGGCGTGCCCCGCTACCTGGTATGCAACGCAGACGAGTCCGAGCCCGGCACCTTTAAGGATCGCTATCTGATGACGCATATTCCGCATGCGCTGATTGAGGGGATGATTGTGTCCAGTTATGCCCTGGGTGCCCACGTTTCCTATATCTATGTGCGGGGGGAGATGATGCCACAGATCAGAATTTTGGAGAAAGCTATTGCCGAGGCGAAAGCCGCTGGCTTTTTGGGCAAAAATATTTTAGGCTCCGGATACGATCTGGAGTTGTACGTTCACCCAGGAGCTGGCGCTTATATTTGTGGCGAAGAAACCGCTTTACTCGAATCTTTGGAAGGAAAGCGTGGCAATCCACGTATAAAGCCGCCTTTCCCCGCGGTCTCAGGACTTTACAATTGTCCTACAGTGGTAAATAACGTCGAATCCATCGCGTCGGTTGTGCCTATCATCAATGACGGTGGTGAAGAGTATGCCAAAATCGGTATCGGTCGCAGTACTGGTACAAAATTGATATCTGCCGGAGGCAATCTCAATCGACCAGGGGTCTACGAGATTGAGCTCGGTCTTTCCGTCGAGGAATTCATCTATTCAGATGAGTACTGTGGCGGAATTCCAAATAACAGGCGACTAAAGGCTGTTGTGGCCGGTGGGTCTTCCGTCCCTATTTTGCCCGCAAATTTGATTCTAAAAACCACGAATGGCGAGAACAGGCTGATGAGTTATGAGTCACTCGCTGACGGTGGCTTTGAAAGCGGAACGATGCTAGGATCGGGTGGATTTATTGCCTTTGATGAAGACCAATGTATAGTACGAAATACCTGGAATTTTGCCCGCTTTTACCATCATGAAAGCTGCGGGCAGTGTTCGCCCTGCCGCGAAGGTACGGGATGGATGGAAAAGGTGTTGAGCAACATCGAGCACGGCCGGGGAACTAGCAGCGATATTGATTTGCTCGTCAACGTAGCGAAAAATATAGAAGGAAATACAATATGCCCGTTGGGAGACGCCGCGGCCTGGCCAGTGGCGAGTGCTATACGTCATTTTAGGGATGAGTTTGAGTGGCACATCGATCATAGAGCAGAAGCGCAGACCCGTAACTACGGATTGGCGGGCTATGCAGATCCGCTCCAAGTGACGGCATAAAAACAAGAATAATTAATTTCAAAAGCTGAATAAGATGGCTGAAGAGGTGAGATTTAAGGTAAATATAGATGGCATTCCCGTAGAGGTAGCTCCCGGTACCACTATATTGAATGCGGCCAGGCAGATTGGTGGAGATATCGTGCCACCGGCCATGTGTTATTATTCAAAACTGGAGGGTTCTGGTGGAAAATGCCGCACCTGCCTGGTAAAGGTCAGCAAAGGTTCGGAAAAGGACCCTAGACCCATGCCGAAACTCGTCGCTTCTTGCAGGACGACGGTCATGGATGGGATGGAAGTACAGAACATCACCTCGCCGGAAGTCCTTGAGGCTCGCAAAGGTGTGGTTGAATTTTTGCTTATCAACCATCCGCTCGATTGCCCGGTCTGTGATCAAGCCGGCGAGTGCGACTTGCAGGATTTGTCCTATGAGCATGGTGTCGGGCAGACGCGTTTTGAATTTGAAAAGCGGACATTTGACCGTATTGACATAGGGGACAAGATACAGCTGCACATGAATCGCTGTATACTGTGTTACCGCTGCGTGTACACCGCAGACCAACTGACTAACCAACGTCACCACGGAATACTTGGCCGTGGGGATCATTCCGAAATTTCGACTTATATTGCCAAATCCATTGACAATGACTTTTCCGGCAACGTCATCGACGTATGCCCTGTAGGTGCACTGACCGATAGGACTTTTAGATTTAAAAGCCGGGTATGGTTTACGAAGCCGGTTGAAGCTCATCGCGATTGTTCCGTTTGTTGCGGGAAGGTCACACTTTGGTATAAAGGTGAAGAGGTTCTGCGGGTGACAGCTCGAAAAGACGAGTTTGGCGAGGTGGAGGAGTTTATTTGCAACACCTGCCGTTACGACAAAAAGGCGACTTCGGATTGGGTCATTGAGGGACCGCGTGACATCAGGCGGACATCGGTAATTTCCCTAAACCACTATGACGAACTGAGTTTGCCCGCTGTCGTGAAGAAAAATCTGGAGTTGCAGGAGGCGAATAAAGCGCAAATGGATAGAACCGAAAAACTACTGTAAAGATTGACATGGAAATAGAACTGATTTTTGAGAAATCGCTACTGGTGCTGGTGGTCTTTGTAATCACCTTGGCGATAGCGGCATATTCCACGCTTGCCGAGCGAAAGGTGGCTGGATTTATGCAGGACAGGTATGGTCCTGATCGTGCTGGCCCAATGGGTCTTTTACAGCCATTGGCCGACGGAGGGAAATTTTTCTTTAAAGAGGAGATTATTCCGGCGGGTGCTCATAAAACACTTTTCATCGCTGGCCCAACCATAGCCATCATCACTGCTTGTATCAGCAGCGCAGTGATACCCTGGGGCGGGGAGCTGATCATAGGCGAGCGAGTTATCTCGCTGCAGGTTGCAGATATCAATGTTGGCGTATTGTATATGTTTGGGGTGATTGCGCTGGGTGTGTACGGCATCATGATCGGTGGCTGGGCCTCCAACAACAAGTTCTCGCTGATGGGAACAGTGCGTGCTGCATCTCAAAGTATTAGCTATGAAATTGCGATGGGTCTTGCCTTGATCGCATTGCTGATGGTCACCCAGACGCTCTCTCTAAAGGAAATCGTCTTACAACAAGAAGGTTTTGTCAACTGGCACATTTTCGTGCAACCCCTTGGGTTTTTCATCTTTATGGTGTGTGCCTTTGCGGAGTGCGCCCGCGTGCCTTTTGACCTTCCCGAGTGCGAAACTGAACTAGTCGGCGGTTACAACGTCGAATATTCGTCCATGAAGCTCGCCTTTTACATGTTTGCTGAGTACATCAACATGTTTGTTGCTTCGGCGTTAATGGTGACGCTGTACTTCGGTGGGTACAATTTTCCATTTATGAACGACCTGGGTCTCTCGCAGAATTGGGTGACCATTCTAGGCGTTGTTGCGATGTTTCTGAAGATATTCGGTTTTATCTTCTTTTTTATGTGGGTTCGCTGGACTTTGCCGCGTTTCCGCTACGATCAGTTGATGAATCTCGGCTGGAAGGTTTTGATTCCTTTGGCTATAGCAAATATTGTGTTGACGGGTATATTCCTTTTGGTCAAAGACACTTACTTTGCTTAATATTAGAATTTAAAAAAGTGTAGATATGGAGTCGTTAAGTAATAGAAAGAAAGTAATCGAGCAGAAGCCTATGACCTTCATGGAGAGGATGTATCTTCCTGCTATAATCAGAGGGATGGGGATCACGATCAAGCATTTTTTTAAACCAAATGTGACCGTGAAGTATCCTGAGGAGGAACGCCCCTATTCCAAGAACTTCCGGGGACTTCATTCACTGAAAAGGGACGAGCAGGGGCGTGAAAGATGTACAGCCTGTGGACTATGCGCCCTGTCCTGCCCGGCCGAAGCGATTTCTATGATTTCTGCGGAGAGGCAAAAAGGTGAAGAGCATCTGTATAGAGAGGAAAAGTACGCCGCGGTGTACGAGATCAATATGCTCAGATGTATATTTTGTGGACTCTGCGAGGAAGCCTGCCCTAAGGAAGCAATATTCTTGGACGGCTCGCACGCGACTGCAGATTATTTGAGAAAAGATTTTATTTTTGGAAAAGACAAACTGGTAGAACCGCGTTTCGATATGGAAGGTGCTAACCGCCAAGATGTTTAAATACTAATCATTATAGACTGTAAATCAAATTAAATGGTTTTTTACTTTGTAGCGTTTCTTTCGATTTTTTTCGCCTTGATGACCATTTTTACAAAAAATCCGGTCCATAGTGTGTTGTACCTGGTGATCACTTTTTTCACATTGACGGTGCATTATGTGCTTTTGAACGCACAATTCCTGGCTGTGGTCAATTTTATCGTCTATATGGGCGCGATCATGGTGCTGTTTTTATTTGTGCTGATGTTACTAAACCTAAACAAAGAGACAGAACCGATGAAGTCCAACATGGTCAAAATCATGGGTGTCGTTGCAGGAATGTGTTTTCTGACAACGATCATCGGCTCACTGAACTTACTGGAAGCGTCCAACCCCGTTGTTTTAACCAATCCTGATATTGGTCTCGTCAAGCAAATCGGAAAGGTGCTTTTCAGAGATTTTTTACTCCCCTTTGAAATTTCATCCATCTTATTGTTAACGGCCATGGTAGGAGCGGTCCTATTGGCCAAGAATGATCATAAAAAAGCATAATGGAGCAGATAGTCAACGGAATGCAGGGCGTGCCCCTGAACCATTACATACTCTTGAGCAGTATCATATTCACCATCGGAGTCATCGGTGTCTGTATCCGTAGAAATGCGATCATCATCATGATGTCCATAGAGCTGATGCTCAATTCGGTCAACCTACTGCTTGCAGCGTTTTCTGCGTATAGTGGAGATCCCTCAGGACAAGTATTTGTCTTTTTCATTATGGCACTCGCAGCTGCGGAGGTTGCTGTTGGGCTCGCGATCATTGTCATGGTCTATAGGAACACGAGATCTGTGGATATCAATTCCCTGAACAAATTGAGGTGGTAAAAATTAGTATAACGCGTAATATTAAATTGATATGTTAGATTTCATTTGGTTGGTTCCCTTGTTGCCGCTTTTGGGATTTCTGATCACTGGGTTGGGTAGAAACGTGCTGCCAAAGGCAGTGATTGGGATATTGGCTAGCGGGACTGTTCTGATTTCCTTTCTCCTCAGCTGCGGGCTGTTCGCTGAAGTTTACGCAGCAAGGAAACTGGGCGAAGCTGGGACATTTACGCAGACTATATTTGAATGGTTCTCAGTGGGAGGCGCGTCAGTCAATTTATCTTTTCTTGTCGATCCACTGAGTGCGATTATGTTGCTCATCGTTACGGGTATAGGTTTCTTGATTCATGTCTACTCCACAGGGTACATGAAAGAGGACGAGGGTTACGGAAAGTACTTTGCCTACCTCAATCTTTTTGTGTTTTTTATGCTGCTTTTAGTGCTTGGCTCCAACTATCTGGTCATGTTCATTGGCTGGGAAGGCGTTGGTCTTTGCTCTTATCTCCTCATAGGTTTTTGGTATAAAAGAAAATCTTTCGCGAGTGCAGCGAAAAAAGCCTTTGTCATGAATCGTATCGGGGATCTCGGTTTTCTGATCGCGGTTTTTATGATTTTTTCCCTGTTTGGCACGCTGGAGTTCGCTTCGGTCATGCCTCAGGCGGCAACAATGGTGGCTGGGGATACAACGCTGCTTTTGATCACTCTTTTGTTATTTATTGCCGCTACTGGTAAATCGGCTCAAATCCCTTTGTTTACCTGGTTACCCGATGCGATGGCCGGTCCTACTCCGGTGTCGGCGCTGATACATGCCGCCACCATGGTTACTGCAGGTATTTACATGATCGCCCGTTCCAATATTATGTTTACCCTTTCGCCGATCACGATGCAATTGATTGCCGTAATAGGTGTGTGTACCTTACTAATGGCGGCAATTACTGCCCTCACACAGAACGACATCAAAAAGGTTCTTGCTTATTCAACGGTCTCCCAGTTGGGTTACATGTTTTTAGGCTTGGGTGTTGGCGCATTTACTGGCGCTTTCTTCCATGTTATTACCCACGCGTTTTTCAAAGCGTTACTCTTCCTCGGTGCTGGTTCGGTGATCCACGGTATGAGCGGCGAGCAGGACATGCGCAGTATGGGTGGATTGAGGGGCAAATTACCGATCACTTTTGTAACGATGCTTATCGGTACGATCGCGATTTCCGGAATTCCACCGTTTTCTGGGTTTTTCTCCAAGGATGAAATTCTCGCTCACGCCTTTGCTGAAAACAAAATACTCTGGGTGCTCGGTGCCTTAGGCGCAGTATTCACGGCATTTTATATGTTCCGAATGTTGTTTCTCACCTTTTACGGCAAATTTAAAGGTAGTAATGAACAGGAAAGTCATTTGCACGAATCGCCGGTTTCCATGACGCTTCCGCTGATTGTCCTGGCTGTTTTGGCTGCTGTTGGTGGCTTTATCAATATTCCCGGGGCTCTGGGTGGCAATTATGGGATGGCCGAATTTCTGTCTCCTGTTTTTGCAGATTCGATCGCCCGGAGCGGTGCGTTTCATTTGGAGCATTCAACCGAATACATCCTGATGGCAGTTTCGACCTTAGCCGCGGTGATCATGGCTGTCTTGGCTTATAGAAAATATGTGACTAGGAAGTATGTTCCCGTGGCCGAAGGAGTCAAGCGAAACTTCTGGAGCGATCTTTCTTATAATAAATTTTATGTCGACGAGATATATCACAGTGTGATCACCAGACCTTTGGACCGACTTTCCGTATTTTTTCACCAGGTTATGGACAAAGGACTTATAGATGGCATCGTAGGTGGTACAGGTAAGATGGCCAACGAATCCGGCAAGATACTCAGGTTATTGCAGACAGGGAATGTCGGGTTTTATGTGTTCATGATGGTTATAGGGATCATTGCACTTTTGGCGTACGGTTTTTGGAAGCTTTAATATTAAAGAGATAATCACAGTAAATGGATAATTTGTTTTTACTTATTTTAATCCCGCTGATTGGGGCATTGGTCTTAGCTTTTGTCAAAACGGCAAAAATAGCAAAGCAGCTAGCGTTAGTTATTTCTTTGATCTCCGCGGCTGTGACTGTTCCGTTTTTGATGGGTTTTGATTCGTCAGGCGGGATGCAGTTTGAGCAGACGCTTGCCTGGCTCCCGGAACTGAATATCTTCTTTCATATTGGCCTTGACGGGATTAGCTTGCCCTTGGTGCTTTTGACTAATTTATTAGTTCCATTGATCATTCTGGTATCTTTTTCCTATCCGTATAAGGGCAATTTCTTTGCTTTCCTTCTTTCAATGCAGGCCGGATTATTACTGGTTTTTACAGCATTGGACGCGTTCTCCTTTTATGTAGGATGGGAGCTTGCGCTGATTCCGATTTATTTCATCAACGCGTTGTGGGGCGGTGAGAACAAGATCCGCATTAATCTAAAGTTTTTTATCTACACATTTTTGGGCAGCTTGCTGATGCTTGTGGCCATAATATACCTGAGTACTCAGGTCCCGGGTGGAGGATTTGCTCTGAGTTCTTTTTATCAGTTAAGCCTCGACGGACATGCGCAGGGCTGGGTATTTTGGGCTTTCTTCTTGGCTTTTGCAATCAAGATGCCGATTTTTCCGTTTCACACTTGGCAACCTGATACGTATACCATGTCGCCGACTTCCGGCACCATGATGCTTTCTGGGATTATGCTGAAAATGGGAGTCTACGGCCTTATCCGTTGGTTGATTCCTGTCGCCCCCCTAGGATTTGCCAGCTACGGGCTGTTAGCGCTCATTCTTTGTATTATCGGGGTGGTATACGGATCCATTATCGCCTTTAAGCAAAGTGATGCCAAGCGGCTTATTGCGTACTCCTCGTTGGCACACGTCGGACTGATCGGTGCCGGGGTTTTTGCTTGGAATCAACACGGTTTGCAAGGTGCGATTGTCCAAATGTTCAACCACGGAATCACCGTCATTGGGTTGTTTTTGGTCGTAGATATTGTTTCACGCAGACTTCAAACAAGAGATATGAGTCAGATGGGAGGATTGGCAAAGGTTTCCCCGGCTCTTGCCGTGTTTTTTCTTGTCATCGTGATGGGTGCGGTTGGTCTTCCCATGACCCACGGTTTTATCGGAGAATTTCTCCTGCTGATGGGAATTTACCAAGTGGGTATCTGGTACGCGATTTTTGGTGGGTTGACCCTGATTCTGGGCGCTGTATATATGTTGAGAATGTATCAGCGGATGATGTTCGGTCCCGCAGATGATAAGGCTTCTAATTTTGCCTCCTTAAAATCCAACGAATGGATCGTCCTAAGTGTTGTGACCGGGTTGATACTCGTTATCGGGATCTACCCCCAACCCTTGTTAGACCTGTCAAGCGGTGCGGTCAGCTCCCTGATAGAGCAAGTAAATGCAATGATCAAATAAAATTATTGAAAATCAAATATGGGTGCGATTATTACACTTTCTTTACTGGCTATTGTGGTATTATACCTGGGCCTATTTAAAGTAAAAAAGTTTTTACTACCGGTTTCGCTGGTGGGCTTGGTGGGCGCAGGCTTGTTTCTTGTGCAGGCATGGGGTACCGAGGCCGAGCCGCTGTACAATGGAATGGTCCTGTTTGATCATTTTTCAATTGGCTTTTCCTTAGTCTGCATTGTACTAACCGCATTGGTGTTCTTGCTCGCAAAGGATTATTTTCATCGTATCAGCGAAAATGTCGCCGAATATTATACCCTTATTCTTTTTTCTCTTGTTGGTGCAGTGATCGTGACATCTTTTCACAACCTTTCCATGCTTTTTATTGGCTTGGAAATCATGTCGGTGGCCCTGTATATTCTCGCGGGCATAAGGAAAAGAGATTTCGCCTCGAACGAGGCCGCGCTTAAATACTTTTTGATGGGTGCGTTCTCGACCGGATTTTTACTCTTCGGAATTACGCTGATTTATGGAGCAAGCGGTTCTTTTGACCTCGCTGCGATCCATCAATATGTGGTAAACAATCCCACTGGCCTTCCGAGCATATTATATGTTGGAATTCTACTTTTAATCATAGGACTTACGTTCAAAGTCGGCGCAGCGCCATTTCATTTCTGGACTCCGGATGTCTACGATGGCGCCCCTACGCTTATCACCACCTTTATGAGTACTGTCGTCAAGACAGCCGCTTTCGCTGGATTCTTGCGCCTGTTTTTGTTTTCCTTCACTCCTTTACAGGAGTTCTGGATGCCTGTGATGCTAGTGATTACAATTGTAACTTTGTTTATTGGAAACATCACCGCTCTGGTTCAACACAGCGTCAAGCGAATGCTTGCCTATTCCAGTATTTCCCATGCGGGTTACATGTTGTTCGGAATCGTCGCGATAGGTGCTTCGTCATCAGGTGCGGTTTTAATGTACGCAACAGCGTATTCACTGGCATCTATCATTGCTTTCGGAAGTTTGATACTAGTCAAGCGGGATACCGGAAGTGATGATTTTGAAGCCTACAATGGTTTGGGCAAAAAGAACCCTATTTTAGCGGCGTCCGTCACGATTGCGATGCTTTCCTTGGCTGGTATACCTCTTACTGCTGGATTCATAGGTAAATTTCTAGTTTTTGCATCAGCGATGAGCGATTATCAGGTGTTATTGATCGTGCTTGCAGTATTGAATGCTGCAATCGGCGTGTATTATTATTTCAAGTTGATAGTCGCGATGTATTTCAAACCAGCCGAACGCGAGCATATCCCTGTTTCACCAAGCTATAAATTTGTTTTTATTGCGTCTGTGATTTTGATTTTGGCAGCTGGTGTATTCCCCGCTTGGTTTACGGGTATTATCTAGTCTCCTTTTTCTATCAGGCGGTGAATGTTTCTCGATTCCCCAAACAGGACGAGAATATCGTTTTCCTGCAATAGCGTCTCGGAGGTTGCGATGCCTGAGGCTACGTTCTCTTTTCTCTGTCCCTGTGCATGATTGGAGTTGAGCGTAGTGAGGACGATGACTTGGTATCGGTTGGTGATATCGGCCTCTTTGAGCGTCATTCCTATATATTTTCTGGGGACCTTGGTTTCTATGATACTATAGTGCTCTGAAATTTTGAAGGAGTCTACGATATCCATGTTGTCGAGTCTCAGCGCAAGTCTTTGGGCGGCATCCTCCTCGGGCATGATATATTCCTCTATTTCCATTGCCTCCAAAACCGTTTTTTGCAAATCCGACACGACCCGACCTATGATTCGCCCGACCCTCAGATTTTTCAACAGCGCTGTGGTGAGAAGCGAGGCGCCTTCATCTTCTCCGATTGCAACAACTACGGCATCTGCATCTTTTAGTGGGAGCGAACGCATAGCATCAACGTCAGTCGAATCCATGCAAACAGTATGCGTGATTTTCTCTTTCAGTTGCTCAACCCTTGCCATGGCATTGTCCACACCGATAACCTCATGACCTTGTTCGGTCAATTGAATGGCTAGCGATCTGCCAAAATTTCCAAGTCCTAAAATAATGTATTTCATACAAGAGATTTTTGATTAAAATAATACCTGCTCTTTGGGATACGAGTAGCTTTTGTTTTTGAAATCTTTGACTAGGGCCACTAGAATTGTCAAAAGCCCGACCCTTCCTAGAAACATACTCAAGGTAATAATGATTTTTCCTTCGTCATTGAGCAATGGAGTGGCACCCAGGCTCAGTCCGCAGGTCGCATAAGCAGAGATTGACTCGAAAACGATCGCTCTGAGACTTAGATGACCATTGGTCAGGGTGAGAAGAAAAATACACGTTCCTATTGCGATGAGGGATAGTACTATGATAGCAAATGCCTTGGTAATGGATTCATTTGACACCTTACGGTGAAAAACCTCTACTTTGCCTTTACCTCTCGCAAGACTGTAAATGCTCAGCAGCGCAACACTAAAGGTCGTTGTTTTGATTCCACCACCTGTAGAGCCTGGCGAGGCGCCTATCCACATCAGGATGAGGAAGCTCAGAAGTAGTGGCAATGAAAAGGCCTGCATTTCACCTAGGGCAAATCCTGTTGTACGTGCGCTATTGCCCATAAATATTGATGCAATTAGTTTTCTGAAAAAACCTTGATGTTCTCCGAGCTGTCCGTTGTATTCGAATACTAAAACCATCCCCGTGGAAACTATAATCAATATCCCCATAGTCCACGCCATCAAACGCGCATTGAAACTAAAAATCCACGGCTTTTTCTTTATTTTTTCTGCCCAGAAAAGATGTCGGAAACCACTGATGACACGAAATTTTAGATAGGTGTAAAGGTTGAAAAATATGGCAAATCCCATTCCTCCTACGAGAAATAAACAAGTCAAAATCAGCTGAATGCCATAATTAAATTTGATGATGGGATTCTGCGCTCCACTGTCCAATATGCTGAATCCGGCATTGCAGAACGCTGAAACAGCATGAAATACCGCGACGAATAGTCGGTCGTTCTGGCTGCTAAACGTTTCTGCCGGCAATTGCGCATAGATAATTACGGCTCCGATTGCCTCGCAAATCAAAGTTAAAGAAATAATCTTGAGCAGTGTGTTGATCACGTTTCCGATCTTGTCCTGGCCAAGGATCTGTCCGTACATGAGCTGATTTTTATACGAAAATCCACCTGAGAAGAAATAGCCAAAAAATCCAGTGAAAGTCAGGATTCCCAACCCTCCGAGCTGAATGAGAATCAACAATATGACTTGGCCAAACCGGGTCAGCTCGCTAGATACGTCCAATACGGAGAGCCCGGTAATGCTCACCGCGCTTGTCGCCATAAATAACGCATCCACAAAAGAGAGCGAGATGTTGCGCGTACTGTTCGGCAACATAAACAAGAAAGCGCCCAAAACAATCAACAGCAGAAAGCTCAGCACAAAGAGTATGGTCGGATTGAAGTAGAGACTGTCAAAAAACAAGCTATTCTTAGAGATTTCGGTCAGCGTGAGGAGAAAAACCGCCAGATACATTAGATTGACTTCTCCGGAGATCAAGACGCCGAGTCCTAAGACCAAAACCCCAATATTGCTCCAGGACCTGGGGCTGATTTTGCCTTCCGCAAAAATTGAGCCCACAGTGAGCAGTGCGCAGGCAGAAAACAAAAGATAAAATACCCAGGCCACGGGATCAGCAAGGGAAAGATCAAAAAAGCGAAGCTGACTGTGACCCAGATGAAAAAGCAAAAGAAGCGATCCCAGCAAACTCAGGTACAGCTGGATCTGATCAAGCGCACGCCGTCTATACTTGAAAATATATTTTATTAATCCCAACATATTCTCAGTCTACGACTTTTTCAATTTTATTGTTTTTGGCCTATCTGGCTATTAATGCGATCTCAAACAGTTTACTCCAATTTTTACCTGTAACAAAGAGTCTTTCTTGTGCCCGGTCATATGCTATTCCGTTCAATTCGTGATCGTAGGGCAAATTTTGCGCTTCTGGGAATAGGCCGATCAAGTTGATCTCGCCCTCGACCGCACCGGTTTTTGGATCGATGATCACAATTATATTTTCCTGATATACATTGGCATAAATCTTCCCGTCTATATATTCCAACTCATTGAGCTCGGACCGAGGGCCGCGGTGATCAAACACCTCCTTGATCTCAGTCTCCTCAAACGTGTCCTTATTCAGGAAATATAGTCTATTAGATCCGTCCGAAACGATGAGTTGGGTGCCGTCAAAACAAATTCCCCAGCCCTCCTTGAAACTACCGTAACTGAATTCGCCTATTTTCCCCAGGGTGGCTCGATCATAGACAAAAGCCTTGTTTTCCATCCAGGTCAGTTGAATGACCCTGTCGTCGACTATGGTCAGCCCTTCACCGAAATACTCGTTTCCCAGGGAGACCTTCTTGATGATTTCGCCGGTGTTGAGATCGACTTGTCGTATTGAGGAGCGTCCATCGTACTGCCCAGTACTCTCGAAAAGAACCCCATTGTGATATTCCAACCCCTGGGTAAAGGCTGTGTTATCATGTGGATATTCGCGAACAACATTAAAACCGAACTTTTTCGCCGGCGGAGGGGTAAATTTTATCTGACTGGTCTTAACAGTTTCCCGGCCCTCGTGAAATGCTGTAATTTTCAGCGATTTGTTTCCAAATGACCAGTTTTCAGTGGAGAGGTCCAAGGAGTCGGTCCCTGAAATAGTGGTCAGATGCTCACCATCGAGGCTGTAATTTACCGAATCTATTGAGTCTTCGTTTCCCCCAAAGTCGAGTTTTATGGTCAAAGGTCTGCCTGAATGAACAGTTGTCCCACTTTTGGGATAGGCTATTTCTATCCGAGATGCTTTTTGCGTACCATCACAGGACAGGTTAACTGACATCCAGACCGCAACTATAATTATGGAAATTCTCCTCATGGTATACAAACTTAATTAACTTTTCTAAAAACTCAATGGGTTTAAGTTTAATCTGGCCAAAAAGCATCCATGATAAGTGATATTTCTGGCTTTTTGGACTCCTTTTCCCAGTTGACCGCAACAATGTCAAAGCGAATTTCCGAATAGTTTTTGTAATATGCTAGAAAAGCCGATGCAGCACGCGCTAACGTAGACCGTTTTGAGTGATTTACGGCTTCTGAAGGGCATCCATATTCGAGGCTGCGCCGGGTTTTTACTTCAACAAAAACTAAAACTCCATCCTTTTCAGCGATAAAATCCACTTCCAGACGCTTGTATTTCCAGTTTCTAAACAATATCTTATAATTGTTTCTCGATAAAAATGCAGCCGCATAATCCTCACCCTGTCTGCCCGTCTCCAAATGCTTGGCCATTTCCCTGTCCTTATTTCAATACGATAGTTCCTAGTTTTTCTGCAAGGATCTTGAGACTTTCCTGCAATTTTTGATATTCAGTGATCAGAATTTCGATGTCCTGATCGTTTTTTTCGTTTTTTATCTGCTCTCTTACACCTGAGATCTTTTGTTCTAAATGCCTTTTCTGCATTCTGTAGACCGTTGTGTACACGAGTTCCTTCAGATGATCCCTTTCCTCTGAAACATGGATGTTTCTTTTATCATCTTGCCATTTAGGGCTCAAGGTGTACTTTGAGGACAATAAGGAAATGGCAAGACCGGCAATTTCAGGGTTTAAGTGAGAAGTAAAAACCCTATCCTCTGGCAATTTTTGCTGGTCGATATATCCTTGGTAAATCGCTAAGATTGCGGCTGCCGTCGTATCCTCAATCGGGATTCCTTTGATGGAATTGATCAATAAAGGGGCGACAGGCAACCCTGAATCATCGTCCCAATCGGCAATGACCTGCCCGTAGGTGAGTAATACACGCACAAACTCCCGTTCCTGTAGCGTTTTTGTGTCTATTTTCTCGGGTAATGGCTGAGGATCAAAAGGGGTTTCTTCAGGAGATTCGGTTCTCGTCAAAGAAGTTGGCCTGCCTGATACTGGATCCTGGTCACCACTGCGCGCTAACTTCTGCCGTTCCTTAATCCTCATTTTATTCAATTCGGAGAGCAACACCCTTTCCTCTATGTCTAGAAGTTGACTGCATTCCCGAATGAAAACTGAAACTTTGATCTCGTCGGGAATCAATGCAATGCTTTCTACAACCTCTCGAATGGTCTCTGCTCTCTTTATGGGATCGTTTTTGGCCTCTGCCAGCAGGACCCGAGTCTTGAAAAAGACGAAATCTTCCTCTTTATCCTCCAGGTAACGTTGCATGGCTGTTGATCCATTCTTTCTTATATACGAATCCGGATCCTCACCATCTTCAAAGAGTAATACTTTGACGTTCAATCCCTCTTTCAGTAAGAGGTCTGTTCCCCGGAGCGCCGCTTTGATACCCGCCGAATCTCCGTCATAAAGTATAGTGACATTTTTGGTAAATCTGGAGATCAAACGAATCTGGCCCGAAGTCAATGCGGTCCCCGAAGACGAAACTACGTTTTCAATGCCGGCCTGATGCATTGCGATCACATCTGCATAGCCCTCAACCAAATAGCACTTATCAGC
>CAYNZH010000002.1:49983-78256 GCA_964401685.1 uncultured Sphingobacteriaceae bacterium
AAGTATTGTCCCGCCCAGTTAGTCACGATCAGCAAGCTCTCCCGGTGGTCTTTCACCAATAGTTGTTCTTCAGTCTGTTCGCTCTCCTGGATTTCGATGTGATACTTCTTGGCTAGAAATCGAATCGCTTCGGGATAATTGTACTTCTCATGCTCCATGATGAAGCGAATAGCGTCTCCCCCTGCGCCACAGCCAAAACACTTGTAGATACCTTTGCTTACAGACACATGAAAAGAAGGTGTTTTTTCATTATGGAAAGGACATAACCCGGTCAAAGATGTGCCCCTTTTCTTCAGATCCACAAACTCCCCAACCACCTCCTCAATATGAGCAGCGTCCAGCACCTTATCTATGGTCTCCTGCTTTATCAAATTTCTATTTTGGCTTGATTTGTCTACAAAGTTAATAAAATTATATCATTAGGCAAAATTCCAGCGGACATAATTAATGTTCTTCTTTATGTCTAAGTACTTTTTTTCGTAATACGTTTTGATCGAAAGCGTGTCGTCCAGACCTGGCCAGTTATAAAGATCAGCTGTCTTTGCCCCAATATCTGCCTGCATGGAACTCAGCACCTCCAACGTGTACGCGAAAAGACCATCATCATCCGTTTTAAGATGAAGCGTGCCGTTTTTTACCAATAAGTTGCGGAATTTTTGTTGAAAGGTCGGATTGGTAAGCCTTTTCTTTTCCCGGCTCAGCTGGGGTTGAGGATCCGGGAAAGTAATCCAAATTTCTGAGATCTCAGCGTTTTCAAAATAATCCTGTATCCATTCGATTTTCGTCCGAAGGAAGGCCACATTAGAAATTCCTTGGTCCAGTGCCTGTTTGGCCCCAGTCCAAATACGATTTCCCTTATAGTCAACCCCAATAAAATTGCGATCAGGGAATTTTTTCGCCAGGTTGACTGTGTACTCCCCCTTTCCACAGGCGAGTTCGAGAACGATTGGGTTTTGATTTTTGAAATGTTCCTCTGCCCACTTTCCCTTGAGTGGCTTGCCTTCGTCAAGCTGAAATACATGAGGAAAAGTCGATATTTCCGCGAATTTCCTTAATTTATCCTTTCCCATTTAAATTTAATCTTGACTTAGCGTTTGCTGTAGGGATTGGAGGCCGCCTACGACGGGAAGCATCAGGCTTGTTCCGTCCAAATCGACTTCCAACTCGGTGCCAGGACTTGGTAATAGTGTAAATTCCCGGTCACTGGAGAAGATCATCAATCCAATCTGCTTGCCTTTCGGAATGATTTGGTCATCCGGCTGCAAATCAAAACTCAGCGTATAAAATTGGCCAGGCGTCAAAGGTTCGCTATCCCAAAGTGAACTATGGTTTTGCGGATCGGCCCATCCCCGCGTGATAATATTGTCCGTAATCCGGCTATTGCGGCCTTCCCTCCAGGGCAAGGCAACTAACCACACCGATAAATTTGCCGCACTTTTGCTGCTTGCAAGTTTGATTGTGAGTTTTGGTGTTCCAGAAATGTGAAGATCTTCCGTCAACGGCGCTGACACGTAAAGCAAACGATGATTGGTCTCTTCAGCCTGGGCGAGTGCGCTGCCCGAGAAAGAGTAATTGTCAACCAAAGTTTCTGTACCCTGGACGTCAGATTTTTCGAGGACCAAGCCGCCCTGTTGGGGAGCTCCTTTTCTGAGGAAAAGTCTCACCTGCTCGGCTTCGGGGTGTGGGTAGTCAGCGTAGGCTGTTGGTTGATCTTGCTTGTCGTTTTCCCGGACAATCCATGCTTTCGCATCAGATTCTACACCATTCTCTACCTCAAATAGGTATCTGGTAAACCACCGGTTCATCATTTTCACCGGCGGAGGTCCTCCATGGCCACCCTGATGATAAAAAATCTGAGCTGAGATTCCCTTGTTCTTTACCGCTTCGTAAATCCGGAGGCTGTGTTCCGGCATGACGTTCCAGTCATTGAAAGCGTGAGCCATCAATAGCGCTGCCTGGAAGTTGTCCAATTGGAGCAAATAATCCCGACTTGCCCAAAACTCGTTGTAATCTCCCGTCTGCCGGTCCATCCCTTCAGCCATCTCCGTATCGCGTATGCGCGCATTGTTAGAGGCCCTGTGTTGTTCAGCACCGCTATGTATAAAGTCGTAGAGAACATCGATATCTTCGCCCAAATAGCCTCCAGGGCTACGTACTAGGCCGTTCGATCTATAATAGTGGTAGTAGGACGTATTGGGTGCGACAGGTATTATTGCTTTCAACGCAGGTACGCCCGTAGTAGCAGCCGCAATCGGCAAGGTCCCGTTATAGGAGGTGCCAGTCATGCCGACATTTCCGTTGGACCAGAACGCACTTATTTTTTCTGTGCCGTCTGGCGTCGTGTACCCATTGTCCTTGCCTGATAACCACTCGATCACCGCTTTTGGTGCTAAGCTCTCGTTTTTTCCCCCTACCGTGGGAGCTCCTTGAGAAAGGCCAGTACCCGGAGAACTCGAATGAACTACGATAAAGCCACGGGGCACCCACTCCTTTATTAGAGAATTTGAAATGATTGGACGTTCTCCTCTCCGCGTAACTTCTGGATGTACTCGCCCCTGAGCAGGCTTCTCCCCTAATTCATGTTTGACATCCCACATTACTCCTGCTGCCAAAGACGCCGTGCCAGCATAGTAGGGACTGGTTTCATAAATGACTGGCAGTTTAAGAGTTCCATTTTCGGTTTGGGCTGGGCGGGTTACAGATACATGCATCCGATCAGGTTTTCCGTCGGCGTCCGTATCAAACTCTGTTTCAACCCACAGATCATGCCTGATCCAATTTTCTGGATTGGAAAAGGCGTCAACAATTTGCGCTTCGCCATTTTCTATCCTCGGTTTGGCGTCCTGATTGCTTTGCCATGCAAAAGCGTGACCCACTGTGAACAACACAAATGCAATCATCCCTGTAAAATGTAGGACCCGTGTCTTCGTTTTCATAATTTCAATTATTAAATAAGATCAAAACCTATATCCCGTCGAAAGTTCTTGCCTTCGTAATAAATGCGACCTGCATCCGCAGTGGCCTGTTGCACAGCGTCGAAGATCGTATCCTCAACTGCGGTAACACCCAATACGCGTCCCCCCGCAGTGACCGTCTCTTCGCCTCTCTGCTTGGTGCCGGCATGAAATACCAAGGATTTCCGGACACTTTCCAGATTGCTGATGCTTTTTCCGCTTTCAAATCCGCCTGGATAACCGCCCGAAACGAGGACGACAGTCGCAGCGGTTTTTGGCGACACGGTGAAGTGTCTTTGATCCAGATTTCCCTCGGCTACTCCCAGCAACAAGTCGACCAAATCACTCTCGATTCTTGGAAGGACGCTTTGAGTTTCAGGGTCTCCCATGCGCACATTATATTCTATCAGATAGGGATCCCCTTCCACGTTCATCAACCCGATGAAAATAAATCCCTTATAGGGAATGCCGTCTTTTTTGAGTCCGTCGATCGTGGGTTTTATGATTCTATTTTCCACTTTTTGAAGAAAGGCATCATCTGCGAATGCGACAGGAGAAATCGAACCCATTCCACCCGTGTTTAGTCCCGTGTCCCCTTCGCCGATACGCTTGTAGTCCTTGGCCGCTGGCAAAACCTTATAGTTCTCGCCATCTGTCAACACAAAAACAGACAACTCAATTCCTTGCAGAAAACGCTCAACCACTACTTTTTCACTCGCCGCTCCAAATTTCTTTTCAGAAATCATAGAGCTAAGTTCGCTTTGCGCTTCGGTAATTGTTTCGCATATTACCACTCCTTTTCCTGCTGCCAGCCCATCGGCCTTTAGCACAATCGGTGTGGGGTGAGTTTCCAGGTACGCCAAACCCTCATCCAGGTTGTTACTATCAAAGGTTCGCGAAGTTGCCGTCGGGATACCGTGGCGGGTCATAAAAGCTTTGGAGAAATCCTTGCTTCCCTCCAGTTGAGCGGCAATCTGCTGAGGCCCAATGACTGGCACTGCGTTTACCTTAGGGTGTGCGAGAAAGAAGTCATGTATGCCACGAACCAAGGGTTCCTCCGGGCCGACTAGAACCAACTGAATGTGGTTGCCAGCCACGAACTCTGCAAGACTTTCAAAATCATTGACTTGAATAGGCACATTGGTTCCAAACGACGCAGTTCCCGCATTTCCCGGCGCAACAAATAAGTTTGTTAACAAGGGGCTTTGACTTATTTTCCAAGCGAAAGCACATTCCCTTCCACCCGAACCAAGAATTAATATATTCATAAGACAAAGATAATTTTTACTAGGGAATTTCGTAACTTACCACCGAAAATATATCATTTTATGGAATTTATAGATGTTGCCGTCGATGATGGGATTGCATATTTACGACTCAATAGAAATAAGTCCAATGCGCTGAATCTGGAAATGATAGTTGAAATGCGTGAGGCATTGGTACAAATACTTGCCAATCAGGCTGCGCGAGGAATGATCATCATGGGAAAAGACGGGTTTTTTAGTGCAGGTATGGATTTGAAAGTGCTGTACGACTACAACCCCGATGAATTGAAGCATTTTTGGCATGAATTTATAAAATTGATCCGCACGTTTATAAGCTTTGACAAACCCGCAGTCGCGGCCATCAACGGTCATAGCCCTGCCGGAGGTTGCCTGCTGTCTCTCTGTTGTGATTACAGAATCATAGGCGAAGGCGAATTTGTGATCGGATTGAACGAATTGCCGGTCGGGATTATCGTCCCTCAGAGCGTATTTGCACTTTATGCATTTTGGATCGGTCAAGCGCAGGCTTACCGGTTTTTGCTGGACGGGAAATTGATGCACCCTCAAGAGGCTCTGAAAGTGGGGTTAGTCGATGAAATTGCACCCGTGGAGAAAATTGTCACGACCGCGGAAAGGAAGCTTCGGCGGTACTTCGAATTTGAGCCCAAATCCTGGAAAGCCAGCAAAGTGAATTTGAGAACGGGGCTTATTGATCTATTTGATCAAGATCCTTCACCTGATATAGATTCCATCGTTTCTCAATGGTGGTCGCCTGAAACGCGTACGATGCTAAAAACAATTCTTGAAGGATTAAATTTAGGAAAAACATAAGAGAATGGTCGGAAAAACAGAGGGAGCATTGAGAAAAGACGCTCTGAAAGGGAAAACCTACGTGATAACTGGAGGAGGAACAGGGCTCGGCAAGGCCATAGGGACCTATTTACTTAGTTTAGGAGCCAATCTGGTGATCGCGAGCCGTAAGATGGAGGTCCTGAAGACAGCCGCAGCAGAAATGGAAAATGAAACAGGAGGCCGGGTGCTCGCCCACGCCTGTGATGTGCGGCAAGAGGACCAAGTCCAGAATTTGCTGGAAACCTCGCTCGATCACTTTGGACTAGTGGACGGGCTGATCAATAATGCCGCAGGGAATTTTATTTCCCCCACCAAAAGATTGTCTGCGAATGCCTTTTCAAGTATCATAGATATAGTGCTGAAAGGAACGGTCAACTGCACCCTGGTCTTTGGTAAACACTGGATTGCAGAGCAGCAAGCAGCCTCATTTTTGAACATCGTGACCACCTATGCCTTCACGGGGTCGGCCTATGTCGTACCTTCCGCTGTGGCCAAAGGTGGAGTTTTGGCTTTGACCCGATCACTAGCCGTCGAGTGGGGCAAACATGGTATCCGAACAAATGCGATTGCCCCCGGTCCTTTCCCGACAAAGGGTGCCTGGGAAAGACTTCTGCCCGGTAGTCTCCGCGACGAGATAGATTTTACGAAGAAAATTCCGTTGAAAAGGTTGGGTGAATACCAGGAACTGGCAAATCTGGCTGCATTTTTGATGTCAGATTTTGCACGCTTTATCAATGGAGAGGTGATCACAATAGACGGAGGCGAATGGTTGCAAGGTGCAGGCCAATTCAATATGCTGGACGCCATTCCTGACACGATGTGGGACACCATCGAACAATTGACCCGTGCTGCCAATAGAAAATAATACTAGCTTATACTATAGATATGGACAAAACTTCTGTATTGGGACTGGATGAAAATTTAAGTGCGAAGATAAAAGCCTGGATGGAGTCTCCTTACGATGTAGAAACGCGACAGAAAATTCAAGATTTGATAGATACCGGGCAGGTAGAAGAGTTAACCAATGCATTTTATCAAGATTTAGCCTTTGGCACAGGAGGTTTGCGAGGTATAATGGGCATTGGATCCAACCGGATGAATAAGTACACCGTGGGAAAAGCGACCCAAGGTTTCAGTCAATACCTGCACAAACAGTTTTCAGGGCAAAAAATACAGGTTGCGATAGCCTACGACAGCCGGAACCAATCGAAGGAATTTGCAGAACTCGTCGCCAGTGTTTTTTCCGCGAATAATATCCATGTGCATTTATTTACGGAACTGCGCCCGACGCCGCTGTTGTCCTATGCATTGAGGAGGTTGAAATGCAATGCAGGCGTGATGATCACCGCTTCACACAACCCAAAGGAATACAATGGCTACAAAGCTTACTGGCAGGATGGGGGACAGTTAGTGCCGCCTCATGACCAGGGGGTAATGGATGCAATCGGCAAGATAACCAATCCGGCGCAGATCCTTTGGGATCCTGCTTTGAAGAATGTGAGCGAAGTAGGTGCGGAAATGGATTTAGATTATATCGCACAAATGCTGCATCTGAAAATGCGGCCCGATGTTGTCCAAAGGCAAAAGCAAATGAAGATTGTTTTTTCGCCGATACATGGCACCGGTAGTACCATCGTGCCTGATCTTTTAGCCCGTTGGGGTTTTGAACGGGTTCACAATGTGGGTTCGCAGATGATTATGGATGGGGATTTCCCCACTGTTACCTATCCCAATCCCGAGGAGCGCGAGGCCATGTTGTTAGCTTTGGAGGAGGCGAAATCACAAGAGGCTGAGCTTGTCATCGCCACGGATCCCGACGCAGATCGAGTGGGCGTGGCCATCCCCACCAAATTTGGCGATGAGTCATATCGCTTGCTGAGTGGCAATCAAATTGGAAGTCTCTTGGTCCATTATGTTTTATCCAGCCTTCAAGATAGTGGCCAGCTAGATTCGCAGCGCGATTATATCGTCAAAACAATCGTCACCACGGAACTAATCAAAAGATTGGCAGAATACTATAAAGTTGATTGTTACGATGTGCTGACAGGGTTCAAATATATAGGTGAGTTGATGACTTCACTGGAAAGCGATCGCCGTTTTCTGGTAGGAGGGGAGGAAAGCTATGGCTTTTTGGTAGGCGATGCGGTCCGAGACAAGGATGCCGTGATTTCTTGTGCCCTCATCGCAGAAATGACGGCTTTTTACAAAGATCAAGGGAAGACCCTTGAGGATGCCCTCATAGCGCTTTACGAAAAACACGGTTTGTATCACGAAAAATTGGTTTCCCTTACAAAAACCGGAAAAAAAGGAGCTGATGAGATCAATGCGATTATGCAAAATTTGAGGGCACATCCACCTCAAGCGCTAGGCGGAATCAGGCTAAAACAGATCAAGGATTACCAAGAAAGTCTAGAAATAGACCTGCGATCCCAACAGTCACAGCCGCTGAATTTTCCAAAATCAAATGTATTGCAGTTCATCACCGAGGAAGGTGACGTGATTACCGCACGGCCCTCCGGAACCGAACCAAAGATCAAGTTTTACTGCTCCGTTCTGGGGCAGCTGGAACGCCCTGAGCAAATTTTAGAAAGAGAAGCCGAACTGGAGGAAAAAATAGATCGCATGATGGGAGATCTCATCCAATAAAAAGACTTAAAAATGGAAAAGTGGAGGGTTCTGTCGTCTGAATACCTGGTCAATGCTCCGTGGGCAGTCCTGCGCAAAGACGTTTGTTCCATGCCCAATGGCCGTCTAGTGCCGGAATATTATGTGCTCGAGTATCCAGATTGGGTGAACATGGTCGCGCTAACGCCGGAAAGCGATATCGTCCTCATCAAGCAATACCGTCACGGAACCCAGGAAATCCTGCTCGAAATTCCTGCCGGCACTATCGAGGCAGGGGAGAATCCTCAGGATGCAGCGGCCAGAGAGCTCCTCGAGGAAACGGGCTACACCGCGGGGAAGATTACGCAGCTCGTAGATCTTTACCCGAATCCAGCGACCAGCAACAATAAAACAACTACATTTCTCATGGAGGGCTGTATACGGACTCAGGATCAAAATCTTGATTTGCAGGAAGAAATCGAGGTGCAAGTTCTTCCGCTGGATCGTGTGATTTCCCTTCTGTTCCAGAACAGATTTCCCCAAGCGCTGCACGCATCAGCCTTATTCTACGCCCTGAGACACCTCGGACTTATAAACGCTAAGAGCTAGAAATTTCGTATATTTGCCCTATGGCAAGGGAAATTTATGAAACAAAGAGAAAAGCACTTCGTGTCAATCTAGCCCAGGATATATACGGAACCTTCGCAGAAATAGGCGCTGGCCAAGAAGTTGCACGGAATTTTTTCAATGCAGGCGCGGCGTCCGGTACTGTCGCAAAAACGATCTCTGCCTATGATATGACCTTCAGTGACTCAATCTACGGAGTCGAAGAGTCAGGCAGATATGTGAGCCATTCGAGGCTCAGCAAGATGCTGGATCATGAGTTCAATCTTCTTGTCGAGCGACTCACGGGGGAGAAATATAGTCAACGCAAGCTTTTCGTTTTCGCAAATACAGTTGCTGCGCTCAATTTCAATAAGACCAACGAGCCCCACGGGTGGATCGGCATTCGTTTTCAGCACGAGATCGGTAGTGAACCCAGCGACATCATCTTCCATGTGCGCCTACTGGACAGCGATAACCAGCTTCAGCAGAAAGTTCTTGGTATTCTGGGTGTCAATCTGGTTTTTGCAGCCCACTATTATAAGGATGACGTTCAGACCATGATCGAATCATTGTCAGACAATCTGTCACCGGGTGCCGTAGAAATAGATCTTGTCAAAGTTCAGGGCCCTGCATTTGCCAATGTCAACGAACGCCTTATCAATCTGTACCTCATTGCCAGTGGATTTTCCAAAGCCGCGATTTTTGATCCGCAAAAAGATGTTTACCAAAGCAAGGATCTGCTCTACAAAAAGAACATCATGATTTTGCGTACTAAATACCGTCAAAAATCCAATCCAAACTTTGATCTGTTCAATCTGGCTGTAGCCGAATTTAAGCGAAAACTAGGTATAGGTGACGAAAATCTTGTGGTCATGATCGAAGTTCTTATGAGTAACGTTATGGATGAGGACGTCGATATCAGTTCGGAGGATTTAGCTTATTTTGCACGCCGCGCAGAATATCTATGCGAAACAGGGAACCACGTCATCGTGACCAATTTTCGTCGCAACAACCACCTAGCCGAATACCTTGCCCAGTTCAAGCCACTGAATGTCGGGATTTCTACCAATATTGCAAACTTGAGACATATTTTTAATTCCGAGCATTATAACAAAGAGCAATACGCTAGCGAAATGCTTTCCTACGTCAGCGGTATGTTCAGTAAAAACGTCAAGCTTTATGCTTATCCCTATTTAGATAAATCTAATAATGAGATAATTACGACAAAGAATATGCCCGTTTCCGAAGAGGTTCAGCCGCTATTTGACTTTCTGATACAAAATGATTATATTGTTGATATAGAGAATTTCGACGAAAAACACGTAAAAACTATCTAATTGTCTGGGCTACATAGAGAGTATATCGACCATCCGGAGCAGGCGTTCGTTGAGCGTGCCTATGTGTTTGATTGCTTGATTAAGCGGTGTATACTCCAGTTGACCGTGGATAACGCCCGCCATCTCCCCGGATCTGCCGTCGAGTAGGCCTTCCACCGCGCCAACACCGAGTCGACTCGCGAGTACCCGATCCATGCATGTCGGGCTTCCCCCTCTTTGAATATGTCCCAAAATCGAAACCCTTATATCATAATGTGGAAATCTCTGTTTGATCTTTTCTGCGACCGCAAATCCGCCGCCCGCCTCATCGCCTTCGGCGACGATAATAATCCGCGATGATTTGCTTTTGCGCGTTTTGTCAAGGCGTTCCATCATGGCCGCGTCATCAACCTTGATTTCTGGGATTAGAACCGCTTCAGCCCCAACGCCGATCCCGGACCTCAAAGCAATCAGGCCGGAATCTCGTCCCATCACCTCGACAACAAAAACCCGGTCGTGAGACTCAGCGGTGTCCCTGATTTTGTCGACGGCATCGATCACTGTATTGATGGCGGTATCGTAGCCAATAGTGAAATCAGTACCCGCCAGATCATTGTCTATGGTGCCAGGAATACCGATAATCGGGATTCCAAACTCTTCCATAAACTTGGCTGCACCCGAAAACGTCCCATCACCTCCAATAGCGACCAAAGCGTCAATTCTGTTTTTTTGAAGGTGATCAAAAGCCGTTTTCCTGCCTTCCGTGCTGCGAAACTCCTCGCTCCGCGCCGTTTTTAGGATGGTTCCCCCTCTTTGAATGATATTCGCAACCGATTTCGCTTCCATTTCAAAAATATCCCCCTGTACCAATCCGTCAAATCCCCGCCGGACACCGAAAACCCCTAAATTGTGGTACAAACCTGTTCTTACCACTGCACGTATGGCCGCATTCATCCCAGGGGCATCACCACCGGACGTGAAAACCGCGATATTTTTGATTTTATTCATAAACGTAACTTCTATTCTTGTCGTTTCCTGAATTCGGCCAAACCTGACTCCAGGAAATTGACATAATTCTGAATGTCTTCATTATAGGCTTCTGCGGGAACCAATTGATTTCCATCTGTATCCAGAATCACATAATAGGGCTGCGAATTATTCCCAAATCTGGACGCCTGTAAATCCGACCATTTTTGCCCGATCCAACGGATCCTCTTACCACTGAAACTCGATGTATATTGTTCAGAAGGGTCTAAATCTGTTCTGTCGTCTACATAAAGAGAAGCAAGAACGTACTCTTCATTAAGAAGCCTCAGCACCTGAGGGTCGGGCCAGACTGATTCTTCCATCTTACGGCAATTGACACATGTCCATCCCGTAAAATCCAGTAAAACTGGTTTATTAACCGATTTAGCATACTCTAGCGCCTGATCATAATCATAAAAAGCGTCCAGCCCGTGAGGTGCTTTGTGACGCGGGCTGCTGTACTTTTTGACGATGGCGGTGCTCGCGGGAGCCGCACTACCTCCTCCTGAGAAATTGACCTGGTGCAGGTTGAAATCCTGGGTCGGCGACGGTGGCAGCCATGCACTAAGCGCCTTAAGTGGCGCACCCCACATCCCTGGAACCATATAGACCGTGAAGGACAGCACCGCAATTGCAAAGAATAGTCGTGATACAGAAATAAAGGGCAAATCACTGTCATTGTTGAACTTCAATTTCCCCAAAAGGTAAAACCCGAACAACGCAAAAATCACAATCCAAATCGCGAGGAAAATCTCACGGTCCAGGATTCCCCAATGGTAAGCAAGATCGACATTCGATAGGAATTTAAAAGCCAATGCGAGCTCCAGAAAGCCTAGAGAGACCTTGATCGTATTGAGCCAGCCCCCGGATTTCGGCATTTCCTTCAGCAAAAAAGGAAAGAAAGCAAAAATCATAAACGGAATCGCCAGCGCTACGGAAAAACCGAGCATACCAACTGCCGGACCCAAGAGCGAACCCTCAGAAACTGCCTCGACCAGTAAGTAACCAATGATAGGGCCAGTACACGAGAAAGATACCAGACTCAAGGTAAAAGCCATGAAAAATAGGCCAATTAATCCTCCCTTGTTGGATTTTTGATCCATTTTGTTGACAAATCTCGACGGTAGCGTGATTTCAAATGCCCCCAGAAAGGAAATGGCAAATACCAGGATAATCAAGAAAAACGCAAGGTTGAACCACGCCGAACTAGCCGCTTCGTTCAACGCTGAGGCACCGAAAATCAACGTGACTATCATCCCCAACGCAACATAGATGACGATGATGAACAAACCATAGAGCAACGCGTTGATGACGCCCTTCGTCCGGGTTCCGCTTTGTTTCGTAAAAAACGAAACTGTCAGCGGCACCATGGGATAGATGCAAGGCATCAAAAATGCTGCAAATCCTCCCACCAGCCCCGCGATAAATATCCCCCACAGCGTTCTGGATTCCTGATCTTGATCTGCAACCTGGCCAGCCTCAATAAATTCCTCTTGAAGTGCTGCGCTGTCCTCACCATCGGTGAATACCAGATCGTCGGGAATTTCCAGATACTCTTCCTCGGGAAGATCCGATTGGCCATCACTAAACTCGACGTCATCAAAGCTGATAAGCGTATCCGTTTCCTGCGCAAACAGAAATGACGTGGCAAAAAATGAAATTAAGATAAAAACGTAGGTATGCAGGTTGAAAAATTTCTTCATTGGTGGCTATTGAGTTTATTTTAGGTCAAAGCAAGAAAGGCAGCCTTTGCCTGCCTTTCTTGCTTTGAAAACCTTGTCACGGACGAAAAACCAATCCTGTTATTTCACAGCGATCGCAAAAGTTACCTCATCCGGGGGAAGGCATTGCTCGGCATCACAGGCCATAAAAACCACTGCACCTCTGACAACCGCCTGTCCTTTTTTTAGTTTTATTTTCTGTTGGAAAACAACCTCTTTGTTGAAGTATGCAACGTCCATATCGAAAACCTCCTCGTATTTGACTCTTGCTTTTGGTTCGGCCGTTTTGCCTAACAAATCAAATTCCTGGGAAGAATTAAACGTAAACGAAGTTTTGATCGGACCGCCATCTTCCACATTTTGTGAATAGATGTGCCACCCGTCATCAATAACTGCCTTCATGAACAGCACCGCCTCAGTATCATTCAGCTTTTTCGCAGCGAACTGCCATTTCACAGGCTCATGAATCTGCGCGAAAGCACCGGAAATCCCGATGACACTCACCAACACCACTAACAATAATTTTCTCATAATCTTTAATTTTCTACTTCTCCTGGCAAGTATGGACCATTGTAACTAAGTCCTTTACCTATTATTACAAATATACGAGTTTTAAATACTATTCCATTGCATTTAACAATTTTTTACAATTGAAAATGCTGGTTTACTAGAAGTTGTTTTTAGCCGCCTTCATGAAGGGGCTGGCGAATACAAAATTGTTCAGTTCCTCAACATCAGAGCGAACGATTTCCCGGTTGGATCCTTCCCACCATTTTTTGCCTTTGTAAAGGAAGACGATCTGGTCGCCAATATTCATCACGGAATTCATATCATGAGTCACCACAACCGTTGTGCATTGGTATTCCTGGGTCAACTCCTGAATGAGTTCATCGATCAGGATTGCTGTTTCCGGGTCTAGACCGGAGTTGGGTTCATCGCAAAATAGATACTTGGGGCTCATACTGATGGCACGCGCAATTCCCACCCTTTTTTTCATACCTCCGGACAGCTCGGCCGGGTACAGCTTATTGCTACCCGAAAGGTTCACTCTTTCCAGACAAAAATTGACCCTTTCCAGCTTTTCGGCTTTTGACATTTCCGTAAACATTTCCAATGGAAAAAGAATATTCTGCTCAACGGTCATCGAATCGAAGAGAGCAGAGTTTTGAAACAGCATTCCAATTTCTTTTCGGATGGGAATGCGGTCTGCAAACTCCAGGCCGGTAAATTCCACGCCGTCAAAATAGACCTTGCCCTGATCAGGATGGTGCAAGCCCACGACACATTTCAAGAGCGTACTCTTGCCCGATCCAGATCCGCCGATGATCAGACTGATTTTGCCAGCCTCAAAGGTCGCATCAATGCCGTCCAACACCGTGTTGTCACCAAAGGACTTGTGAATATTTTCGATTTTGATCATTTCGCGTATTAAAGCATAAAAGCGGTAATCACATAATCCGCGGCTAAAATTGTGATACAGCCCATGACTACGGACTGCGTACTAGCCTGTCCAACCTCGAGCGCACCGCCCCGAACATAGAACCCCTTATAGGCCGGTACTGATGTTATTATAAAGCCAAAAACCACAGCTTTGACCATGGCCACCGTCACAGTAAAGCCATTGAAACTGTCGGTGATCCCGTTGATATACTCCGTCGGGGTGACCGCTCCGGAAAGCGCGCCTCCCACCAGTCCGCCCACGATGGCACAGGCAATCGCGACGATCACGAGCGCTGGAATCATTATCAGACCCGCGATGATCTTGGGTAAAATCAAATAGCCGGGTGCGTTTATCCCCATGATTTCCAAGGCATCAATCTGCTCTGTCACGCGCATAGACCCTATCTGCGAAGAAATTGACGAACCCACTTTGCCCATTAGGACCAGCGCCGAAATCGTCGGCCCCAATTCCAGGATGTTGGAATCCCTGTTGATTTGACCGATTACCGAAGTCGGAATCAGGTCGGAAACCAGCTGGAATGCAATCTGCATAGTCATTACCGCCCCTATAAATGATGAAATGATTACGATCAGCCCCAGCGAACCTATGCCGATTTCGTTCATTTCATGCATGATCTCTTTCCAATAGATCCGCCACTTTTCCGGTCTTTTGAAAACAGCCCTAAGCAGCAATAAATACTTTCCTAAGTGCGTTAAAAACATAAAATTAGTTGCTACCTTGTATTTTTTGTTTAAGGTACCAATTTTTTATTTATTCTAATGAAAAAAAATCAAAAAAACGCCCTGATAACCGGAGCCGGAAAAGGAATAGGCAGGCAAATAGCACTGAAACTGGCCGACGAAGGCTATTCCCTGCTACTGGTGTCGCGTGATCGGCGGGGCCTTGAAGATCTGACTGAAGAGCTGAGTAATTCGTATGCAGATCAGGATTTTACCTACTTTGCAGCCGATCTCTCCAGCGGAGAAGAAATCACCGACCTGTGCAACTGGGCAGCAGAACACAAGGTAGATGTGCTGGTCAATAATCTGGGAGTTTTCAATCCAGTCGCCCTGCTAGACCAGCCATCCGACGATATACTCAAGGATTTTCATATCAATTATTTCACTGCACATCAACTGTGCGTCACCCTCGGCAGAAAGATGAAAGCCCTCCGTCAGGGACACATTATAAACATAAGTTCTACTGCGAGCAGGGAGCCCGTAATGGCTGGTACTTACACTGTAACAAAGTTTGCACTCCGTGGTCTAACTTATGTACTGAGGGAGGAGTTGAGGCCGTACGGGGTGAAAGTTACAGAAATCATACCTGGTTCTACACTCACATCGTCCTGGGAAGGAACAACACACGCACCGGATCGTTTTGTGAAAGCAGAACAAATCGCCGACGCAGTGGTCTTCAGTACGGCAATGGGAATTGAAGCTCAGGTAGAAGAAATCGTTATCAGACCCCAGTTGGGTAACATCACTGCTGATTCCGACAATTCAACCGGCGAAAAAGAATAAATAAAATGAATAAAAAACTTGAACGGGATACAAGAGCGGGAGCTTTGGCAGGCGTTTGTGCCGGACTAGCCAACTATCTGGCCATTGATAAGACGTGGATAAGGTTGGCCTTTGTTCTGAGTGTAGTTTTTTCCTCCTTTTTGAATCTAGGATTTTTAGGTCCCTTATTATATATCATCTTATGGATCGTGTTACCCGTGAGAGAACGTTTCATGCCTCCGGTGGGGCCTTTTGACGTGGATTACCGGATGCACGCTGAGAGTGCCGAGCCGAGCGAGCCGATTCCAACACATCTTCAGGAGCCCAAACGTGACAATTCGGATCGCAAGACGGCCGGATTGATCCTTCTGGTGATCGGTGTTTTCTTTCTTTTAGCCCAGACGAATCTTTTTGCTTGGCGGGATCTCATCCAATTCTGGCCCGTGGTTTTGATCATTTCCGGGCTGGTGATGATCTTTCAATCCTTCAATAGAAGAGTAGATGACGATCCAGGCTTGTGAAATTTCAAAAATTCTAAATTATGCTAAATAGAGAAAAATTACTGTGGGGCCTTCTTCTGTTGGGAGTCGGTATCGTTATCCTGCTGCAAAATCTGGGCGTGATCTCTTTTTACTGGCGGCCCGTGTTCCGACTTTGGCCACTGATCATCATCATCATCGGGGTCAACCTATTGCTGCCGCGGAAGGGGACCGGGAACCTGGTTGCAGTGCTTTTTACCGCCGCGGCGGTCGCCTTTTTGATTTTTACAGGCGTTGAGGGAAGAAAATTCTCCCCCTTTTCTACTAGTGAACACCTTACAGAGAGGACTTTCCGCCAGTTCACAGATCCGGAGATCTCAGCCGCACGCTTGAACGTTTCCGGAGGCGCAGTCACGTATAAAATCATTCCAAGTGAGGCAGAGGATCTTTTTTTGGCCGAAACTGAGAGTACATTCGGATCACATCATTTTAGCTATAAAACAGATGATTCCCTCGGCATCGTGGATTTTAAAATGGACACAGGGAGCAAGGGTGTGAAACTCGGTGGAGACGATTACAACAAGGTGGAAATGCAACTCCAACCCGAACTTCCCTGGCAGATTAACTTTAGTATGGGCGCGGGTACCGCGGATTTTGATTTAAGAAGCAATAGAATTTCACGTCTCGTCATCAATGGGGGAGCCGCCGCAATAAAGGCAAAGCTCGGTTCACCCGAACAAAAAAGTCGCATCGTCGTTTCCGGGGGTGCAACCAATGTCAAACTTGAAATTCCCACTTCGGCTCAATGTAGAATCAGCGTTAGCACGGCACTCTCTTCAAGAAATTTTGCAGGTTTTACCAAAATCAGTGACGGAAGCTTCGTGACCCCGGGATTCGACTCAAGCCTTCCGCACTATGAGATTCGATTTTCCGGCGGAATGAGTAGCTTCTCCGTCGCGCGGATTTCCGAATAAAGAACCAATGAGCGAGTGGAAAGACCTTTCATATTTCATCGTGGATCGGGGTAAACCAGCCGGACCCTACTCCCTGGAACAGTTGTCAGGAATGAAACTGAAGAGCACTGATTTCGTCAAGTCGGAGCACATGGAGGAGTTCAAGGAACTGCGTGAAATTCCCGGGCTCAGTACACTTCTGGGCACAGATTTCGAGTACACCCAGCCACAGTATTTTGCAACGATGGACACCCGACTCCTCGCTGCGGCCATCGACTACTTCCTGATTACCTGCCTTTACGCGCTCGTCGCAATCGTTTATGCAAATACTCAGGATAATATTCCTGCCGAAATTCCGAAAATCATCGCGGGCATGGTCAGCATCCCGATCCTGAAATTTGTTTCGGGAACTATCGCGGAAGCAACCTCCTGGCAAGGATCCCTCGGAAAAAAGTTGATCGGCATCAAGGTCGTGTCCACGCAAGGCAAAAGACCCGATCTCGGCAGGGCCTTCCTGAGAAATTTCACCCGCCTATTGTGCTATTTAAGCCTGGGACTGGGGTTTATACTCGGCTTTTTTGATCGGAAGCAGCAATGCTGGCATGACAAAATCGCCCGCACCTACGTGATACGAAGCCGTCTGCTTTAGACCATTATAGCGGCGTAAATTATTCAATGACTGTTACCATGATGGTGTTCGTCTTGCCCTTTTTGTGAAGGGGGGTGGCCGCCGTATTGATCACGATCTCATCCTTCTCGATATAGCCGTTTTCCAACAGAAAATTGTTGACATCCTTGATGCTGTCATCCGTACTTTCGTATTTGTCGTAAGAAAAAGCCTGCACACCCCACACCAAGCTCAGTGTATTGAGCAGCTGCGGGTTGCCTGTGAAAATATATATGGCAGTATTTGGGCGATAACTTGAGATTTCAAAAGCCGTATAGCCCGATGAAGTCATCGCAACAATGGCCGAAGCGCCCGTTTTTTCGGAAAGGTATATCGATGAACCGCAGATCGCATCGGATAGTGGGTAATCGCCGACGAGTCCTTTTTTCGAAATATAATAGGGATAAGAGGTCTGTTCCACATGGTGAATAACCTTGGTCATGGTTTCTATCACGATTTCCGGAAACTCGCCGACTGATGTCTCGCCGCTCAGCATTACAGCATCGGCTCCGTCCAGCACAGAATTGGCGACGTCATTGACCTCAGCACGTGTAGCCCGAGGAGAGGTGATCATGCTTTCAAGCATCTGAGTCGCTATAATCACGGGCTTTGACGCATCCCTACACTTTTTGACCATCATCTTTTGCAGGACCGGCACCTCTTCCATAGGCATTTCCACACCCAGATCACCCCTTGCCACCATAATGCCATCTGCAGCACGTATAATCGCGTCAATATTCTCAATCGCTTCGGGCTTTTCGATTTTTGCGATCACGCGCGCATACTTTCCGGATTCAGCGATCACTTTCTTCAGGTGATAGATGTCTTCCGCGGTCCGGACAAAGGACATGGCTATCCATTCAGCGTCGTGTTCCAGGGCGAAATGCAAATTGTCAAGATCCTCCTCGGTCAGACTCGGTATAGAGACTTTAGTATTCGGCAGGTTCACTCCTTTTCGCGAGGTCAGTATGCCACCGTGAACGACCCTGCAGATAACCTCATCTTCTTGATTGGTTTCAAGTACCTGCATCTGAATTTTCCCGTCATCCAGCAAGATTATTTCCCCTACTTTGACATCGCGCGCAAAATGCTTATAGTTGATATACAGGCTGTCGTCATCTCCGATATGCTTTTTATTGGTAATTTTGATCGTGCTTTCATTTCTTAAAATCGCGCCCCCTTCCTTCATCGCTCCGATACGGATTTTCGGGCCTTGAAGATCCGCAAGTATAGCGACATTTATATGCATATACTCCTCGTTTATTTCACGGATATTCTGAATGACTTTCAGGTGGTCCTCCTGACTTCCGTGGGAGAAATTGAGCCGGCAAACGTCCACCCCTTTGGAGATAATGTTCGTAAGCATCTTTTTGTCCGCGGTCGCAGGCCCTATAGTCGCAACGATCTTTGTGCGTTTATGTAATTTTCTCATGTTGGCGTTCTTCTTATATTTTAAGATAGCTAATATAGTGTGTTACGGACACTATTCCAAGCGAAGAAGGGAGAATCAACCTGTAATATTTTAAAAGACAAGATTCTCTCTTGACTTTAGTTTTTGGGGGGAAATTTCAGACGCAACCAACACATCCGGGATGGAATTCAGCTGCTGAAGCAAGTTTTCCATATCTTCCTCGTCTATAAATCCCTTTATCAGAATAAAATAATCCGACGTTTTTAGTTCGGGTACCAACAATCCCCCGTCGATTCCACGGTTGGACATAAAATAAAAAACAGTCTCAAATCCCTGAACCTCATAAGTGTACATACTGAAATACTTATTTGAAAAGGAGGAACTTCCGTTTAAAATATAATCTTCTGTTTTTTTGAACCTTAAACCTGTATATTTGTTAATAAAGTGGCAGATCCGGTAATCTCTCAGGGGAGAGGTGACCGCAATCAGGACAAAGTCCAGGTCCAATTCGTATTTTAAAATGATTTTATTCAAAGTATTTTTATATATTCATCCCAAATTTGGATTTGCGCTTTAGTGATCCCTTTTTATTTCTGTCAAAAATAATAAGATTAAATGTCGAAATTACCATAAATAAGAATAAATTTGTAATTTGGCAGATCAAAATGGGGTGATTAAAAGACACTAAAAATCAAAAAGGTTTGATATTTGATTTAATTTATTTTTCTTTGCACTGATTTTATTAAACAATTAAACTATACAATCATGTCTGATATCGCTTCAAGAGTAAAAGCAATTATCGTAGAAAAGTTAGGTGTGGATGAAAATGAAGTAACGCAAGAAGCTTCTTTCACAAATGACTTAGGCGCCGATTCACTCGACACCGTTGAGTTGATTATGGAATTTGAAAAAGAATTCAATGTGGCAATTCCTGATGACCAGGCTGAGACGATCAGTACCGTCGGGCAGGCCATCTCATACTTGGAAAAAAACGTTAACTAATTTTTTATTAGGCCATTCGTAGTAAGATAAATGGAGTTAAAAAGAGTTGTAGTTACAGGGTTGGGGGCGCTTACTCCTATTGGGAACAGTATCCCGGAATATTGGGACAGTTTGCAAAAAGGGGTGAGCGGCGCCGCTCCTATCACACATTTTGATGCATCGAAATTTAAAACCCGATTCGCTTGCGAGTTGAAGGGTTTTAATCCCGAGGATTTTTTGGACCGGAAAGAGGTCCGGAAAGCGGATCCATTTGTTCATTACGCAATGGCTTCCACAGATGAAGCTGTCAGAGATTCGGAGCTCAACTTTGATAAGGTTGACACCAATCGTGTTGGAGTTATCTGGGGGTCAGGTATTGGCGGATTGAAGACTTTTCTGGATGAGGTTGTTGGTTTTGCCGAAGGTGATGGCACGCCGCGATTCAATCCATTCTTTATTCCAAAGATGATCCTCGACATTGCTCCCGGACATATTTCTATGAAATACGGTCTGAGAGGACCAAATTTTTCGACAGTTTCTGCTTGTGCATCTTCCACCAATGCCTTGATTGATTCGTTGATGTACATACGCGCTGGTTTTGCGGATGTCATTATCACTGGCGGTTCAGAGGCCATTATCAATGAAGCAGGGATAGGTGGATTCAATGCTATGCACGCGCTTTCTACCCGAAACGACGATCCCGCAACCGCATCCAGGCCTTTTGACAAGGACAGAGATGGGTTTGTTGCTGCCGAAGGGTCGGGGACGCTCATACTAGAAAGTCTGGAGCACGCAAAGGCGCGTGGAGCCAAGATTTATGCCGAAATCGTGGGTGGCGGTATGAGTGCAGATGCAAACCATATTACGGCCCCTCACCCTGAGGGCCTTGGTGCTCGTTTGGTGATGAGCAACGTACTGAAGGATGCGAATCTTACTGTTGCGGACATTGATTATATCAACGTTCACGGAACTTCCACGCCGCTCGGCGACATCAGTGAGTCAAAAGCGATCCTGAACTTATTCGGAGACTACGCTTACGATCTGAATATCAGTTCGACCAAATCGATGACGGGTCACTTGCTCGGCGCAGCGGGAGCGGTAGAGTCTATTGCTTCTGTGTTGGCGGTGAAGAACGATATAGTACCACCGACCATCAATCACTTCACAGTTGATCCCGAGTTGGATAGTCGACTTAATTTCACTTTCAATGTGCCTCAAAAACGTGTTATCCGTGCTGCGATGAGCAACACATTTGGATTTGGCGGGCACAACGCTTCGGTTATTTTCAAGAAATACGAAGAGTAGTTTTAGACCTTTTCACGGAGTAATGCCCATTTATTCACTTTATAAATTACATATATCTTCCGATAAGACTTATGTGCGGGCATTAAAGAATATGCTGGGCTTTGTTCCCGGCAATCTTTACCTTTATAAGTTGGCCTTCCGACATAAATCTGTCGCCATGATCGTAAAGGACGGGTCAAAAAACAGCAATGAGCGACTCGAATTTTTAGGCGACGCTGTCCTTGGATCGGTGGTGGCTGAGTTGCTGTTTAAAAAATATCCGTTTAAGGGAGAAGGTTTTTTGACAGAAATGCGTTCAAAGATCGTCAGCCGTGTACATTTGAACCAGTTGGGCAGAAAATTGGGGCTGGACGAGCTCATGCAATACGACGCCCGGATTATAAACTATGCGCCTAAGTCCAATAGTTCTTTGCTTGGCGATGCTTTTGAAGCGTTGATTGGTGCCATTTACCTGGACAAGGGTTATGGATTCACTAAGGATTTTTTGATCACGCGGATTATCAAGCCTCATGTCGACATTCAAACCCTGGAGGAAACGGAGAGTAATTTTAAAAGTCGTCTCATCGAATGGGGACAGCAAAACGGTCGGGAAGTGACTTTTATGATGCAGGAAGGTGGCGAAAGCGATCAATATCAAAAAATATTCACCATTGACGCCCTCGTTGACGGTGAAGTCTATGGAACAGGCAAGGATTTCAACAAAAAAAGTGCAGAAAAGATTGCCGCTGAGAAAGCCTGGGAATCTCTGAAGACGCAATAAGCAACATTTTCTATAAACCTGCATTTTCCGAAAGGCCTTCCAAATTGGCCAATAAATCTTAACTTTGGGAAATGAAACCTAGTTTAGCTAAAGGAACGCGTGATTTTTCACCTCAGGATATGGTGAAAAGGAATTATATATTTGATGTACTGAAATCTGTATTCCGTAAGTATGGTTACCAGGAAATTCAGACCCCCACCTTTGAAAACCTTCAGACGTTGACAGGGAAGTATGGAGATGAGGGCGATCAGCTGATATTCAAGATCATAAATTCGGGCGATTACCTCGCGAAAGCACCTGCGGACCTCCTTGAGGACCGTGCCTCAGCCAAGCTGATCCCGCATATCGCGGAAAAGGCACTCAGATACGACTTAACCGTCCCGTTTGCGAGATTCGTGGTCATGAACCAGCATAAATTGACCTGGCCTTTCAAACGCTTTCAGATTCAGCCCGTCTGGCGTGCAGATCGCCCGCAAAGAGGCAGATACAGAGAGTTTTACCAATGTGACGTAGACGTGGTCGGGACTGCGAGCCTACTTAACGAAGCGGAATTTATACAGATATACCACGAAGGATTTAAGGAGCTTGGTTTCAAGGATTTTACCATCAAGATCAACAATCGAAAAATTTTGACTGGAATTGCCGATCTGTTGGGCAAACCAGAGTTGATCATTGATATGACGATCGCCATTGATAAGCTGGATAAGATCGGTGTAGAAGGCGTTGAAAAAGAGCTGAAAGAAAGAGGCTTTGCCGATGGTGATTTGACAAAACTGCAGCCTTTGTTTGCAATGAAAGGCTCCAATTCAGAGAAATTTACTCTCTTGGAGTCTATGCTCGAGAAGTCAGAAGCGGGACGCCAGGGGATTGCCGAGTTGAGGCAAGTGTTCGCTTATGTGGAAAAATTGACAGGAGATTCGAGTCTTGTCGAAAACTTCGTGGAGTTTGATTTGACTTTAGCTCGGGGCTTGAACTATTATACGGGTTGTATTTACGAAGTGAAAACCAACGAAGTCGCGATGGGGAGCATAGGCGGTGGCGGTCGCTACGATGACCTTACGGGCATGTTTGGACTGAAGAATTTGACCGGTGTGGGTATTTCATTTGGCGCAGATCGTATTTATGACGTAATGGAAGAATTGGGACTTTTTCCAGAGACAAAAGACGCCACAACCCAGGTTTTAATTACCAATTTTGACGAAAGGGCCGAAGAATATGCCTTGCCAATTTTGGACAGACTGAGGAAAGCCGGAATTTCCACCGAACTTTACCCGGAAAAAGCAAAACTAAAGCGTCAGCTCGCTTATGCAGATGCGAAAAAAATTCCCTACGTCATATTGATCGGTGAAAACGAAATTCAAGAGCAGCAACTCTCTGTGAAAAACATGGAAAGCGGGCATCAAAATACAAGTTCTGAAGAAGCAGTAATTTCATTTCTGATCAGTGAAATAAAAACGACTAACGTATGAAAGCAATAAACATCACGAATTTTTCCGGAAAAAAAGTACTCGTGCGCGTGGATTTTAATGTTCCTCTGGACGACAAATTTCAGATCACGGATGACAACCGCTTGCAAGGTGCGCTTCCAAGTATACAGAAATTGCTCAGCGACGGAGCATCGGTGATTCTCATGTCGCATTTGGGTCGTCCAAAAGGACAGAAGTCTGAAAAATACTCCCTAAAGCACTTGATTCCTTACTTGAATAAAGCATTGGAGAGGACAGTGAAGTTTGCGGGAGACTGCATAGGCGAGGAGGCGGCAACTCAGGTTCAGTCACTGCAACCCGGTGATGTCTTGCTGCTGGAAAATCTTAGATTCCACCCGGAAGAAGAGGCAGGCAATGTGGATTTTGCTCAGCAACTTGCAAGATGGGGGGACGTCTACGTCAATGACGCCTTCGGTACCGCACATAGAGCGCACGCGTCTACCTCGGTGATCGCGCAGTTTTTCCCTGAGCACAAATATGTCGGTTTTCTAATGGCAGAGGAAATAGAAAATGCCGAGAAAATCATGAAGAAGGCTGAAAAACCCTTTACCGCGATAATGGGCGGAGCCAAGGTTTCAGATAAAATCGAGCTCATAGAGGCATTGCTCGACCGAGTCGATAATTTGATCATCGGTGGGGGCATGGCCTATACCTTTATCAAGGCTCAGGGCGGGAAAATCGGTAATTCACTCGTTGAGGAAGATAAGTTGGATCTGGCTTTAGCATTGATAGAGAAAGCTGAGCTAAAAAACGTGAATTTATATCTGCCAACTGACGCTCGGATCGCAGACAGATTTGCGGATGATTCACCGTTTTATGATGGGCCAAACGATGAAATTCCCGATGGAAAGATGGGCTTGGACATAGGTCCGGAGTCTGAGGCTAGATTTGCCCGTGTCATCAAGGCATCTAAAACGATTTTGTGGAACGGTCCGATGGGGGTGTTCGAAATGCGCTCCTTTGCGAAAGGAACAAAAGCCGTTGCCGGAGCGATCGTGGCTGCTACCGAAAAGGGTGCTTTTTCGCTGATAGGCGGAGGAGACTCAGCCGCAGCGATCAACCAGTTGGGTATGGCGGCTCACGTCAGCTACGTAAGCACAGGAGGAGGCGCACTTCTAGAATACATGGAGGGCAAAACCTTGCCCGGTGTGCGCGCAATCCTGGAAAACTAAGCTCTCCAGCGTTTATACGCATTGATCAAACCGTTGGTAGACGAATCATGGGTGTCAATTTCCCCAGAACTTTTCAGCTCAGGTAAAATGGATTTTGCCAGTTTTTTGCCGAGTTCGACGCCCCATTGGTCGAAGCTGTAAATATTCCAGATCACGCCCTGCACAAAGATTTTGTGTTCATAAAGCGCGATGAGTTTCCCCAATTGATAGGGCGTCAGTCTATCAAATAGAAAAGTATTAGACGGACGGTTTCCCTCGAATTTTTGATGCGGAGGTAGGTTGTCGCTTTCCCGTTGCTGGTCTCGGTTGCCGTTCATCAAGGCCTCGCTCTGGGCGAAAAAGTTTGCCAGCAAAATGTCCTGATGCCCTGCATTCCGGCCCGGACCCTCAGGATTGGCCGCAAAGCCGATAAAATCGACAGGAATCATTTTGGTTCCTTGGTGCAGGAGTTGGAAAAACGCATGTTGGCTATTGGTCCCCGGTTCGCCCCATATCACCGGTCCAGTCTGGTAGCCAATGTTATTGCCTTGTTGGTCCACGGATTTGCCGTTGCTTTCCATGTCGCATTGTTGCAAATAAGCAGGAAACCGATGCAAGTACTGGGAGTAAGGAATGATAGCTTGTGTCTCACATTCAAAAAAATTGTTGTGCCAGATACCGAGCAAAGCCATGAGCACCGGGATGTTCTCCTCGAATGCAGTATGCCGAAAATGCTGATCCGCTGCGTAGGCGCCTTCGAGCAAGGCTTGATAGTTATCGTAACCCACACTAAGCATAATCGACAGACCTATCGCTCCCCATAGCGAGTATCTTCCTCCGACCCAATCCCAAAACTCAAACATGTTTTCTTGGTCTATGCCAAACTTCTTGACTTCCTGCAGATTGGTGGAAATGGCTGCAAAATGCGCTGCTATTGTGTTGTCGCCGGCGCCGGTCTGTTCGAGAAACCAGTTTCGGGCCGAATAGGCGTTGGTCATTGTCTCCTGCGTGGTAAAGGTTTTGGAGGCGACGAGGAACAACGTTGTTTCGGGGTTCAGCTGTTTTAGGGTTTCAGCTAGATGAGCGGCATCTACATTGGAGACAAAGTACAGATTTAAATGGTTTCGGTATGCTTTTAGGGCCTCGGTCACCATATAGGGTCCCAGATCCGACCCTCCGATGCCTATGTTAACCACGCTTTCGATGGGTTTTCCTGTAAAACCCTTCCAGCCCCCGCTGATAACGGCGTCTGAAAACAATTTCATTTTTCCTTTGACTTTGTTTATCTGAGGCATCAAGTCCTGATCGTCCACCCAAAAACCTGCAGGATCCTGGTTTCTCAAAGCCACATGCAGAACCGAACGGTCTTCCGTCACATTGATTTTCTTCCCTTGGAACATGGCCTCTATTCTGTCCTGAAGCCCGCTCTCCCGAGCTAGATCCAATAGCAGTTTCTTCCCTTTTTCGTCAAGATGATTCTTTGAATAATCAAAAAGCAACCCGTCCCAAGTGATACTGAATTTTTTGAATCGCTCAGGATCTTCTGAGAAATAGGAGGTCAAATGCCGTTTTCTAGCGTCCTGGAAGTAGTTTTCCAAATGTGAACGAACGTTCGTTCGTATGAAATGATTGTTCGAAAGCATATTTTGCAATATGCAAAAATTATTCCAGCATCTGCCAGCAGTTCAGAATCTCTATGCCCACGGATTCGCCGGCCCGCAAAACGCCAGTCTGATAGTGCTGCACCTTGAGGCTCAAAACTCCATTGGTGATTTCCACTTCCTCGTATGGTCCTTTGAAGGAAAGCCGGGTCACCTTGAAATCTCCGCCCTTGTGGGTTATTTTTAGTTGATGCAGATGTATCCCCACCCAGGGAAGCTTGTCATCGCCGACAGGGAGATTCAGTTTTCTGGCGTCAGCGAGAGACAAAATATTTGCGCGCGTCAATAAGTTGGTCGTATATCTATTTGGTGGCCGTTCAAACAGTTTTCTGGGACTACCCGCCGCAACTGCATGTCCCTTCTTCAAAACAATGAGATGGTCGGCCAGAGCCATGACCTCCGACGGGTCGTGGGAGACAAGCACAACCGTCAGACCTGAATTGTCGACAATACGACGTAAATCCTCCTGAAGGCTTTCCCGAAAGGAGGCATCGATCTGGTTGAAAGGCTCGTCCATCAGCAAGACTTCGGGAGCACTGATCAAGGCTCTCGCAATGGCCACTCTTTGCTTTTCTCCGCCGCTCAGGTCGACGATTCGCTTTGCTGCAAGCCGCTGGATTTTTAGTTTCTCTAAAATTTCCTCTGTAAGATGTTGTTTCGCAGTTAAATCGGCGTTGGAAAGCTCGCCGGAAACATTGTCCCAGACGGTGGCATAGGGGTTCAAGTCGTCAAAATTCTGAGTGACCATCCTCATCTTTGGATGTCCCGGAATCAGCTTTTCATGTGGACCCAAGACACGCTCCCGCTTGTAGAATACGGCCCCCTTGTCCACTTTTAACAAGCCAAAGATGATCCTCAGAAGTGTACTCTTGCCGCTTCCACTTTCGCCGATGATCGCCGTAATCTGCGCCGCCCTTATTTGAGCGTTGATCCGACTGACCGCGTTGATGGCAGTTTTTTGATCAAACTGAAAGGAGACGTCGTGTAATTCTATCATGGCTTTTCTTCGTCAAATGTACGAAAAAAAGCCATGGAACAGTGATATCAACTCCCTAGAGCAAAAAGGTCAGGCCAAAGGAGAAGTTTTGCAACTCTGAACCTGCCGGAGCACCATTGAACATGTCGTTGACGTAGTACTTCCCATAGATTCCTATTCCCCCCACGCCAAATCTTGCAAATGCTCCGTATTGGAAAGGCGCATAGCCATAGTCACCTTTTTCCTTTACTTTTTTGCCATCCACATCTTTGTATCGTTGTGTTCCTTTCATGAGGAATCCGGCGATTGGCCCAAATGCAACCTTCGTTCGACCCCAGGCACTATTATGGTCGCCTCTGAATTCGAATGTCAACGGGACACGCAGGTAGGTCGAAGTCAATCGGTTTTTCTTCAGAGGGTCTGCGCTGACAACATAGTCCTCGTAGGGTGTGCCGTCGGATGAGAAATCAATACTTTGATTAAGACGAATATAATTCCATTCAAACCCACCAGCCGCATAAACCCGGAAATGATTGTTGACCTTGTAGCCGACCTTGAGAACGTCAAAGCCAAAGTTTACGGTCTTAGCGGGACGATAATTTAACACATCATTCGGAGCGGTCAGATTAAAATCGCCATTGTTGATCGGTTTCGAGAGGCCTAAATCCATATTTGCAAACACGATTCCGAAGATAGGGCGTGAAACAGACCGCGAGCTATAGTTTTTTTTGTCAGATTCACGGTGGATTTTCTCACTTTTGTCGCTTCTTTCCAATGAGATAATGGCATTGTCTTCGCCAGGAAAATGTATTCGGACTGTCTTTTTCTCACCCGTTTTGATGTCCTCCATAATTACCGTGTCAACGTTTTTCACCGTATCTCTCACCATACCTTCCTGGAAATCCTGAGAAAATGTTGGTAGAGCACAGATTGCAAGCGTGGCAAGGACTCCAATTGATTTAAGTGTGTTCATGATGCTATTGTTTTTATGTCTAGTTTCTGTTAAAATCGGTAAAATTGAAGGCTACTTTCAGAAAGCCTTCATCATCGGTACTAAATTGGATGAATTTTTCCTCCCTTTTGTCGACCCGCGCAATCACAAAATTGAGCACATTGCTCACGCCAAAGGTCTCAGCCGTTTGTAAAGGTTTATCC
>CAYNZH010000002.1:78356-91832 GCA_964401685.1 uncultured Sphingobacteriaceae bacterium
ACGGTCAAACACAACATGGCCGCAGCAGCTGCCCATCCAAAACTGCGTGAACGCCTGACGGGCAATACCTTTTCGGTCTCTCCGCTCTGCTCATCCTCGATGAGTGTTTCGGAAATATTTGCCCAAAGACGATCCGGAACCGGCCTAAGGTTTTGATTTTCTCCTGCTTCCAGTTTCTCTTTGATTTTTTGATCAAAGCTTTGCCAATGTTTATTCTCCATAACTTACTCCCTCCATTTTTTTTATTCTTTTTTGCAGCCAGCTCCTCGCTCTCATCAACTGGGTCTTGGACGTGCTTTCGCTGATATTTAACATGTCTGCAATTTCCTTATGGGCAAACCCCTCCATAATATGCAGGTTAAATACGATCCTGTAACCCTCCGGTAGTTCCTGGACAAGACTGAGCAAATCTTCATAAGCCAGCTGATCAATCACTCCGCTTGAAACTGATGGCATCTCTTCCACCTGGGTAATGTCCAGAATGTCCCCGCCGCGCTGACGTTTTCTATACGTGCTTATCGCAATATTGACCATTACTCTGCGTATCCATCCCTCGAAGGAGCCCTCGCCTCGGAAACTGTCCATTTGCTGGAATACTTTGATAAACCCAGCCTGCAGCATGTCCTCTGCTTCAAAAGTTGTTTTTGCATAGCGTAAGCACAAGCCCAGCATTTTAGAAGCCAACATCTTATAAAGCCTTTCCTGGGCTTCTTTTTTGCCTGCTTTGCAGCCTTGATATAGTGAATCTATAGTTATCTGTTGCTCCACGTATGCTTGTTCTTTATAGGTAAGACTTCACTAACGCTAAAAAGGTTGCACGGCGCCGTAGATTTTTTAGGAAATTTGCAGAATGCGCTGTTGGTCGTCGCCCGGCTCCAGGTGGATGGAGATCGCATCCGGGGGCAACAGGGATTTGATTTTCTCTGGCCATTCTACCAGACAGTAATTTCCACTATAGAAATATTCCTCATACCCCAAGTCGAATGCTTCTCTTTCGGAATTTAGCCTGTAAAAATCAAAGTGGTAGACGGGACCGACCGGCGAATGGTATTCGTTTACAATCGAAAAAGTCGGACTGCTGGTGTTTTCTTCAACGCCAAGTTGCTGGCACAGGGTTTTGATAAGCGTGGTTTTACCCACACCCATTGGGCCGTAAAAGAGCAGCACCTTGCTCCCTTGTGTCTTTTTCAACAGGTGCTCTGCGGCCTGTGGCAAGTCAGCTAAAGTCCGAATAACCATCCTCATGGGACAAAAGTACGGAATTTTATTTCTTGGTATAGGTAGCGATCGGGAGAATCATTTCTTCAAGAGAAATGCCACCGTGCTGGAAAGTTTCGTTGAAATAATTGACAAAGTGATTGTAATTGTTCGGATAAACAAAGTAGAAGTCTTCGCGCGCAAAAATGAAACTAGAGCTCATATTGAGCTTTGGCAACTGCGCATCGTGTGGGTTTTTGACGTGGAATACTTCTTTGCCAGAAAAACTCAGGTTTTTACCCTGCTTGTACCTGAGGTTCGTGTTGGTGTTCCTATCACCGACCACCCGACTCGGTTTTTTGACCCGGATGGTTCCATGATCTGTGGTTATCATGACTCTGACATTTTTTTGGGAAAGCCATTTTAGCGCTTCAAATAATGGAGAATGTTCAAACCAGGATAAGGTGATCGAGCGGTAGGCGGCCTCGTCGTTAGCAAGTTCCCGGATCATGACCCTGTCTGTCCTGGCATGCGATAACATGTCCACGAAATTGTAGACTAGCACATTGAGATTGTTTGCCATCAGATTGGGCAGCTGTTCAACCACGTCCTTGCCCTGGTCCAGATTCAAAATTTTATGATAGGAATACTTGTAATTCTTGCGCATGAGACGCTGGAGCTGATGGTGGAGAAATTTTTCTTCATTGAGATTTTTCCCGCCGTCTTCGTCGTCATTTTGCCAGAGACCTGGATATTGCTTTTCCATTTCCAGAGGACTAAGACCACTGAATATGGCATTTCTCGAGTACTGTGTCGCCGTCGGTAATATACTATAGTATTGATCCTCCTCTTCAAGTTTAAAATACGGCGTCAGAACGTCATTGATAACCCGCCACTGATCGTAACGTAGGTTGTCGATGAGGACAAAAAACGTCGGTCTTTCGTCGCTAATTTGAGGCAAAACCTTGGTTTTGAACAGTTCGTGAGACAAAATCGGGCCTTTATCAGGTTCCTTCATCCATTTGAGGTAGTTTTTCTCTATAAATTTGAAAAACTGGCTGTTCGCTTCGGACTTTTGTAGCGTCAATATTTCATGCATTCCCGAATCTTCAAGTTTTTCCAAGGACAGTTCCCAATAGACCAGTTTTTTGTAGACTTCGGCCCACTCCGCGAAGCTTAGATCGTCATTGAGGGTCATGCCGAGGGTTCGGAAATCCTGCTGGTAGGCCATCGACGTTTTTTCAGTGACAAGTCGTTTATTTTCGGTAAGCTTTTTAATCGTTAGCAGGATTTGCTTAGGATTTACAGGTTTGATCAAATAGTCATCGATTTTGGATCCTATAGCCTCCTCCATGAGGTGTTCCTCTTCGTTTTTGGTCACCAGGACCATGGGAACACCGGGATTCAACGCTTTCAGCTCGGACAAGGTTTCCAAACCGGTCATTCCAGGCATGTTTTCATCCAAAAATACCAGGTCAAAATCCTTGTTTTTGAAGGCGTCGACCGCATCGTTACCATTCGTTACGGTAGTTACAGCATAACCTTTTTCGTTTAGCAGCATGATATGCGGCTTCAGTAAATCTATTTCGTCGTCCGCCCATAATATCCTTGCTTCTTGCATTCAGTCGCCCCTTCATTTTTGAATTTAACCATCACTTATGAGCGAAAATACCTAAATTCAATTTATAAAACTTACTTTTAACAAAAATTAACACCATTCAGTCGTATCTTTGACGCCGTTAAGAGAGCGCTGCGGCAATGACATTTAATAAGAAAAGCATAATCAACGATCCGGTCTACGGTTTCGTTACTGTCCCAACAAACTTCGCGTTTGATGTGATCCAGCACCCTTATTTTCAGAGGCTACGGTACATTAAGCAGTTAAGCATGACTCATTTGGTATATCCCGGGGCATTGCATACGCGCTTTCAACACGCCTTGGGCGCGATGCACCTGATGGGTTTGGCGCTCGAAACGCTGATAAGCAAGGGCATAGCAATCTCTCAGGAAGAAAAGGAGGCCGCGCAGATTGCGGTTTTGCTTCACGATATAGGTCACGGACCTTTTTCCCACTCTCTCGAGGGGACTCTGGTGGAAGATGTTTCCCACGAGTGGCTCTCCTCCCTTATCATTGATCAGCTTGACACCGAATTCGGTGGGCGCCTAGCGCTGGTCAAAGAAATTTTTAACGATCGGTATGAGAAGAAGTTTTTGCATCAGCTCGTCTCCAGTCAATTAGACACCGACCGGATGGATTATCTGACCCGCGACAGCTTTTTTACAGGTGTTTCTGAGGGGGTCATTAATTTTGATCGCATCATAAAAATGCTAAATGTCGTTGAAGGCGAGTTGGTTGTCGAGCAAAAGGGCATATATTCGGTAGAGAAGTTTCTCATCGCGCGTAGGCTCATGTATTGGCAGGTGTATCTGCATAAAACAATCATCGCGGCAGAGGGAATGCTGTTCGGAATTTTGAGGAGAGCGAAAGAATTGTATTTATCTCCTAATAATTTGTTGGTTTCACCATCATTGGAACATTTTTTGCATAATAAAATTACATGTGAAAATTTCGAGGCAGACAAAGCGCATTTAAAGCATTTTGTTGCCTTAGACGATGTGGATATTTTAGCAGCAATCAAGGGTTGGTCCATGCACCCTGACCCAGTGTTAAGCTTATTGTGTAAGAGATTGTTAAGCCGAGATTTGTTTTATTCTGACCTGTTTGCTCAAAAGCCCGAACCGGAATTTTTGGACAACTTAAAGAAGGCCGCAGTCAGTCAATTTGGCATTTCACCACAGGAAACAGATTATTTTATCTGGCATCATCCGGTGGAAAACAGTGCGTACGAGCAAGTGGACAATGAAATTAAGGTGCTTATGAAAGACGGCTCCGTTCAGGACATCGCAAAAGCTTCGGACCTTTCGAACCTGGAAACACTTTCCAGTAAAGTGAGAAAATACGCCATTTGTTATCCTAAGGAATTATTGAAAGAATTAAAAAAAGAAAATTTATACTAGCCAAATGCAATTTACAGCGAATCAGATAGCCGATATTTTAAAGGGATCGGTTGATGGAGATGCGCAGGTGACCGTTTCTTCCTTGGCAAAAATTGAAGAGGCCCGCGAGGGAGACTTGTCGTTTATTGCCAACCCTAAGTATCAACATTTTGCTTACTCGACCAAGGCGTCAATCGTGATCGTCCAAAAGGATTTGAGATTGGACAAGCCGGTTCAAAGTACGTTGATCCGTGTAGACGATCCTTACTCGGCTTTTTCTGCTTTATTGGAAATGTACAACCAGCTAAGCCTTCAAAAAACTGGCAGAGAGGATCCTAACTTTATACATGGTGAAGCAAAAATAGGCGATGATGTGTATATTGGAGCCTTTGCCTATATAGGAAAGGGTGCGCAAGTAGGAGCTAGATGCAAGATTTACCCCAATGTTTATATTGGCGATAATGTTAAAATGGGCAACGATGTTACCCTTTTTCCAGGAGTAAAACTTTACGCGGACACCGTGATCGGCAATGATGTAATTATACATGCGGGCGCTGTCATCGGGAGTGATGGATTTGGATTTGCTATGCAAAATGATGGGACTTATCTGAAAGTCAGTCAGATTGGTAATGTTGTAATTGAAGATAAGGTCGAAATCGGTGCCAACACGACCATCGATCGGGCTACCCTCGGATCAACAATTATCCGCGAAGGCGTAAAGTTGGACAATCTGATCCAGATCGCTCACAACGCTGAAATCGGCCAAAATACAGTAGTGGCCGCCCAAAGCGGGATTTCAGGCTCGACCAAAATCGGCAAAAACGTGGTGATGGGAGGACAAGTCGGGGTTGTGGGGCATGTGACTATCGCGGATCGCAGCCAGTTCCAGGCCAAATCCGGCATCAACAAGTCCATTCTTGAGCCTGGAAAGCGCTGGTCTGGGAACCCTTTAGCAAACTATACTTCTCAGTTACGGTCACAAGTGTTATATTTGCGCCTTCCTGAACTCGAGCAGAGGATCGCCGAACTGGAAAAAGCGTTGATTGAAAAGGAAAAGTTAAGTCACTAGGTACAGTAGAACAGTATGGATAAGATGAACGTAAAACAGCGAACCATAAAATCCGCCATCACCATTTCGGGTGTTGGCTTACACACAGGAAAATTTGTCACCATGACGCTCCTGCCAGCGCCGGAGAATCACTGGTACCAATTCAGGCGGATAGATGTGGAGGGGCAACCCACCGTATTGGTCGACGCTGACAACGTAACGGATACGTCCAGAGGTACCACAATTTCCAAAAATGGCGCGTCTGTGAGCACTATCGAGCATTTGATGGCGGCTCTAGTAGGGCTGCAGGTAGATAATGTGATGGTCGAGATCGACGGGCCTGAAGTTCCGATCATGGACGGGAGCGCACAGCCGTTTGTCGAGATTCTGGAGGCAGTAGGTTACCAGGATCAGGATGCCGATAGGGACTATTTTGAAATCCCGCACAACATCCATCATTCGGAACCGGATCGCAAAGTAGAGATGGTCGCTATGCCTTTGGATGGATACAGATTTACCTGTATGATAGATTTCAATTCACCGGTACTCGGTAGTCAGCACGCGTCCATAAGCAGTATCTCTGAGTTTTCCGGAGAAATATCGTCTTCCAGAACCTTTTGCTTCCTGCACGAACTGGAGGCCTTGGTGGAACACAATCTCATTAAGGGCGGAGATCTGAACAACGCAATCGTGGTCGTCGATAGAGAAGTCAGCGCCGCAGAACTCAAGAATGTCGCAAAACTTTTCAATCGTGAAGACATCGACGTAGCCAAAGAAGGTATTTTGGACAATATCGAACTAAGATATCAAAATGAGCCCGCCAGGCACAAACTTCTCGATATGATCGGCGATCTGGCCTTGGTTGGACAACCGTTAAAAGGACACATTATGGCTGCCCGTCCTGGCCATGCGGCCAACGTGGCATTTGCCAAAAAAATAAAGAATCAGATTCGCCGCTCCAAGGAAAACAAGTACACAAAGGTTTACGATCCATATAAGGAACCCGTTTACGATACGGTACAGATCATGAGTATCCTTCCGCATAGGCATCCGTTTCTCATGATCGACAAGATTTTGGAATTGACAGAAACCCATGTAGTCGGTTTGAAGAATCTCACTATTAATGAAGACCTGTTTGCGGGTCATTTCCCGGACCAGCCAATCTTCCCTGGAGTGCTTAGAATAGAAGGAATGGCCCAGACAGGGGGGATTCTCGTCCTCAATACAGTTCCTGATCCGGAAAATTACATCACCTTGTTCCTGAAAATCGATAATGCTCGTTTTCGGGCGCAAGCCAACCCTGGTGACACGATCATTTATCAGTGCCACCTTATTGAACCTATTCGCCGCGGGATTGCCCAGATGAAAGGCGTCGGCATGGTCGGCGATAAAGTCGTCGTCGAGGCTGATCTGATGGCTCAAATTATTAAAGTAAAATAACCCCGGATTTATGATTCAACCCCTAGCTTATATTCATCCTCAGGCAAAAATTGCGTCAAATGTCGTGATCGAACCCTTTGTGACTATTCACAAAGATGTGGTCATTGGTGAAGGCACTTGGATAGGTTCAAACGTCACAATTATGGATGGCGCCCGAATCGGCAAGAACTGCCGTATTTTCCCTGGCGCTGTGATCTCAGGAATCCCCCAGGATCTAAAGTTCGATGGCGAGGAAACCACTGCCGAAATCGGGGACAACACAACCATACGCGAGTGCGTTACGGTCAACCGCGGCACCCGGGATAAGTGGAAAACGGTGATTGGCAAAAACTGTCTCATACAAGCATACAGCCATATCGCGCACGACTGCTTTGTGGGCGACAACTGTATTTTTTCCAACAGTACTACCCTTGCAGGTCACATCATTGTCGGGGATTATGTCGTTCTGGCCGGAATGGTCGCTGTGCATCAATTCTGCCAGATCGGATCTCATGCTTTTATCGCCGGTGGCTCTCTGGTCCGAAAGGATGTTCCTCCCTTTGTCAAGGCTGCGCGAGAGCCGCTTTCCTATGTGGGTATAAACTCTGTTGGTCTGAGAAGGAGGGGTTTTTCATCGAATCAGATCAATGAGATACAAGACATTTACAGAGTACTGTTTGTAAAAAACAACAATCTGACCAAGGGCTTGGATATCATTGAGGCCGAGTACAAACCTACCGAAATCCGGGATGAGATACTGGATTTTGTAAGAAACTCAAATCGCGGCGTCATGAAAGGATTCGGCCATGGAAAAGGAGTGATGTAAGAAAAATTGGAAATCAAACTCGAAAATATCGGTAGAAGATATAATCGGGACTGGATTTTTAGTGGTGTGAACTACAAATTCGTCTCCGGCAATAGCTATGCGCTCCTGGGCCCAAATGGATCCGGCAAATCTACCCTCCTAAAAATTCTTTCTTCGAGTTTGACCCCTTCTGAAGGCCTGGTACACTACGCACGGGAAGGAACACCTCTTTCCCTGGAGCAAATTTATAAGGAAATCTCCATAGCTGCGCCGTATATGGAGCTGATAGAGGAGTTTACCCTCCAGGAGATGCTCCACTTTCATTTTCGTTTCAAGAAGCTATTTCCGGGCATGGGCATGGTTGACTTGATAGAACTTATCGCATTGCCTGGCGCCCGGAACAAGGTACTTCGGCATTTTTCGTCGGGCATGAAGCAGCGAGTAAAGTTGGCTCTGGCGTGCTGCACCGATGCCGCAATTGTTCTTCTGGACGAGCCGACTACCAATCTGGATGCCAAGGCCACCCAGTGGTATCACGCACTTGTTGAAAGGTTCACTCAGAATAAGTTGCTTATCCTAGGCTCAAACCAGGCAGAGGAGTACCAAAGCTGCCAATTTCACCTCGACGTCTCCAAGTTTTCAAGATAATTTCTTATTTTGCCCCTGATTAATTTAGAATTTTTAACAAATTAAATCTATATGGCTAAAGCATCTGAAATAAAAGCAGGGAATTTCTTGCGCTTTAATGGCGAGTTGGTGAGTGTAGAAGAGTTGATCCACCGGACTCCTGGAAATCTGAGAGCGTTTTACCAGGCGAAAATGCGCAATGTGCGGTCTGGAAAATTGGTGGAATATCGATTCAGAACCGATGAAGAGGTTGAGATTGCAAGAGTAGAGACGACTGATTATCAATATCTTTATGAAGATGGCGAATTCTTTGTAGTCATGGACAATGCAACCTTTGAGCAATTCAATATACCCAAGGAATTATTCGGTGATTCGGCACGATTTTTGAAAGAAGGAATGCAGGTGCTTGTGGCAATGGAAAGTGATGAGCCGATCATGGCTCAGGCTCCGACCACGGTTGAGTTGGAAATCACTTATACAGAGCCTGCAGTGAAAGGCGACACGTCAACCAATGCGCTGAAGAGTGCTACGGTTGAGACCGGCGTAGAAATACGAGTCCCTCTGTTTGTCAATCAAGGCGATAGAGTGAAAGTTGATACGAGAACCGGCAATTATATAGAACGCGTAAAATAAGATTTTAAAAATTTTCGGTTTAGGTTGATTAGTCGGTCTTAGGGCACCCCGCTCTAAGGCCGATATTTTTTTACAAAGCTATCAATATAAACAATATCAATGGCAATTCAATATAGAGTTTGTCTATACTGTATGCGTAAAAGCAATGGCGTAATGCCTAAGTATTTCGTATTTTTGTAATCAATCAAAAAGTAATTAAAAAAACAAGAATAAGATGAGTTTAACAGGTAAACAATTCCCCAATATCGCAGTAGATGCGATGGATTATTTAGGTGATAATTTGAGCATCAACGTATTTGAAGAAGCAGTGAAAAAAGGTAAAAAAGTGTTGTTGTTTTGGTACCCAAAAGACTTTACTTTCGTTTGCCCTACGGAGTTACATGCGTTTCAAGAGGCTTTGCCTGAGTTTGAAAAACGTAACACCATCGTCATTGGTGCGTCGACAGACAGTAACGAGGTGCACTTTGCGTGGTTGAGTACTGCGAAAGACAACGGAGGTATAGAAGGAGTAACCTACCCGATTCTGGCGGATACCAACCGCAACCTGTCCCGTATCTTGGGGATTCTGGACGAGGAAATTGTAGATGACGAGACATTCGGCCAAATTATAAAAGGCAGTAGTGTAGCTTACCGTGCTACTTATCTGATCGATGAGACTGGACGGGTATTTCACGAGAGTGTTAACGACATGCCTTTAGGCAGAAATGTGAAGGAATATTTCCGTCTCATTGACGCATATGCGCATTTCCAGAAAAATGGTGAAGTATGCCCAGCCAACTGGGAAGAAGGTAAGGAAGCAATGGACGCGACCCGCGAAGGAGTGGCTAATTACTTAGCTAGCCAGGTTTCCTTGAGCTAAAAGTTAATTTACAGAAAATAAGGGTGCCGAATGCGTTCGGCATCCATTTTATATTCACAATAAAAAAGGATAAACATGTTTGCAGAATTAGATAAAGATAATCTCAATGATTTGATCCAGGAAAATAAAACGGTCGTCGTACAGTTTTCCGCCGGATGGTGTGGCAATTGCCGTATAATGAAGCCAAAATTCAAGAAATTGGCCGGAGAAATGAATGATGTGACCTTTGTAGTGGCAGATGCCGAAAAATATCCTGAATCTAGAAAATTGGCAAAAGTGGACAACCTTCCAACCTTTGCAACGTTTAAAGACGGTAAATTGGTCAATCAGATCCAAACGAATAAATTTGAATTACTCAACGAATTAGTACATGAAGTTACCAATAATTAAGCAGTTGACTGCCTTCATTGAGGAAAATGACCGGGATTTTGTGCTCGAAGCAATCGAGACCCTGGAGTCAATTTCCGAAGTGTCTTCCCTGAAAGACGAAGAACTCGATGTTGTAGGGGAGCTGATCTCCAATATGTATGGCGCGATTGAAGTCGATAAGCTGATCAAAGAAGAGGGCATGTCCCAAAAGGATGCGTTAAATACCTTTATGAAGCGGGTCCTGGGATCCATTGACAAGTAAGGTTAATTTTTGTATTTTTACCCCAAATACAGGCTTAAACTTTTAAATGATGAATAAAATTGTAGATACACCAAAGTCAGAGATCAAAAATTTGAATGGGGTTTTTTACTTAATAGGCGCAGTGTTGGGCGGCCTTACGGGTGGATTGGTTCAAGAGAGCTTTGGCGCCACCGTTGTCGGTGCGTTGCTGGGCGTGGGTTTTGCTGCATTTTTTATATTATTTGTACTTAAGCACAAGCCGCACGATCGCTAGGCACTTCGAGGGGATCTATCTCGGGATTTTGAGCTGTAGACCCAGTGCGAGTGTCTGGCTTACCTGAATATTTTTATCGACATTGCTGTCGTAAATCAAAATCCCATTCAGCGTCACGTTGATAAATCTGGTCACTCGGGTTGTAAGCGTCGCGTCCAGCCGGTGTGCCGGATCCCCGAGATCCTTGTAATTTGCAAAAAGATTGTACCTGCTTTTTATGTTGAAGTTGTCGCTCAGATTCTTGTCTAGGTTGGCAGTCAACTGAAAAGCCAGGTCATTTTTAAATCGCTCGCCAGGCTGAAGGCCAAACCGCGGACCAGATGCCTCCGTCGGTACCAAGCGCTCATCGGTAATGAACGTCTGCCGGGCCGTTCCCGTACCTATCCTCAATGAAAACGTTTTGTCACGTTTATATTCCAGACCAAAAGATTCGGTCAGATATCCCGGTGCCATAAAGTTGGAAATCAAGATAAGCGAATCATTTCCACTACCATCTTTCTTCTTCTCATATTTAAACCCATTGTCGAACTGACTCTCGAAGGTCAAAGAGGTAAATAGAGACCAGTTTTTCGAGATTTTCACCGAAAGTTTGTTGTCCCAAAAAATCCTGTCATTGCTTTTTCGTGCCGACTGATCTTTATTTTTGATAATACCATACTTTAAGTCCAATTCGGATACAAAATTGGTGGTGTTCCTAGTATAATCCGATTTCTGATTAATATGTGTTCCCATCGAGATGGAATTGACCCCTCCTGCGTTCCAGTTATCGCTAAAGGAAGCTTGATTCGCATTGATTCCAAAAGTGGTCCAGTGCCTCCAGTATGTGACTTTAAGATCCAGGGAAGTCGATGACAGTTCAATAGGCAGCAACTTCAGTTCAGGTCTTTCGACGATCAATTTATTTGTGTCCGGCTTTTCCCTCAGCAAATCCAATTCGCTTTGAGCCCAAGAGTTTAAGGGCAAAAACAACATGATTCCACCGAGCAAACAGAATAAGTAACGTGTCATATGTGCGACTAAAATACGCATTTAATAGCAAAAAGCAGGCCCAACTATATTTTTTTTGATACATTCTGCGGCTGGACGAAAAATTTGGCTTAAATTGGCCTAATTTATAAACGCAAATAATCATGTATACAAGGTTCTTCTTTTCCGCTTTTGCTTTCTTCCTCTTTTTATCAAGTGGCTTTGCGCAAAGCAGCCAAAGTACCCTAAGTCCAGAGGAATTTCTCGGATACAAAATAGGAGAGCGTTTTACGCCCCATCACCGGCTGATCGACTATGTGGAGCACGTGGCGCAGACTAGCGATCTCGTCTCCATGGTCACTTATGGGGAGTCCTATGAGAAAAGGCCATTGGTAGCTCTTTTTGTCTCTTCAGCGCAAAATATTTCCCAGCTTGAGCAGATCAGAACGGACAATCTCAAGCGTGCCGGGATGCTTGAAGGCGAGGCAGGTACGGAAATTCCCATCGTATGGATGAGCTATAATGTACACGGCAACGAGGCGGTGGCTTCAGAAACGGCGCTAATGACGCTGTGGGAACTGATAAATCAAGACGAGAGTCAGACCAAGGCGTGGCTCGAAAATACAGTGGTCGTAATCGATCCTTGCCTCAATCCTGATGGGCATTCCCGTTATGTAAACTGGTACAATCAGAAGATGAACCTACGTTTGCAGCCTGATCCTCAGTCGGTGGAGCACGCAGAACCCTGGCCAGGGGGACGCCCCAATCATTACTTGTACGATCTGAACAGAGACTGGGCCTGGCAAGTTCAACAGGAATCACAGCAGAGAGCAGTCCTGTACAATAAGTGGATGCCTCAAGTACATGTAGATTTTCACGAACAAGGCATCAATGCACCCTATTTCTTCGCCCCCGCAGCTGAGCCTATCCATGAGTTTGTTACTCCTTTTCAAAGGGAATTTCAACAGACCATAGGTAAAAATAATGCCAAATACTTTGACCAAGAGGCGTGGCTTTATTTTACACGTGAGGTATTTGATTTGTTCTATCCCAGTTACGGCGATACTTGGCCCACCTTTAACGGTGCTATTGGAATGACTTATGAACAGGCAGGGTCCGGGCGAGCAGGCTTGGGAATAATAACCGCACTCGGAGACACATTGACTTTGTACGATCGAATCATCCATCATCATACGGCGGGTTTGGCGAGCATTGAAACTGCTTCCGCCCACGCGCCGAAATTGGTCCGCGAATTTGAGAAGTACTTTAGCAACGGAATGACCAATCCCGTCGGTACCTATAGATCTTATGTCATCAAAGCAGGAACCACGCCCGGAAAGTTGGACGCGCTAAAAGTGTTACTAGATAGAAACGGGATTTCCTACGGCTATGCAGATGCGTCCAGGCGTGATGTGAGCGGATTTTCCTACGAAAGCGGCAAGGCACAAAGCTTTTCTGTTGCAGAAACAGATTTGATCGTAAGTGCGTTTCAGCCAAAATCTGTGCTCGTGCAAACATTGTTCGAACCCCAACCCCGGCTTTCCGACAGCCTGACTTACGATATTACCAGCTGGGCCTTGCCCTATGCCTATGGTTTGGAAGCCTATGCGACCGAAGTCAGGCTAGATGCGGGGACCCGATTAAAAGCGCATTCTGATCCTACTCTACGGCCGATGATGCAAAACGAGGCCACGCAGGCTCCTCTGGCCTACGTTACTCCGTGGAATGCCACGCTGCATGCCCGCTTTCTTTCTGCACTTTTAGCTGAGGGGATCCGGGTGCGGTACGCGACTCGTGCGTTTTCAGTCGGCGGGACAGATTTTGAAGCAGGATCTCTGATCATCGGACGGGAAGGCAATCATCTGAAAAAGGATTTCCACACACTGATCCCCGATTTGGCGGCCAAGCATGGCGTCCCCTACGAATCCGTTTACACGGGTTACATGGATAGTGGAAAGGATTTCGGATCCTCAGGTGTGAGGGCCATTACCACGCCGAAAGTCGCGATTTTGAGTGGCGGAAGCATTTCATCCCTCAATTT
>CAYNZH010000002.1:91932-106047 GCA_964401685.1 uncultured Sphingobacteriaceae bacterium
GGGAACGACAAAGAAGATGTCCTAATCCCCTATCTGGACCGCGAGCGAAACCGGGTCACCAACGCCGTCGCAGGAGCTATTTATGAGGTTCAGATAGATGCAACCCATCCGTTGGGTTACGGTACCGGCGGAAAGTATTTTACCTTGAAGAACAGCGCCAGTCGCTACGCGTACCTCAAAGGAGGCGTCAATGTCGGTGTGATCACTTCGGCGGGAAGCTACAGAAGCGGATTTATAGGAGAGCAGGCTAAAGCACTTATGCCGGAGTCGCTTGTATTCGGCGTAGAATCCCGAGGCCGTGGGCAAATCGTATATTTTGTTGACAATCCTATTTTCCGGGGATTTTGGGAAAGCGGGAAAATGCTGATAAATAACGCCCTCTTTATGGTCGGGCAGTAGGTATTTAAATATTAAACAAAATTTTCGTACCTTTACTTTTTATATAATTTGTTGGGTTATGAATTTATTGGAGAGAGTTGAAGAGGCTTTAAATTCGGTCAGGCCATATCTTGAAGCCGATGGGGGAGACGTGAAGGTCGATGAAATCACCCCTGATAACATTGTGCGGCTGAGGCTATTGGGCTCGTGTGCTTCTTGTTCCATGAGTATAATGACCTTTAAAGCAGGACTGGAGCAAGCGATTAAAAAAGCTGTTCCGGAAGTAAGATCGGTAGAAGCGATCAATATCACGGATTTCAATGATCCAAATGCAACGATGCCCCCATTCTCCGGGGCTAGTATGTAGGGTTTTAACACAATTTAACGCTGTGATTACGGTCGGAATGTTTATTTTTGCGTTATGCGATTGAAGGCTTTGTGTTTTGTAGTGTTGCTTTCGTTGACCTGGCTAACCATTCCGGTTCAGGCTCAGCAGAAAGAACTTGTGCAATTTAGCGGCATGATTCGTAATGCTACTGCGGACAATGTGGTGCCCTATGTCACCATCAGAAATCTATCTTTCAACAAGAACTTATACTCCTCCAATCACCAGGGTTATTTTTCCTTTGTGGCCCATCCAGGGGATACTATTTACTTTACTTCCCTGGGATACAAGCCTGTTACGCTGGTGATTCCTATGCAGGTCGAGGATAATAAATATACAGCAACGGTCAAGATGGAAACGGAGTTTGTTGAACTGGAAGCCGTGTATCCCTTTCCCTGGGCGAGTATTGATGAGTTTAATATCGCTTTCATGAGTCTGGAGATTGCAGATGATAATGTGGTTGTTGCGCAGAAGAACCTGTCGCCCGAGTCCTTAGCTGCACTTGCGGCGATAATGCCTATGGATGGCAATGAAATGCGAACTTTTAACACCAATCAGAATCATATTGGCTTGTCCAACAAGGCCGTGAACCAGCGCATGGCCAATCCGCTGCTAAGCCCATTTGCATGGGGCAATTTTATACGTCAGATATCCGAAGGAAGCAAGAGTCGAAGCCGTAATCGCTGGTAGGATAAAAAATTATCCCTTAATGTGTTGCGGATTCAAAATTAATTGCAGATATTTGCATGCTCTTTGAGAAAAGACAATCATTATTGAATATAATAGTATAACATCATGTCAAGAATTTGTGATTTAACAGGGAAAACAGCAATGAACGGCTACAATGTTTCCAATTCCAACAGGAAAACGAAGCGTAAATTTTATCCGAATTTGCAGACGAAGAGGTTCTATATCCCTGAGGAAGATAGATGGATTACGTTGAAGGTGAGTACTTCCGCAATCAGAACTATCAATAAGATAGGGATTTCTGCCGTAATTGATAAGTTTATCGAGAAGGGTAAGATTTAATCAGGTATTTAACAGCATCAACATTTAAAGAAAATGGCTAAAAAAGGAAATCGAGTACAAGTAATTCTTGAGTGTACCGAACATAAAGACAGCGGGATGCCTGGAATGTCCCGTTACATCAGCACGAAGAACAAAAAAAATACGACTGAACGTTTGGAGTTGAAGAAATTCAATCCTGTTTTGCGTAAAGTGACTGTTCACAAAGAAATTAAATAAATCTAGACATGGCAAAAAAGGCAGTAGCATCATTGAAATCAGGTAGAGGGAAAGATTATACCAAGGTCATCACGGCGGTTCGTTCTCCAAAGACCGGTGCTTATACATTTAAAGAAATTATTGCCCATAATGATCAAATCAAAGAGGCAGTTGAAGTCGCAAAAGAAACCGTATTAGAAGGAGCCTAATTTCTTCTGGACTTTAAGACTTTCCCGCCGTTTCGGATTCTACCGGAATGGCTTTTTTTATTATATTTGGCGATAATATTCAGGCTATGGGACTATTTGATTTTTTCAAAAAAAATGTATCGACCCCAGAGAGCCAGGAAGCATTGGACAAAGGACTGGAAAAGACCAAGGAAGGTTTCTTTTCAAAGATTTCCAAGGCTGTCGTTGGCAAATCAACTGTGGATGAGGAGGTTTTAGATGAGCTGGAAGAGATTCTGGTTACCTCTGATGTCGGCGTTACGACGACCTTAAAGATTATTGAGCGCATAGAGGCCCGGGTGGCCAGGGACAAGTATTTGAATACGACCGAGCTCAATCAGATTTTAAGGGATGAAATCCAAGCTTTGCTCGCCGAAAATAACAGTGCGGACTTTGGCAAATTTGAATATGATGGACCAAAGCCCTATGTCATCATGGTGGTCGGAGTCAATGGGGTGGGAAAGACCACGACCATAGGAAAGCTCGCACACCAACTGAAAGCAAACGGAAATAAAGTGGTTCTCGGAGCAGCTGATACGTTTAGGGCAGCCGCGGTCGACCAAATCAAATTGTGGGGCGAGCGCGTGGGAGTCCCAGTGGTTTCCCAGGGTATGAATGCGGATCCCGCTTCTGTCGCCTTTGATACCGTGCAAACTGCAGTGAAAAATGGTGATGATGTCGCCATCGTTGATACAGCGGGGAGGCTTCACAATAAGGTCTCCTTGATGAACGAGCTCACCAAAATCAAGAAGGTTATGAGCAAGGTAGTGCCAGATGCTCCCCATGAGATTTTACTTGTACTCGATGCCTCAACAGGGCAGAATGCTATTGAGCAGTGCACTCAATTTACTCAAGCGACGGACGTGAACGCACTTGCGCTTACAAAACTAGATGGAACCGCAAAGGGCGGGGTGGTCATCGGAATCTCCGATCAATTTAAAATACCCGTCAAATACATTGGGATTGGTGAGAAGATAGGGGATCTTCAACTTTTTAATAAAAAAGAGTTTGTAGATTCTCTATTCAACGCGTGAAAGAGAAGAAATGAAGACAAAAATTGGAAAAAGCGAGGAGATTAGTAGCCAGCCAAGGGTGAATGTGGTCACCTTGGGATGCTCAAAAAACATACACGACAGCGAAGTACTGATGGGGCAACTAAAGGGCAACGCCATGGAAGTTGTTCACGAAGCTAATCAGGTTCGACCAAATGACATCGTTGTCATCAACACCTGCGGGTTTATCGATAATGCCAAACAGGAGTCCATCGATACAATTTTGCAATACAGTGCATTGAAGGACGAAGGGAAAGTCGGGAAGGTCCTGGTGACTGGTTGTCTTTCCGAGCGGTATAAATCCCAGTTGGAAGAAGAGATCCCTCAGGTTGATGCCTATTTTGGCACGAATGATCTTCAGCACCTGCTTGCAAATGTCGGGGCAGACTATAAATACGAATTGCTCGGGGAACGTATGTTGACAACCCCCTCGCACTTTGCTTACTTTAAAATCGCAGAAGGCTGCAATCGACCATGCTCTTTTTGTGCGATCCCGCTGATGAGAGGAAAACACCAATCCAAACCCATGGAGGATCTGGTAAGTGAAGCTCGCTTTTTGGCCTCGCAAGGCACCAAGGAGTTGATTTTGATCGCTCAGGATCTGACCTATTACGGCTTGGACCTTTACGGCAAAAGAAACTTGGCCGATTTGCTCAGGCGTCTCTCGGATGTAGAGGGCATAGAGTGGATTCGCCTTCAATACGCTTATCCCTCAGGTTTTCCGATGGAAATTCTCGACGTGATGCGCGAACGTTCAAATATCTGCAATTACTTGGATATGCCCCTTCAGCATATCAGTGACGCGATGCTGAAATCCATGAGAAGAGGAATTACCAAGCAGAAAACTATAGATCTGGTTTCACGCATAAGGGATGCAGTCCCGGAGATAGCGCTGCGAACCACGCTGATATGCGGGTATCCCGGCGAAACTCAAGCCGATGCCGACGAACTCAAACGCTGGGTCGAAGAGACACGATTCGACAGGTTAGGTTGTTTCACCTATTCCCATGAAGAAAAAACCCACGCCCATAGCCTCAGCGACGACGTTCCTCAGGGGATCAAGGAGGACAGGGTCGCCGAAATCATGGACATACAGCAGGGAATTTCCTGGGAAAAAAATCAAGAAAAAATAGGGCAGACCTACAAAGTGCTGATCGATAGAGCCGAAGAAGGATATTTTATCGGGCGTACAGAATTTGACTCTCCAGAAGTGGACAATGAAGTGCTTATTGAAATGAATGATCATCAATATGCCGCGGTCGGACGCTTTGCGCAGGTGCGTATCAATCGGGCAGAGGAGTTTGACTTGTATGGAACCTTTGTCTCATGAACCTATGAATGCAGCGCACATAGCCTATAATAAGACAAATAGATTTTCTTCTACCCTGCTGGCGTATATTCAGAGGAATGCTAAATTGGAGGCCCATATCCGCGCTTGGCCCGACCTTAAAGCTTTTGAAGACCAAATGGCCCTAAAAGAAGGCCAAACCGACCGCCTTCTGCTGACCGAAGTGTTGAGGTCACAGTACCTGCAGCGTTTGAAGGGCTTTGGTTCAGCTCCGGAGGACCAGATAGTGCTCGACCAAATCGATTCGTTAAGGCAGGAAAATACGTTTACAGTCACCACGGGCCATCAACTGAATGTGTTTACCGGTCCTCTTTATTTTATTTTCAAAATTGTTTCGGCCATCAGGCTCGCGCAGGACCTGAAGAAGGCATACCCTCAATCCAATTTTGTTCCTGTATATTGGATGGCCTCTGAAGATCATGATTTTGCGGAGATCAACCATACCTATTTTTTCGGGGAAAAAATTGTCTGGGATAGAGACGCAGCGGGAGCCACCGGCCGGATGAAGACGGACACGATGGCCGATGCGGTGCGCAGGTATCAGCAACTACTAGGTGGCACTGACAGAGGCCTCGAGTTGTCGAAAATCGTCGAAGACGCTTACTTGGGGCACGAAAATCTCGCTGACGCGACCCGCGCGCTGGTGCATAAACTGTTTGCGTCCTATGGCCTGGTTATTCTCGATGCGGATGATACGCGTTTGAAAGCGTCTTTCGCTCCGATTATGGAGGAAGATATTTTGCAACAAAAGAGTTTTTTTGCTGTTCAGGAAAGCAACCAGGCCTTGACGGAAGCAGGTTTTTCCACGCAGATACATGCCAGGGAAATCAATTTTTTCTATTTGACCGAACAGTATCGTGAACGACTTTTACCCAACGAAGGAGGCTTTGAAGTCAACCGGCAGGAGCTGAACTTTACGCTCGGGCAGCTCAAAGAAGAGCTCGCTCAACACCCCGAACGCTTTAGTCCTAATGTCGTGATGAGGCCTCTTTACCAGGAGTTCGTCCTGCCAAATTTGGCTTATATAGGAGGGGGGGCTGAGATTGTTTATTGGTTGCAATTAAAAAAGATTTTTGATCAGTTTCAGGTTCCGTTTCCGCTTTTGATTCCGAGAAATTCGGGTTTGATCGGCCCGGAGAATCTGATGGCTAAATGTCGGAAATTGGATTTGCATCTTGAGGATCTGTTCAAAGATTTGGACGAAGTAAAAAAGCAGTACGTCCGAACGCACTCTCATCACACGCTCGACCTGAACGCGGAATGGAACCAGATTTCTGCACTTTTCGATCAAATCAAGGGCAGGGCCATGGAGATAGATCCTACGCTTGGCCCCAGCACTGAAGCGGTGCGCGCACGTTTGCAGCGGCAGTGGAATTCCCTGGAAAAGAAATTGGTCAAAGCGGACCAAAGAAATCACGGGGATGCGCTCGGACAGATCGAGAGGCTGATCGAAAAACTCTTTCCGAACAGCACTCTGCAGGAGAGAACCGACAATTTTGCCGCGTTCTACCTTCGCTATGGAGAGCGTTTTATTCCGTCACTGCTTCGGCACTTCGACCCGCTCGATCTCCGATTCACGGTATTCTATTGAGTACCTCTTCCACAGGTTAACGAACGTTCGTTAACCTCCTGTCTCGGGTACGAACGAACGTTCGTTCATATCGCTAAAGACGGCTCTAGGAGGGTGATTGTCCCTTCATTCGCATCCATCTTCGCCTCAACTCCCACTGGAACGATGAATTGGTCATTGATGTGACCAATGACAGCACCCGAATACGCAGGAATGCCCAGGGGTTTGATATAGTCGTTTAGCATTTGTTCTATGGTGAGGGATCCGTATCCGCCACTAGGCCCGCAATTTGTGCATTTCCCGAAAATAAACCCACTAATAGCGTTGAGGATTCCGGCGTTCATGAGCTGGCAAAACATGCGGTCCATACGATCCGAGTTTTCGTTGATTTCCTCTATAAAGAGTATCGCGTTTTCAAATGAAGGCAGGAATTCTGAGCCGCATAGGCCCGTGATCAGCGTCATATTTCCACCGATCAGCTTGCCCTCGACAACCCCCGGTGTGATGGTGCGGATCCTGTCACGGTACTGAACGACATTGCTCCCTGCCCCCGTGGGATTTTGATATTTCACCTGTTTATTGTCCACGATAAGGTCTTGAAAATACCCGGCGACGGTTTTTGTCCAGGTACTTGTGCCCACGGCACCGTGAAACCCGACTAGCCCTGTTTTTGCAAACATGGACAAGTGCAACGCAGTGATATCGCTGTAACCGAGAAATACTTTGGGATTCCTACGAATGAGTTCGAAGTCTATGCGCTTCAGGAGGCGCGAAGCACCGTTGCCTCCCCGGACACAGACGATGCCATCGACCTCTGGGTCGGCAAACATGCTGTGCAGATCCGCTAATCTTTGATCGTCGCTTCCGGCGAGGTTGCCGTACCTGGCGCGCAGATGAGTCCCTTCTTTTACCTTGAAACCAAGTGTCTCAAATACTTCCCGGGTGAGTTCTATGGCTTCCTCGCCTTCAAGTGCACCAGCGGGGGCAATCAGCCCGATGGTATCCCCTTTTTTCAGCGCTTTGGCTTTCATAGGTCTGGCCTTATTCCCGATGACAGGTGTTGCGGCCTGGGTCAGGAAGGGCAAGCTTGCCACACCCAAGCCCAAGCTTTTTAAAAAGGTTCTTTTATCCATGGATTGTAATGATTAGTTTTGGTAAAAATGCACATTTTTTCCAAGTTTTTGAATAGCATGCTGCACAAGATACAGGCCATCGTGTTGAAAGTTACAAATTATCGCGACTCTAGCGTCATTGCACAGTTATTTACCGACAAATTTGGTCTGCAGTCTTATATCATACATGGGGCGAAAAAGCCTAAGTCCAAAATCCGTGTCAATATGCTTCAGCCTCTGCAGCTGCTAAACCTGGTGGCGAATCATTCTCCCCGGGGCGGGCTCCAGCGCATTTCCGACCTTCAGCTTGCCCTCCCTTTTTCCAGTATACCCTACGATATTGCGAAAACGTCTGTAGTCATGTTTTTGAACGAGATTTTGTACAAAATTTTGCGCCAGCAAACTGGGGACGAACCCATTTTTCAATTTGTATTTAATGCCATTTCGTGGTTGGATTCTGTGGAGAAAATGCCTGCGAATTTTCATCTCTACTTTTTGGTTCGCCTCAGTCGCTATCTGGGTTTTTACCCGCGATTTAACCGTGTACAGCACACCTATTTCGACCTGCGGGACGGTGTTTTTATCAAGGAACCCTTGCACGCCGACGTGCTTCATCCCCCGCACTCGGATTGGTTGCTTTCGCTGATGAATCAGTCTTTAGAGGAATTGCATCTGCTCAAAATCCCCTCCTCGGAGCGAAATTTTTTACTCCAAAAGATCTTGACCTACTATCAACTCCACATGGATTATCTCGGCGAAATCCGTTCGCATAAAATTCTTGAGGAAGTTTTGGATGGCGGAAGTTGACATTTATTCAGGAAGAATACTTATTTTGGCGGACAAATTTATCTCTATGAAAATAAGATACTTGGCACTGGCAGTACTGTTTGGCGTGCTTTCCTGTGCGCCCCAGCAGGACAACGCGGGTTTGCAGCGAGAAATCGTTGAAAATTTAACCATGAACGTGGTAATTCCCACCTACGATAGTCTTCATAAGGCTGCGAAGACCCTGCATGCGACCGTTCAGACGCTCGCCCCCGGTCAGGAGAAGGCTTTCGCCGCAGCCAAGATAGAGTGGATGGCAGCGCGCGATTACTGGGAAAGATCAGAGGGGTTTCTTTTTGGCCCCGTGGACTACGAAGAAATTGATCCCGCACTGGACACCTGGCCAGTAGACGTAACAGCGATTCAGGAGATCTTGGAAAATGAATCTGCGATCGATAGTGATTTGGTCCGTGCGAGTCCAGAGGCCCGCGGATTTCACCTGATTGAATTCCTATTATGGGGAGCTGATGGCAAAAAGACGGCAGCCCAGCTGAACGAAAAGGAGATTTCTTATTTGAAAGCTGCCATTGAGGATTTTGTCCAGAATACGGAGAAATTGTCGGCGAGCTGGAGCAGCGGAGAAAATCCGTTCAAAGAGACGCTGATCGAGCCTGGCGCTCAAAATGGACATTATTCTTCACACCGCGAGGTGCTTGATGAATTTAAAGAAGGTATCATAGGGATTGCCGATGAAATGGCCAATCAAAAAATTGACGGACCCTTGGGGAATGAGAACGAATCGCCGGAGCTCCATCTACAGGAATCCTACTTCAGTGACAATACCCGTCAGGATTTGATTAACAACCTGATTAGTATTTCAGCTGTTTACCTGGGCGATGCGAAGGGACAGGAAGGGAGTGGACTCACGGATTTGGTTCTCCTTAAAGACAGTGACTTGGACCGGGAAATAAAGGAAGCACTCCATCAATCCATGATGGCGTTGGAGCATTTGCCCGTATCCTTCAGTAAAGCGTTGCTAGAAAACCGTGGTGAGGTTTTGCGTGCTCAACAGCAGATTCAAAATCTTTTTGGCCACCTGGAAAAAATAGATCTTCACTAAAATGTGGCGTACGGTGCTTGTTCTGGCTTTTGTTTTTGCGCTAATTTTCGCCTGTAGTCAGAGTGATGGATGGTTAGGCGCTGATAGGGGACCGGCAGGCGGGCAAACAACGGTTTTTACAGCGACCAGCAATGCTTTCAGTTTTCCCGCTGCGAATCTGTCTCCGGAGGCTCTTGATCTGCACCTGAAAGGAGATTTTCAATTCGAATCGGTTTATGTGAAATCTCCGGCTCCTGTGAACGCGGGCCTCGGACCACTTTTCAATACGACTTCTTGCATTTCCTGCCATCCTAAGGACGGACGTGCTTCTTTTCCCGATCCGGTTAATAAACGAAGTGGTTTTCTCATCCGCACGAGCATTCCGGGGCAAGATCAGGAGGGTGGTCCACAACCGGTGCCGGGCTTTGGTCTCCAGATCCAAAATCATGCGGTGTATGGCAACCAGCCTGAGGCGGGCTATGCTGTCCGATTTACTGAAAGAGAGGAGGTTTTGGCCGACGGCACTGTGGTCTCGCTGAGGAAACCCGAGTTTTTTTTGGTCGACCCCTACAAGCCCTTGCCTGAAAATCTGCTTTTATCGGCCCGCATGGGCACGCCAATGTTTGGCCTTGGTTTGCTGGAATTTATTCCTGAGGCCGATATTCTTGCGTTGGCCGATCCAGATGACCTGGACGGAGATGGTATCTCAGGGCGGGCAAATTATGTCTGGGACCCGTTGACCCAATCCAAACAGCTGGGACGCTTTGGTTGGAAGGCCAACGTCAGCAATCTGGAGACCCAGACGGCTATTGCGTTTCTGGAAGATATGGGTATTACCAGTCCTGTTTTCCCCTATGAACATCTTTCTCGTGGCGACCACGGAGATTTGCAATACGAAGAACTGGATAGGGGCAGGGCTCCTGAGCTCAGTCAGGAGATTTTAGACCTGGTCGTGTTTTACAATAGAACCCTCGCTGTCCCAGCGGCCAGGAATCAGAGCGACAAGGAGGTTCGCAAGGGCGCTGCAGTGTTTCATGCTATCGGCTGTGCGAGTTGTCATGTTCCACAACAAAGGACGTTGGAGGCACCCATACATGAGCTCGCGAATCAGCATTTTTTTCCTTTCACGGATATGTTGCTGCATGATATGGGCGAGGGGTTGGCTGATCACCGACCCGACTACGAGGCATCGGGCCGGGAGTGGAAGACGAGGCCGCTCTGGGGTATAGGCCTGACACAGGTAGTCAATGGCCATACGCATTTTTTGCATGACGGTCGTGCGCGGAACCTGACCGAAGCCATCATGTGGCACGGAGGTGAGGCTGAACGATCCAAGAACGATTTCCGTGCACTTTCAACAGAAAAGCGCAATCAGCTGCTGGCCTTTCTTCGCTCTCTATAACAGGTATTTAGGGTGTTTTATAAAACGGATTTTATTGCTTATCTTTGCGGACAAAACGAGAAAGCTGTGTCCGTATCCAGGTTCTTTTTATATTATACAGTTTATGGTGGGATCATTGCCGGAATAGCTCTACTTTTATCGCGCTTAGTGAACGCAGTCCAAGTTCTCAGTGCAAATTTTTGGTTGATATTTGCCTATTTATTTGTGCTGACAGGTATCGCTTACGTTTTATCTCATTTTGGGATCAGAAAGAGCCCTCAAGCGGGCGTATTAGCCATTCTGGGTGGGCTGGTTTTGAAGTTTTTATTCGCGCTGAGTTTTTTCGTCGTTTTAATCCTTAAAAGCAGTGAAAATCAGATGGTTTTAGGTCTGAACTTTTTTTCGGTTTATTTATTGTTAACGGTCTTTGAAGTTAGCTATTTGTTGCGTATCTTGCGCCACCAAAATTGAAGGTAAAAAAACTACTATACATGGAAATTAGGCTCTTTTCGAATTCAATAAAAGTCATCTCAGCTCTGGTTTTTGCACTTTTTCTAGGATTTTCAGTTCAAGCGGCCCCGACAGCAGCACAGGATGACGCGGTCGTTGCAGTCGAGAATGGTGAGAAGGAGGGATTCGATATTACCGGGTTTATTTTCCACCATATCGCCGATGCCCATGAGTTTACTATTATAGGCAAGGGTGATAACTGGATTGGAGTCTATCTGCCTGTGATTTTATGGACGGAAGGCGGTCTGGTTGCTTTCTCCTCCAAAGCCTTTCAGTTGGATGGGGAAGCTAAAGTCGTCGTTGAAAAAGGCGGACAACGTTTTACGCGTTATCACGGAAAAATATATCAAGCCAGTGAAAGCGCGGTTGATGGAAAATATATCCGTTATGACGAAGAGGGCAAAGTCGCGAATGTTCGGCCTCTTGATTTTTCCATTACAAAAAACGTGTTTACGATTTTGCTGTCCATCGCAGCGCTTTTGATCATTTTCCTTTCTGTAGCCAAAAGCTACAAAAAGCGGGAAGGAAAGGCTCCTAAAGGTCTTCAATCCTGGTTGGAGCCGATTATTCTTTTTGTTAGGGACGATATTGCCAAGCCAAATCTGGGTCATAAGTATGAGCGTTATATGCCTTACTTGCTCACGGTGTTTTTCTTTATCTGGTTCAATAACATGCTGGGCTTGGTGCCGTTTTTCCCCGGTTCCGCGAATGTAACTGGAAATATTGCTGTGACCATGATTCTGGCGTTAATCACCATGTTGATTATTTTATTCAGCGGAAATAAGTATTACTGGGCACACATTTTCAATCCTCCGGTGCCTTGGTGGTTGAAGCCCCTCATGATTCCCGTTGAGATTATCGGGGTGTTTACCAAACCCTTTGCATTGATGATTCGTCTTTTTGCGAACATCACCGCTGGGCATATTTTGGTGCTTTCTCTGCTGTGCCTGGTCTTTGTTTTCAATAGCCTTGCCATCGCGCCAGCGTCGATACTGTTTGTCATGTTTATCACAGTGATCGAGTTGTTGGTCGCTTTCATTCAAGCATTTATCTTTACTATTTTGTCTGCACTGTTTATAGGAATGGCAATCGAGGAGCATCATTGATTAAAATAGAATTTTTAAGAACAATTTTTGTTACACTATATATAAATTAAATCAAAATGGAAACAGTCGACCCAATTTCATTAGCTGCTATTGGAGCAGGTTTAGCTGCCATCGGTGCCGGAATCGGTATTGGTAAGATTGGTGGATCTGCGATGGAATCTATCGCTCGTCAGCCGGAAGCTGCCTCTAAAATTCAAACTGCGATGTTGATCGCTGCTGCCTTTATCGAGGCGGTTGCGCTGTTCGCCGTTGTTGTTTCCTTGATCGCTTAATCGTCAAGGATTCAATTCAGACTAAAAAAGAACCCGTTTTCGGGGTTGCCGTCTCCGGGTTCTTTTAAAATTGATTAGTAGAAAGATTTTTATTCAAAAATAGATATATGGACTTACTTATTCCTGAAGTTGGATTAGTTGTTTGGCACACCATTGCGTTTTTATTGTTGCTTTTCATTTTGACAAAGTTTGCGTGGAAGCCAGTGCTGAAATCCATCAAGGAGCGTGAAGACTCTATAGATCAGGCGTTGTCTTCGGCCGAGAAAGCCAAAGAAGAAATGGCTCGCCTGACCAGCGAAAATGAGCAATTGCTAAAGGATGCGCGCGCAGAGCGTGATGTCATTCTGAAAGAAGCAAAGGAACTGAAAGATCAGATCGTGAGCGACGCAAAAGGTCTGGCGCAGCAGGAAGGAGCCAAACTGATCGAGCAGGCTCGCAAAGAAATTGACGATCAAAAGAAAAAAGCTTTGATCGAAGTGAAAAATCAGGTTTCTTCACTTTCACTTGAAATTGCGAGAAAGGTTTTGCAGAACGAGTTTGAAAGCGAAAACAAACAGGAGCAGCTTGTTGCTGATTTGTTGAAAGATGTGAAATTGAATTAACCCTGTTTAGTTTAACCCTATGTCAGAATTTAAAGTTGCCTCCAGATATGCCAAATCACTGATTGATCTTGCAGTCGAGCAAAATAACCTCGATAAGATCAAAACAGAGATGGAGCAATTTCTTGAAGTGTTGCGAGTGAATACAGAGCTGCAGGCTGTGTTGAAAAATCCCATCATCAAGCAAGATAAAAAGATGCAGATACTAAGCGGCATTTTTCAGGAGAAAATAGATCCCTTAGTGATGACTTATTTCAATCTGATTGTACGCAAAGGGCGGGGTGGGATTTTATTTGCTACCGGACAGGAATTCATTCGTCAATACAACGAAGTCAAAGGAATTGTCCACGCGACCGTTACTTCGGCCAGCGAATTGTCCGATGCAAACAAAACGGCCTTGGTGGCGCAACTCGAAAAGGAGATTGGTGCGAAGATCATCCTGAAAAACACGGTCGACCCCAGTTTGATCGGTGGTTTTCTGGTGAAAGTGGGAGATCGCCAGATTGACGCGAGTATTGCTGGCAGACTGAACAAGTTAGAGAGACATTTCGAATCACAGGTTCGATAATTCAAATAAAATATAAAGATTAACACCCTTAATTACAAATAATATGATAGAGGTAAGACCAGATGAAGTTTCGGCAATTCTCAGAGAACAATTGTCGGGCTTTAAATCAGAAGCCGAACTAGAAGAGGTAGGTACCGTACTGCAAGTGGGTGACGGTATTGCCCGTATTTATGGTTTGACGAAGGTCCAGTCCGGTGAACTTGTTGAATTTGCCAACGGTTTGCAAGGGATTGTCCTTAACCTGGAAGAAGATAATGTCGGTGTGGTATTGTTGGGTTCTTCCGATGAGATCAAAGAGGGAGAGACGATCAAACGTACCCGTAGAATTGCCTCTATCCGTGTAGGTGAAGGTATGTTGGGCCGGGTTGTTAATACCTTGGGTCAGCCTATCGACGGGAAAGGTCCTATTTTGGGTGAAACGTACGAAATGCCCATCGAGCGTAAAGCTCCTGGCGTTATTTACAGGCAGCCAGTTACTGAGCCGTTGCAGACAGGTATCAAAGCAATTGACGCGATGAT
>CAYNZH010000002.1:106147-109059 GCA_964401685.1 uncultured Sphingobacteriaceae bacterium
GGTGCTGCAATCGGAGAGTTTTTCCGCGACACGGGCCGTCCGGCTTTGATCGTGTATGACGATTTGTCCAAACAAGCGGTCGCTTACCGTGAAGTTTCTCTGTTGTTGCGTCGTCCACCGGGACGTGAGGCTTATCCAGGGGACGTTTTCTATTTGCACAGCCGCTTGCTCGAACGTGCAGCAAAGATTCACTCCTCCGATGAAATTGCCAAAAATATGAATGACTTGCCCGAGTCTATCAAAGGTATTGTGAAAGGTGGTGGTTCGCTGACCGCACTTCCAATTATCGAAACTCAAGCAGGTGACGTTTCGGCGTACATTCCTACCAACGTGATTTCCATTACTGACGGTCAGATCTTTTTGGAATCAAACCTGTTTAACGCGGGTGTTCGTCCGGCGATTAACGTGGGTATATCGGTATCCAGGGTTGGGGGTAATGCGCAAATCAAGTCCATGAAGAAAGTTGCTGGTACCTTGAAGTTGGATCAGGCGCAGTATCGCGAGTTGGAGGCTTTCTCTAAATTCGGATCTGATCTGGATGCTGCGACTAAGGCCGTATTGGATAAGGGTGTGCGTAACGTGGAAATTCTAAAACAAGGACAGTTTTCTCCGGTAGCAGTAGAGAAGCAAGTGGCGATCATTTACGCAGGTGTAAAAGGTCTGTTCAGATCAGTACCTGTCGATAAGGTTCGTGAGTTTGAAGCTGAATACTTGCAGCAATTGGAGCAACGTCATCCAGAAGTGCTTCAGGCGTTGAAAGCAGGGAAGTACACGGACGAGTTGACGGATGTCATGGATAAAGTTGCGAGAGAACTCGCAGGAAAATACTAATTTGGAATGGCAAATTTAAAGGAAGTAAGAAATCGTATCGTTTCGGTAAATTCGACTCAGCAGATCACTAAAGCCATGAAGATGGTGGCAGCTGCTAAGTTGAAGCGTGCTACTACGGCGATTCTGCAGCTAAGGCCCTATGCAAATAAGCTTCGCGATATTCTGGCGAATGTGTCCAGCAGTGTCGAAGGATGGACCTCGCCATTTACCGTTGACCGAGATCCGCACAAGGTTTTGTTGGTTGTGATCACATCAAATCGTGGATTGGCCGGCGCGTTTAATGCTACAGTCATCAAGGCTACGAACAGACTGATCACTTCTTCCTATGCTAAGCAAGCCAAAGAAGGAAATCTGAGTATTATTGCGATCGGAAAACGTGGGCATGATTTTTTCACACGCCGCGGCTTCAAGGTGATTGGCAATCAAAATGAAATTTTTTCAGATTTAAACTTTGAGTCTGTCTCGACGATTACCCAAGACATCATGGACAATTTTGTCAAGGGTGAATTTGATCGGGTGGAACTAGTGTACAATCAATTCAAGAACGCGGCAACTCAGGTCTTGACCGTAGAGCAGTTGTTGCCTTTACTTCCGGTCGAAACGGATGTCGATGACATGAATTCACAGTTCGCAGACTACATTATCGAGCCATCGAAGGAAGAAATAATTCAAAACCTGATACCAAAAGCGGTCAAAACTCAGCTTTACAAAGCAGTTCTGGATTCTCATGCTGCCGAGCACGGAGCCAGGATGACCGCCATGGACAAGGCGACGGACAACGCGGGAGAATTGCTCAAGGAATTGAGGCTCTCATACAATCAGGCCCGCCAAGCGGCGATCACGACAGAATTGACGGAGATCGTGAGTGGTGCAGCCGCTCTTTCAGGAGGGTGATTTTTCAGGCTTCCGCATTCGGAAGTTTTACAAAATAACAGAGCCGGCTCCTACGCGGAGGCCGGCTCTTTTTATTATTGCCCGGTTTCCTAGCGAAATAATTTCAGAAACGCTTCCGGATCATCGGTAGTAATGAAATCCAGGCCATTATCTATGCACCATAACATGTGCTGAGGGTCGTTTACCGTCCAGACGTTGGTTGTCATCCCAAGTGCTTTCAAGTCTTTTAGCCACTGCGGATTGTTCTGATACACCTGATAATTGAAATCAGCACCCAAAATCCCCATTTCGGAGAGCTGAGTAGGCGAAAGATCTCTTCCAAGGTATTGCACGGATACACTCTTGGGCGCTTTCTCAGCAAATCTCTTCGCGATATGCTTTGAAAAGGATATATAATCTACCCGATCGTTCAATCCCTTATCCGCGACGATTGCGAGAATAATGTCAACAGCTTTACTTTCACGCTCGGGGCTACTGTGAGGTTTGAGTTCCAGCACTAGCCGAATGTCCAAAGGCTTTGCGATGTCCAGAAACTGTTCTAGACTCGGCAAATTTTCGCCATTGGCCAATTTTTGCTTCATCAATTGTGCGGCGGTAGTCTCTTCGACAATTAGTCCTTTGAAATCGGCATCATGGTTGAGTACCGGAACGTCGTCAGCCGAAAGCCATACGTCAAACTCCGTCCCGTAACTCCCGATGGAATCCGCTTTGATAAGAGAAGCAATCGAGTTTTGTGCAGAACCTGGAGTATTCCAGTGCCCTCTGTGCGCAATCACGCGCGGACGCTTGTTGATCCTGGTCGCTCCCTGGCGAGCTTCAGTCTCTTCCACCCGGAAAGTTGAGGTCTCCGTGAATGTCCGTCCAAACATATCCGTAGCCCGGACTTCTATGGTATGCTCTCCCGCGGCTAGCCTACCTGCCGGGATGTTTGCTTGCCATAGGTGTGTGGAGTTTACTGGATTTGACGGGCGTCTGCCTTCAATGAGTTCCTGACTTACGTTCCATTCGTTCAAAGCCACGACGTAGGAGGGATCATATGCGGAAAAATAAGCCATATTGGTCCATTTTCCATTGTTTATTCTAAACTGTACTTTGTCCCCGTTTTTACCCATAAAAAAATTTGCGACCAGTCCTCCAGGGATGTTTCTCCCTTGCGCAACCACTTGGGGATGAAACAATTTGATTTG
>CAYNZH010000003.1:0-21942 GCA_964401685.1 uncultured Sphingobacteriaceae bacterium
TCTGGATTTTGTAACAGGGTTTTGGCAAATGTTCGGATTTTAGGCGGCATGGTGGCTGAAAACATGGCAGTCTGGCGGTTTTGAGGCAAATCCCTGATTATTCTGCTCAAATCGTCTTTAAAGCCCATGTCCAACATACGATCCGCTTCATCCAACACAAGAAATTTTAAGGTTTCAAAGGGCAGAACTCCCGAACTAAGGTGGGCAATCAGTCTCCCAGGCGTTGCAATCACCAAATCGACTCCATCGCGTAGCGCCCGCCTCTGTTGCTCATAACCCATGCCATCTCCCCCACCATATATCGCAATGGAACTCACGCCAGCAAAGTAGCCCAGTCCTTCCACCTGTTGATCGATCTGCATTGCAAGCTCACGTGTTGGAACAAGAATCAGTGCACTTACTTTAGGGCGATCAGCCATTTTACAAATTGCGTCCATCACCGGAAGCAAGTAAGCGGCCGTTTTTCCTGTTCCAGTCTGGGCACAGGCAATTACATCGTTTTTTTGTTGGATCAGAGGTATGGTCTCCGCTTGTATAGGTGTTGGATCTTTGAAACCCATACTCGTCAAGCCTTCTAAAAGGCCCGGATCAAATTGGAAATTGCTAAAACTCAAGGTAATTTACGTAAATTCAAATTAAAATACAAAATTATGAAATATTTCCAAGCAAGACTAAGGATTTGTCAAACTTTTGTTAACTAAAGGATTTATGGGCAAAAAACCATAAATTTTTCGGTTCTTTACGGTTCGAAAAAATCCATTGACCCAAGCCGAGCGCACCATCTAAAGTCAAGATCGAGTTTATATCATGAAGATTAAATATATTTTAGTTACATCTCTATTTATCGCGGGTCTTCTCCAGACGGCCGTTAGCCAGATTTCGCTTCCGCCGAATCCGAACCTGGAAGATTATATAGAATTTGCCCTGCAAAACAGAGGGCAGGTTCAGCAGAGAGTCATTGACGAGGAAATCGGTGAACGAGAGATTGCCTCAGCACTATCAGACTGGTTTCCACAAATCGCGGCCTCGGCCAACTATAACAGAAACATCATCGTGCCTACAAATGTCATCGGTGATCAGGTCATTCGTATGGGACAGCCGCACACAAGTGCGATGGTATTGCAGGTGGATCAGCAGATTCTCCAGCCCCATCTCCTGCAGGCGTCCAAAGCAGCAAGATTTATCCGGGAAAACAACTATCTGAACACCGCATTGACCAAGACGAATACAGTGGTCGATGTGAGTAAGGCTTATTATGATATTCTCACGAGTTACGAGCAGCTCAACATTGTCAGAGAAAACATCGCACGCATTCAGCAACAACTGGAAGATTCCGAAATCCGCTATCAGACTGGTATTGTAGACAAAACCGATTTCAAAAGAGCGCAAATTTCCCTCGCTAACGCCCGTGCCGATCTCAAGCGGGTGGAGGAGTTGTTGATTTATAAGCAGGATTATTTCAAAGAACTGATTGGGATGGACGCAGAAACCCCACTGAACATACGTCCCGAAGTCGATTTGGAAGAAGAATTTTTGGCAGGTGCTGCCCTATTGGATACGACAACCCTGCTTCAGGAAGAGAATCGCATTGAATACCAGCAAATACAAACACTGCAAAATCTTCAGAGAATCAATACGCAGTACAACAAATGGCAGTTTCTGCCTGGAATTTCGGCGTTTTACAATTATGCCTGGGATTTCAGAGCCCCCTCCTACGGGCAGCTCTACCAGAATAGTTCTCCGCGCTCTGTCTTTGGGCTCAGTCTGAGGTTACCGATTTTTGAAGGAACCCGGAGGGTTCAGGAAATCCGGAGGAGCCAGCTTTTGGAAGAGCGCTTGGACTGGGATCTGATCAATCTGCGCCGAAGCATTCAAACCGAACACAGTATGGCTCTGGCGAGTTATAGGGCAAACTTGAGCGACTGGAACGTCGCGAGGGGAAATGTTGCCCTGTCCGAGGAAGTGTATGAAGTCATCAAGTTACAATATGATGAAGGCATAAAAACCTACCTTGACCTGATGATGGCAGAAACAGATCTCAGAACTTCTCAAATCAATTATTTAAATGCGTTGTACGCGGTTTTGTCAGCAAAACTGGATGTGCAAAAAGCGTTGGGATTAATTACGATAAAGTAAACAATAATGAATAAAGCACCTTTTTATGCCCTGGCTTGTGTGGGCGCATTGATGTTCGTCGTTTCTTGTGGCCAAAAAAGCCAATCACCGGCGGGTGCCGGCGAAGAGACAGCAATTAGGGTTGTTACAACCAGTGTTTCCGAGGAAATCGTGACTGGTTACCGCCAATTCCCAGCCTATGTGGTTCCTCTCAATGAAACCGAGCTACGCGCCGAGGTCAACGGATATATCACACGGATTCATGTAGCCGATGGTGCATCGGTAAGTGCAGGCCAGGCCTTATATGAAATTGACCCAACGCGGTATGCGGCTTCGCTGGATCAGGCAAAGGCAAATTTAGCAATTGCGCAGGCCAATGAAGAGCGGCTGCAGCGGGATCTGAAACGTTATCAGACACTGGCTGAAAAGGACGCAATTGCGCGGCAGGTCCTGGACAATACAGCCACCGAACTCAGCAATGCCCAGGCGCAGGTGCAAGCGATGCAAGCTGCGCTGAACACGGCCGAAATAAATTTAAACAGATCGATCATCCGTGCGCCTTTTTCAGGAGTGATCGGAATTTCGGAGGTAAGGCAGGGTGCCTTGGTTACCGCGGGATCCACCTTGATAAACACAATCTCTGGAACCAATCCCATCGGTGTCGATTTTCAGGTGAATGAAAGCGATTTGCAGCAAATTATAGAAATTCAGCAACAAGGGGGAGGCCAAAGAGATTCCTCTATCACTTTGCGGCTACCCGGTGGTGTCGATTACCCCCTGTCAGGGAGAATTGCGACGCTGGATCGGACCATTAACAGAAACACCGGAACGATCATGGTAAGGGCGCAATTTGAAAACCCGCAGGGGCAGCTTAGAGCCGGATCGAGTGCGGTTCTGAGCATTCGCCAAACTTCGCCTCAAGCAAAAATGGTCATCCCTTATAAGGCGGTTACCGAGCAGCTCGGCCAATCGGTTGTGTATGTCGTCGACGGGGAAAGCCGGGTTGAACAACGTATTGTCCAATTGGGCCTTAAAACAGGCGAAGACATTGTTATAGAAGAAGGATTAATTCCAGGAGAGACCGTCGTTATCGAAGGTTTGCTCAATATACGCCACGGTGCCCTAGTTCAGGCTGAGGAAAATTAAAAGGAAAAAATGATTTCAGAAGTATTTATAAAACGGCCGGTAACCGCCATCGTAATATCCATAATGATCACTCTGATTGGAGCAATTTCGATCACGACGCTGCCAATCAGTCAATACCCAAAAATCTCACCACCAACGGTATCCATCAGTGCCAACTACACGGGTGCAGATGCCGAAACAGTGGAGCAAACGGTTACGACGCTTATTGAAGGTCAGGTCAACGGAACTCCGGGCATGAGCTACATGACCTCAAATAGTACATCAAGCGGCAGGGCAAGCGTCACCGTGACGTTCGACGTAGGCACAGATATAGATATTGCCACGCTCGATGTACAAAATCGTGTGGGAATCGCAGAACCCGCATTACCCGAAGCCGTCCGACGACTCGGAGTAACGACCCGAAAGGCAAATACCGACGCGTTGATGATGATCGCGCTGTATTCACCTAATGGAACCCGAACCCAGAATTTCCTAACAAACTATGTAAATCTTTACGTTCGGGACGCGCTGATGCGGGTAGATGGTGTCGGCGACGTGATGGCCTTTGGCCAGCCTTTCTCCATGAGGGTGTGGCTAGACGCAGCAAAACTTTCCAGCCTCAATATGACGCCGGCTGACGTAAATGCAGCAATACAAGATCAAAACCTAAGGGTTCCAGGCGGAAGTGTGGGGGCAAAACCTCAGTCCGATGCACAGGTCTTCGAGTTCCCGGTCATTTTGGAGGGCGCGTTGAATACAGAGGAGGCTTTCGAGGAAATCATCGTCAAAACCAATCCAGACGGATCTCTGGTTTACCTCAGGGATGTCGCCCGCGTGGAGCTCGGACAGTTTAGCTACGGTACGACCAATACGGTCAACGGGATGGTATCCTCGGGAATGATGATCAATCAGACCCCAGGAGGTAACGCGATTCAGACAGCTGAAGGCGTCTATGCTGCACTGGATGAGCTGAAACAAGGATTCCCAAGTGACGTGGACTACATCGTTTCCTACGAGACCGTCACCGTAATACAGGCGTCGATCAGCGCGGTCATCATGACCCTGATTGAGGCAGTGATCCTGGTAACTCTGGTCGTCTTTATTTTTCTCCAAAGTTGGCGGGCAACGCTGATCCCGATTTTGGCTATACCCGTTTCGATCATCGGAACGTTTATATTTTTTCAGCTATTTGGATTTTCGATAAACAACCTCACGATGCTCGCTTTTGTTCTGGCAATCGGAATCGTGGTGGATGATGCGATCGTTGTCGTGGAGGCCGTGCAACATTATCTGGATCAGGGTAAATATACGGCCAAGCAAGCTACGCGGTTGGCAATGAAAGATATTACGGCGCCAGTAATTGCCATCGGACTGATCCTGGCGGCCGTTTTTATACCCGTGGCTTTTATTCCAGGAATGGTGGGTCGATTGTATCAACAATTTGCACTTACTATCGCGGTTTCCGTTCTAATTTCAGCGTTCGTTGCCTTAACATTAACACCCGCTCTTTGTTCATTGATTTTGAAACCTTCGACTCTGGGTCCAGATTCGCGCGGTCTGAGTCGGCTGTTTTATCGATTCAATTTATGGTTCAACAGAACGACGGCTAAATACGCCGAATGGGTGCGTTGGTGCATCAAAAAAGCGCCGCTGGTCATGGTGATGCTGGCCTGCGTCTATGTGGGTACTTTTGGCATGTTCAACGCCAAGTCTGGTGGTTTTATTCCCAGCGAAGATACGGGTACCTTTATGGTCGGTATTGCTTTACCTGAAGGTGCATCCGCGGTCCGAACAAACCAAGTTTTAAAGGAAATTGAGGACGAATTTCGCGCAAATATTCCGGAGATCAACAACCTTACCGTAATCTCGGGGATGAACCTCCTCAACCGCTCGAGCAGCTCTAGCGGAGCTACTTTCTACATTCAGCTCAAGCCCTGGGCCGATCGAGGAAGAAGTTCGTTTGAAATCATTGATCAAGTTCGCCAAAGATATGCGAACTACCCCCATGCGAGCTTGATACCCGTAGCGCCGCCTTCTATTCCGGGTCTGGGCAGAAGTGGAGGCTTTTCTATCCAAATCTTGGACCAGCAGGGTGCTGACATAAAAGAATTTGAAGAAGCGGTGGCAGGTTTCGTCCAGGCGGCAAACGAAAGGCCGGAAATTGGCAATGCCTATACCATGTTTAACTCCCGCACGCCAAATTACGAGGTACGGGTGAACCGGGAGCAAGTAAAGCGCATGGGGATCAACATCAGCGACGTATACCGAACACTTTCGGCGTATTTGGGAAGCAGTTATGTAAACGATTTTACGCGCTATGGGCGAAATTATCGTGTTGTAACGCAAGCAGACACCAATTACCGTATGCAGATTGAGGATATCGACAAGTTGTTCGTCAAAAATCCCCAAGGGCTTTCGGTTCCGATCAGTACACTTGTGGACTATAGCATCGTTGAAAAACCGTCCCTCATCAATCACTTCAATATGTTTCGATCCATTGAAGTGAGCGGGGATGCGGCCCCAGGCTATAGTAGTGGCGATGCGTTAGCAGCTCTGGAAGAAGTTGCGCTGAACCATTTGCCCACAGGCTATTCTCATCAATTTTCGGGTCTGAGCCTGCAAGAAAAGCAATCGGGGAGTACAACAATACTGATTTTTGCACTCTGTATCGTTTTCGTATTCTTGCTGTTGGCTGCGCTGTACGAGAGTTGGTCTGTCCCTTTCTCAATCTTGCTATCGGTACCGCTGGGCCTGTTCGGAGCGATCTTGACGCTGATGCTTCTTCCCAAACTGGACAACAACGTGTACGCGCAAATAGGCCTTATTGCTATCATTGGTCTGGCGGCTAAAAATGCTATTTTAATCGTTGAGTTTGCTAAGGAAAGGGTCGATTGGGGCATGGACGTCATTAAGGCAACCATAGAAGCGGTCAAACTGCGTCTGAGACCTATATTGATGACATCATTTGCCTTCATTCTTGGAATTGTACCGCTCATGTTTTCCGTGGGCGCAGGCGCCATATCCAGACAGACTATTGGATGGACGGTATTTGGAGGCGTGCTAATCGCAACAATGCTCGCGATTTTTGTCGTGCCCGTACTGTTTGTCTTAATTACCAATATAGCTTACAGCAAAGAAAAGTTGGCTGAGCTTCAGGCCAATTATAAAGCCAAACAGGCTCTGGAAGAGGGCAAGTCGGACGGAACATTGAGTTAACCTCCAAAACCACCAAATCCGGATCCGAAATGCCGGAGGTTGTAGGTAAAACTCAGCATAAAATACTGCTTCAGCAGATTGGTTTGGGTGTCAGTGATATATCTTTCCGTGACGGAGCGATTCACGCTGACACCCTTATTAAGTACGTCGTAGGCTGTAAATGTCAATTCAGCCCGTTGATTCCGAAGTAACTTTTTACCAAACGAAAGATTCCAGACCATGAATTCCTGCGCATAATTCTGAGAGATGCCCGCGTTCCGGTTATAATTTAAGGAGGAATTGAATCTAAGGCCCTTCCAAAAAATCCACGTCAAATCGTTTCTAAACGTTTGGTTGAGGTAGGTGAAATTCTCGCTTGCATTCCCCGGGCTGTTAACAAAGCTATAGCTTCCCGCATAGCTGATCCCAAAAATAATTTTTTGGCTGATTTTACTATTTACTCCGACCCTTTGCCTGATCGAGTAGGAGTTGGAAGAAGTCTCCAGATCGTTCAGCATCCCTACATCATGGGTATGGTCGACGGAAGAATTAGAATTCAGGTTTATTTTCAACGCCTTGATCGGAAAACCAAGAGAAACGTTAGCTCGGCTAGTATAATAACCATTCATATTGATAGGGCGAGAATATTGACCGCCCTTACCCAGAACCACGCCTGGGAGAATAGTCGTGTCCGAACGCGCAATTAACAAGCTATTGACTACCCGATTACTGATAATATCACTATTGAGCGTTATATTGATGTTCGTACCGCTTTGTCTGTTAGTCTTGTTGAAAGTAAAATTCAGGCGGTGAGCGTATTCCTGCACGAGTTGAGGGTTGCCTGTACGAATATTAAGCGGATTTTCATTATTTACAACATCTTGCAACTGGTTTACGGAAGGAGCATTGGTCGAAGCCCGGTATTCAAATCTAAAATTATGGCTTCTCGACGGACGGAACGTCATCCGAAAATGAGGCAAGTAGCTTTGGAAACCATGGTCCAAGTAAGCATTCTCCGGAAAAATCTTTTGATTCTGTATGGTTGAGGTTTGAAAGTTCATTCCTGTGGAAATATTCCAGTGTTCTTTATTGAACATAAATGTCAATCCCGCGGACTGATAAAGGTTATCATTGTTAAATTCGTTTGAAAGTTGGCGATTCAACTCAGAAAACTGACCAGTTTCTGCGAGGTAATCAAGGGTTTCCCGATTCGAGTAATTGGCCCTATTCCTAAGGCTGTAATTACCTTCAACGCGAAAATTCTGTCCAAGAGGCTCGGTATAAGAAACTCTCCCACTATATCCGTTTCCCGAGGAAAGGGTGTTATTTTGACTATTGGTTGTATCGATCCTTCCAAGGATATGATCCTCGAAGTATTGATTGATGGTATAATTCTGTGCCAATCCTTTATTGGAATTGCTGTTCCCGTCAACGCGGAAAGATACCGTCCGTCCTGCCTTGGCAAGCCGTAGTCGATAATTGAGTTGCCCGCCGAAACTGAGGTTGGTACGCTCGTTCGCATTCATTCGCTCTGAAGCGTTGAGCGGATCAGCATCTTTGAGATTGGTTTCCGCTGATGAAGAATTTGTTCCTGTATTGCGTTGTATTCTGAAATTGGGCTCAAAATCCAGGGACTGCATAGAATCTATCTCGTAGCGTAAATCAAAGTTCACCCGGTGACTCTGATTCTTGCGGTCATTTTCACTACGTGAAACGCTGATTTGATTGCTTTGATTATCAATAAGGGTTTCTCTATTTACTAAATTGATCGTTCGACTGTTCGTCGAATTAATCGTATAATTTGTATTGAAGGTGATTTTCTCGAGCCACTCATTATTGTAATTCAGTGAAAGGGAATGGGTATTGGCTTGGCCTGGAATTCCCCCGGAACCGCCCCTTCCGCCCCGACCACCCTGCCGGGAATCCCCACCATCTGCTCCTACGTCAGGCATGGAAAAATCCGACTGGCTAACATTATTTGTGACAGCATTGATGCTTATCCGCTCAACTCCACTAAAAAAATTCACGCTACCCCCCGTGTTATAGCGTTCGCTATTGCCCGCGGCAGCTGACATTCTCCCAAAGTACCCTGATCGCTTTTCAGGTTTAGTGACGATGTTGATGATTTTGTTCCGCTCTCCGTCATCAAATCCCGTAAACTGTGCTTGACGACTCTTCTCGTCTATAAACTGTATTTTGTCAATGATATCTGCCGGAAGAGACTTTAGCGCAATCCTCGGATCGGAGCTAAAAAACTCCTTGCCATCGACAATTACCCGGGTTACCTGTTCGCCCTGGACCTGTACATTGCCTTGTGCGTCAATTTCCACGCCAGGCAGCTGCGCAAGTAATGCGTCTGAATCCGCGTAAGCTTCTGTTGGAAATGAACTAGCGTTGAACTCCGTCGTATCTCCCTTTAGCACGACGTCCGGCTGCGCCTGAACCACTACGCCGTCTAAGGCAATAGATAATGTGCGCATTTTAATCTCTAGGGATTTGATTGGTTGATTGGAAATCACAATTTCCCGGGTATGCATCTCGTAGCCCAGGTGCTGAACCTGCATTGTTAGTGTGCCCCTTAAACGTGTATTAAAGGCAAATTTTCCGTCCTCTCCCGAGGCGATAGATTCTACTACCAGATCTTTTCCATCAACCGTTCGTACCAAGCGGATCGTCGTTCCACTCAGGGGCTCCGAACTAGCGCTATCACGCACCACTCCGGAAACAACGACAGCTGAAACCTGACTTGGAGTTTGCTGCGCGGCAGCTTGCACAGCCCAGACGGTCAGTACGAATATTAAAACTTTGGTCTTTAACAGAATCTTCGGCATAAAAGATAGATTAGTAGCTGTTAGACGCGGCTGTGCTTCAAATGTTTAATCAGTAACACAAGTGTTGCACGGCTGACAGCTACTTGGATCTCTATCTCGCCTTATCATACAGTTTCTGCAGGTTTGGAATTCCAGAAACCATCCATTCAGGAGCTTCAGTGCCTTTCAGATAATGGTCAAAATACTCAGCCATCCGTTTCTGAAAGTCCTTTGCATTGGCCTCATTTGCTAAATGGTGATCCTCGCCCGGATATGACAGAAATATCACTTCCTTGCCCAGTCTGCGCGTCGCGTTATAAAATTCCATACCCTGCGCCCAGTCAACCGCACCGTCCACCGTACCGTGCAAGATCATAAAGGGAGTTGTGATTTTATCCGCATGGAACGTTGGATTTTCCCGCTGATATGCTTCCCGGTTCGACCAAGGGGTTACATTTCTGCCCATTCTGATCTGACCAATTTCAGTGATCCCGTGATGATTAGTCCCGGTACTTCCATAAAGATTATTGTAAAAAGACTCCAAATTTGTCGGTGGCGCACCAGTCACCACACAGGCAAACATATCGGTTTGAGTAAGAATAAAGGACGACTGGTATCCGCCCCAACTGTGCCCCTGAAGACCGATTTTGGCCGGATCAGCATAACCCAGGTCGATAACTTGCTGCACCGCTGAGGTGATACAATCCAGGGAACTGGTTCCGGGATACCCTTCGTCGTAGACAATATCCGGCTGCAACACGAGATACCCGTTGCTCGCGTAGTAAGACATATGCGGACGGTCATCATAAACAGGCATTGAATAAACATGATGATTTTGTGACATTTTCTCATAGAAATACACAATCATAGGGTATTTCTTCCCTGGTTCATAACCAGCCGGAAGCGCAAGTGTCCCCTGCAGTTTTTGTCCTTTGCTATTGGTAAATTCTACCAGAATTCGCTCGCCCCACGCAAAGTCTTTCTGCTGAGGATTGGCATCTGTGACTCTCCTGGGTTGCTGGAAATCACCGCCGCTAACATAGTAATCTGGAAAGTCGACGAAGGTCTGCACGGTATATAATACGCGGTCCGCATTTTCCGCTTTAAGTGGGCGGCCAAAATTCCGGTCCTGATACACGATTTCCTGTGGATTTTGTCCAGATTTCACCTTGTAATATCCTGTCTTCTTCGTCCATTCTCCATATGCAGACAACAGCAAATCAGTTTTCAAATCTATGTATTCCTCCCAAGGATCCAGTGAAACATAGCGGAAACGGATTTCCTCACGATCGCCGAGACCTGCGGTCAGGTTTTGTGCTTTTTTCCCATCGAGGGAAAGTAACCAAAGATCAAATTTGTGGTTGACAATGACTCCTTTTCCATCCTTTGTCCAGCCAGCATACCCGTAAGAAGGTTGCGCATTGGGATAGGGATGATCCTCGTCGCCAAAACTGACTCCCGCGCTGGATGAAACATTCGTCACATGGTCCTTCTCCAAATCGTAGGCAAAAATATGTTCTCCATCAAAATAGAGGTAGTTTTTCCCGTCGGGGGACATGCCCAGTGCGCGAGAAATATTGGAGGCGAACTGCTTGCGTTCGCCACTGTGATAGTCTATGCGGTAAAGATCTGCCGGCGACTCGCCCCAGCTGACATCCGTAATATAACTCCTATCGTTGCGTGCAATTCCGTATTGAGGATGCTTGGAAGTCATTACCTGCCGGAAATCATCGTCAGCCAAACGGACAAAAGCGTTTTTATCCAGGTGCAAAGCGCTTAGATACGTGTATCGTCGCAGCATATTCGCGCGCCGGATCTGCACCGTTTGGATCATTTCATCCTTCCAGTGCCAAACATCTACATTGGGAATGGTGTCGCGGCTCAGTTTTAGTTTTTCCTCTTGTTCTCTAATGCCGAAAAAAAGTGTATTTCCATCGTCCGACCATCTCAGATTTCCATTTTCGCTAAGAACCATGTTCTCAGGAAATCCGCTCCAGGAACTGGTGTTCTGGCTTTCGATTTTGAAATTATTCGTTCCCAAATTCCGCACAACGAGGAGGACATTTTCTCTGTAGGTGTCCCCACTTGCTTCTATGCCCTTCAATGCAGCCAGATTTTTACCTTTCTTATTCCAATCGTTTTTATGAGCCTGAGCATCATCCCAAGCCAATTGACTATACGTCAAGGTATCTGTGTCCAAGGCTTGGATTTGGTAGGACGCAAGGTCCACTCCGTATAGGCCGTTTCCGACGCGCTGGTCCGCATCAACGAGATACGCCAGCCAACTTCCGGACTGATTAAAGGCAAAATCACTCACGTTGCCGAGATTCAGTAATCTATTGTTTTTGAGGTCTTTCAATATGAGATCACTGCCGCTATGGGTGGATTTGTCGTCGGCATGCTTCTTCCTGTGAATAGCAAGGTGATGGCCGTTATTTGTAAATTGCGCGCGGTTAATCCGGTCAAAGACCTGTTTCTTCCCACTTTCCAGATGTAGCAATACTGTTTTGTTAGTCACTTCCTTTCGCGCATCCCTCAGCTTTTTAGCTTCTTTCTTGGATGGAGAAAGCGTGTATATAGCCCATTGGTTGTCATCGGAAAACTGAGGATTGTCCGCAAATTCTACTTTATAGACCGTATCTGTTTCCAGGTTTTTGATAAACAGCGTATCGTCACCTCCATTTGGCGTAAGACCATAGGCGACCCAGACTCCATTTGGACTAATGTTTGCCCTGGAAATTCGGTTCCACGAGCTATAATCGTCGAATGTTAGAAGCTTTTTGTCCTGAGCCATAGAAAATGTACAGGCCAAGGTCGCGATAAACAACAATAATATTCTTTTCATAAGGTTTAAACTATATTCGCTGTACAATTTACAACAATTTTCTTAACTGCCAAATTTTGATTTCAGCGCAGCCAATTTGGAAGCCATCGTTTCTTCCGTGGTCTTTGTTTTTCCGGGCTTGCCTTTGGTTTGCTTCTTCTTAGGTGGTTTTGGTTTTTCAGCGGTTTTCATAGATAAACCTATGCGATTCCTCTTCTCATCCACTTCTGTTACCGTCACCATCACTTTTTGCTGAACTTTGACGACTTCGTTGGGATCCGCAACGTAGCGATTTGCTAGTTGACTAAGGTGAACGAGTCCGTCCTGGTGCACGCCAATATCTACAAATGCGCCAAAATTTGTGATATTCGTCACTACGCCGGGCACTTTCATGCCGACTTTGAGGTCCCCAATACTGTGTACACCCTCAGTGAATGCGATGGCTTCAAATTCGGCCCTTGGATCACGCCCCGGCTTGGCAAGCTCCGCCATTATATCCTTTAAAGTCGGGAGACCGACGTCCTCTGAAATATATTTTTCTAGGGAAATTTCTTTTTGGAGTTTCGTGTCGGTGATGAGGTCTTTGATTTCACAACCGAGATCCGCAGCTATTTTTTCAACCAACGCATACCTTTCGGGGTGAACAGCACTGGCATCCAGGGGATTCTCGGCTTGGCGGATTCTCAAAAATCCTGCAGCTTGTTCGAACGCCTTGGCTCCCAGACGCGGAACGCTTTTCAGTTCTTCGCGATTTTTAAATGGCCCATTGATCTGTCGGTGTCGTACAATTTGTTGGGCCAAAGCCGGTCCCAGTCCCGAAACATAAGAAAGTATTTGCTTGGATGCCGTATTAAGCTCGACGCCAACCGCATTCACGCAGCTGATTACTGTATCGTCCAGTGCGCTTTGCAATTTGTTCTGATCGACATCGTGTTGATACTGACCGACGCCGATAGATTTCGGATCGATTTTGACCAATTCAGCCAGAGGATCGAGCAAACGGCGTCCTATGGAAACGGCACCACGTACCGTAATATCTTTGTCAGGGAATTCCTCTCTGGCTACTTCTGACGCAGAATAAATGGAAGCGCCACTCTCATTGACCAGTACGATGATAACGTCGTTGAGGTTTAACTTACGAACAAAATCTTCCGTCTCACGGCCAGCCGTACCGTTTCCTATAGCAATGGATTGGATCTGGAACTCCTCGGTCAAGGCACGGATGGTCTCCGCGGCTTCCTCTGCCTTGCTTGTTCCAAGGTGCGGAAATATGGTGGTGTTTTCAAGTAGATTGCCTTGCGCATCCAGGCACACTACTTTACAGCCGGTACGAAAACCCGGATCTATGGCAAGCACTCTCTTCTCCCCCAGCGGGGCAGCCAGTAGCAGCTGCCTGACATTTTCAGCAAAAACCCGGATGGCTTCTTCATCTGCTTTCTGTCTCGTTGCCACCCGTATTTCGGTTTCCATGGAGGGGCGTAACAAACGCTTATATCCGTCCAGAAGTGCAATTCGGACCTGTGCAGATGCTGCATTTGCCGCTACCACATACGCATGATCGATAATCGGCAATGCATCCTCCTCTAGAACGTCTACGTCTAAAAATAACAACCCCTCCTTCTCGCCTCTACGCATAGCTAACACTCTGTGCGAAGGAGCGGATTTCAGTGGTTCGCTCCAGTCGAAGTAATCCTTATACTTTTGTGCGGCCTCTTCTTTACCCGGGACGACCTTGGCAGTAAAGCGCCCTTTTTCGAGAAACAGTTGTCTCAGCTGTTGGCGGATTTCAGGATCTTCGGCAATGATCTCTGCCATAATATCCCGCGCTCCTGCCAGTGCAGCCTCCGTGTCTTCCACACCCTTTTCATCGGAAACAAAATGCTGAGCCGCTGAGTCCAAGTCGCTTATTTTCTGTTCCAATATCAACAAAGCCAAGGGTTCGAGTCCTTTTTCCTTCGCCACACTGGCCCGCGTTTTCCGTTTGGGTTTGTAGGGCAGGTACAGGTCTTCCAACAAGGTCATGGTCTCTGCTGAGCCGATTTTCTCTTCCAACTCTGGAGTCAATTTCCCCTGCTCAGTGATGGATTTCAATATCGCATCCCTGCGTTTCTCCAATTCCTTTAGCTGAATATCACGGTCGCGGATCTGCGCAATCTGAACTTCATCCAGACTTCCGGTCATCTCCTTACGGTACCTGGCAATAAAGGGGACAGACCCGCCTTCATTCAACAATTCCAGGGTTGCGCGAACTTGCTTTACCCCTAAAGCCAATTCGTTGGCAATTAAAATATCATGTGTCATGGACGCTAAAAATTAGGCTTCTTTTTCGGGCCCATTTTCGGGATCGGAAGGGATCCCGGGATTTTGGGATTCATTATAGTAAACGTCCTGGCTGCCATAATAGTCTGGCTCACGACGTGGAACATGCTGATGGGTGCCCGGAGGAGGGGTCATCGCCGCATTAGTGGGTCTAGGGTCCTGAGCATCAGCTTCCTGCGTGGAACCAACCTCTCGGGTATCAGCAGGCGCCGCTGCGTGCTGATCGGATCGAAGATTTTCCTGATCCTTTTTGGAGACATCAACATCCAAGTCTTTTTCAAACTCATTAATTTGCTCAGAAATATCGCGTTTGATTGTTTCGGACGCATCCTTAAATTCACGCAAACCCTTGCCCAGGCCTCTGGCCAGTTCAGGGAGTTTTTTTCCACCAAAAAGAAGGAGAACCGCAAATAAAATCACTAAAAGCTCCGGAGTCCCAATTCCAAGAAACCCTAATACCATACTCAACATAACAATAGCCCAACTATTTTATAAGGCTAAGGTAAGACAAAATTTTCAGAATTGCATGATTGAGGGCAATTAACTTGTTATATTTGGCAAAATTTGCCCTGTGAGCTCAAAAACGAAGGATAAACTGAGGTTTTATAAACCTTATTACACAAGCAGTCTGGCTTTGGCCGGCCCGGTGATTATATCCCAGTTGGGCCATACCCTGGTGCATACGGCAGATAGTATTATTGTGGGACATTTTGCCGGCACCATCCCCTTGGCTGCAGTCTCTTTGGTCAATGGTATCTTTATGATCGTGATGGTCATAGGTTTAGGATTGGCCTACGGACTAACCCCATTGATTGCACAGGAAAACGGGCGAAAAAACCTCGATGGTTGTGGTAGGTTATTTTCGAACAGCCTCAGCATAAACATCATTTCGGGAATAGCTCTTTTCTGTGGAATTTATTTTGGCTCAATGTCGTTGATAGATCATTTGAATCAGGATCCGGCGGTGGTCGCCCAGGCTAAACCCTATCTCTTGCTGTTGGGTCTTTCCATCGTGCCCATCATGATTTTCAGCGCTTTTAAACAATTCGCAGAAGGATTGGGATTTACACGGCAGGCGATGAACATTACGGTTTGGGGCAATGTGTTGAACATCATTCTCGCCGTCATATTTGTGAAAGGAATGTTTGGGATTGAACCAATGGGAATCAAAGGCGTGGGATATAGTACACTAATCGACAGGTGTTTGATGTCGGTCGCTATGGGTTTGTATGTGTTTAAATCAAAAAAATTCTCCAAATACCTGAAAAGCTTTTCGTTTCTCGGCCTTGACGGAGGGAAAGTGCGAGCAATCCTGACAATAGGGATTCCCATGGCCTTACAATCTGTTTTTGAGATGGGCGCATTCGCTGCCGCCGCAATCATGGCAGGAACTTTCGGCCCGGACACGCAGGCGGCCCATCAAATCGGGATCACGCTTGCATCTATGGCCTATATGATGGCGAGCGGGATCGCCTCTGCTGCTACGATCATGATAGGCAACAATTTTGGCAAAGCTAAATTGAAAAGAATGAAGACCTATGCGACGACCAATTATGTGATGATCATTGGGTTTATGTGTATTACAGCACTACTTTTCATGATTTTCAACACACACCTTCCCTGGATTTTCACCAGTGATCAGAATGTAATCGCCATTGCCGCTCAACTGCTCATCATTGCTGCCCTATTCCAACTTTTCGACGGAGCTCAGGTCGTGGGCCTCGGTATTCTGCGGGGAATGGGCGACGTCAATCGGCCCACCGTCATCACCTTTTTCGCGTATTGGGTGTTCGGTTTGCCTGTTGGTTACCTCCTCGGTTTCAAACTCGGGATGGGCATCAACGGGATTTGGTACGGCCTGACCCTGGGACTAATGATTTCCTCTTTCCTAATGTACTTAAGGTATAAAAAAGTAATCAACCAAGTGACCTTTACAGTTTAAGCACCTCCGGATCACACCTCTCGTTGTATATCCCAATTTTCAAGATAGTCGGCGACGCGTTTCACAAACTGGCCTCCCAAGGAACCGTCGACCACCCTATGATCATAGGAAAGGGATAGGTAAAGCTTGTGACGGATCCCGATCATGTCGCCGAATTCGGTTTCGACAACTGCGGGCTTTTTAGTGATTGTACCCACTGCAAGTATCGCAACCTGAGGCTGATTAATGATAGGGGTGCCCATGATATTGCCGAAAGCACCTATATTTGTGAGCGTAAATGTACCTCCCTGGGTGTCGTCTGGCTTTAGTTTATTGGCTCGGGCTCTCGTTGCCAGATCATTGACATGCTTGCTCAGTCCCACGAGGCTTAGCTGGTCTGCATTCTTGATCACGGGCACAATGAGATTTCCCGAAGGCAGAGCCGCAGCCATTCCAATATTTATGTTTTTCTTCTTAATGATCTTATATCCATCAACTGTCACGTTCACCATGGGGAAATCTTTTAAAGCTCGGCTGACGGCTTCTATAAAAATGGGTGTAAAAGTAAGTTTTTCACCTTCTCGCTTTTCGTAAATGCCTTTGACGCTGTTCCTCCAGGTCACTAGATTGGTGACGTCCGCTTCGACAAAGGAGCTTACATGAGGCGCTGTATGTACGCTATTTACCATGTGGTCTGCAATCAAGCGGCGCATTCTATCCATTTCTATGATTTCGTCCCCCTCTCCCGGCTGCGATTGCGTTTCCTGGGAGCGAATCGCAGATGCCGCGGGAACTGGCTTTTGGGACAAACTTTCCTCAGGACGTTCAGCCGAAGGCACCTGCCGCTTTTCGAGGAAGTCCAGAACATCTTGCTTGGTCAACCGGTCTTCTGCGCCGGTTCCCTTTATTGAAGACAGCTCGTCCAAGGAAATACCTTCTTTTGCAGCGATACTTTTCACCAAGGGCGAGTAAAATCTAACGTTGTCGTCGGTAGACGGTCGTTTTTCTTCATCCTGGGAAGCAGGGCTGGGCGCTGAAGGCTCCGCTATTACTGGTTGGCGTGCAGTGACGAGTTCAATCCCTGGAATGTCCGCTCCTTCGGTTTCTATGGTCGCAAGAACTTGACCGACCTGGACAACGTCATCGACCTGGTAGAGATGTTCACTCAAAATTCCCGACACGGGGGACGGGACATCCGAGTCAACCTTATCGGTTGCGATTTCCAATACTGGTTCGTCTTCCTCAACCCGGTCACCAGGCTGCTTTAACCATTTTATTATTGTCGCTTCCAGAACACTTTCACCCATTTTGGGTAAAATCAATTGATGCTTTGCCATAATAAGGTTATCTTAATAACTTGACGCAAGTTACATATGTTTTTGACTCAAAACAAACACTTGGAATATTATTTGTTTTTTATAGGTTTTTCCAAAACTTAAATTTGTGAATCTTTATTTTCTCTCCTGACCATTTGTATTAGCTCGTACCATGCAGATTGTGTTGCACGTTCGATATTTATCAATCTGTCCCCGCCAAACTGATATGTCTTACTAAAAATTTCTTTTGGACTTGCCCATGCTATACAAACATATCCCACGGGCTTGGCTTTTGTTCCACCGCCTGGTCCCGCGACACCGCTGACGGCAATCGCGTACATTGCGTCGAAACGTTGTTTGGCTCCCAGTGCCATTTCCTTCACGACGTCTTCGCTGACAGCCCCAAAGTTCCGCAAGGTTTCCACTTTCACGCCCAATATATCTTTCTTGGCTGCATCTGTATACGTGACTGCGCCTCCTTGAAATACTTGACTCGCGCCGGGTATCTGGGTTAGGCCCTGAGCCAAACGTCCTCCAGTACAACTTTCCGCGACACTCAGCGTCACATTTGTCTTCCGCAATAGGTCGAAAGCGGCTTGTTCCAATGTTTGATCACCCTTTGCAATAAAGTATTGTCCCAGTCGTTTGGAAATTAGCTCTGCATAATAGCTTGTCTGGGACTGCAAATCCGGAGTGGATTCTCCTCGGGCTGAAAGTCGAAGGTGTAAATAGCCTACCTGCGGCAAATAGGAAAGACTTAAATGCGAGGGCAGCTCTTGTTCGATGTCCGCTATTTTTTCGGCGACAAAGGATTCGCCCAAGCCCGCAATCAATAAGGTTTCCTGCCACAAGGCGATGCGCTGTTCAAAGAAAAGCAGCCTCGGGATCACCTGATTTTCAAGCATGGCCTTCATTTCAAAGGGTACACCTGGAAGGACGACGAAATGCTTTTTTCTGCTCGCTATCCACATGCCTGCCGCGGTGCCTTTTTCATTGAAAAGAACATCAGCAATTTCCAGGACATCCGCTTGCTGCATATTTACTTCCAATAAGGGGCGCTGGCTTCTTTGAAAAATTTTCTCGACATGTCGCAAAACTGTCGGGTCCCGTCTGAGGCCACAGTTGAAAAACTGCATCAAGGCATCCCTGGTTTTATCATCGCGCGTCGGTCCTAATCCACCTGTCAGCAAAACCAGATCGGCCCGCCCTTCGGCCATGGTCATCGCAGTAACTATGTCCGCGATCTTGTCTGCAACAGTGGTTATCTGCCGGACTCGAATCCCTATGTCATACAATTTTTGTGCAATCCAGGGAGAATTGGTGTCTGTTATTTGACCGATCAGCAATTCGTCCCCAATGCATATGATTTCTGCTAACATATTTACCTCCCATAGTGGTCATTTCTCTTGGTCAATTTCAAATCCTGCAAGATTGACGCTTTTGCTTTAATCGTGAAATTGAAACTTTGGTATTGGCCGAATGGAACCCAGCCGAAGGACATGTCCCAACAATGTAAATCTCTATAAATGCTGAATCTGGTCAGTGAGACTTGTTTGTTTTTGAAATCATATCCAGAATTGAACTGAACTTTCCAGTTGGGTGTGAGACTCAAATCCCCGTGGAGATTCAATGTACTCGTTATATGGGAAGTCAGCCCGGCCTTACTGTATTGGAACGCAAAAGACCCAGCAAGATTCCAAGGAATATTAAAATCTACAAAAGCATTGGGATCAGCGCTGATCCTTGAAAGGGCGGCCTGTTGTTCGGGTGTCATCCCCGGCGGCCGGGTTTGATTTATTTCATCAAGATTTTCATTGCGATTTCTCAGCATTTCCGGATTTAGGCTATAATCAAAGGAAAGTCCGAAATTCACCAACCGGGCGAGCTTGCCTTGTTTTAGGGCAAACTGATTGACCCGTCTGCCATCGGCATTCAGCTGATAGGGGTCAAAGACACCATGAAAATTGATATTAATCTGCCTGTTGAACAAAGCTGTCCTTCCCGAAAAATTGATCATTGAGAGCCGAAAAGAATCTGCAGCCACATTGTAATTTCCCGTGAAGGTAAGGCCCTGGATAATGGGAACCTTCTTCAATCCTCCATCAGTGGTATCGCTTCTGCTGCGCACCTTGGATTCGATGGTATTGTCCACCGAAAAACCTATACCCATGGATTTCCCCGTGCCGGGAGAGCCGTAGATGCCTTGTTGGAAGATGGAGTAAGATTGTGGAACGCCGTCCACTCCCATAAAAGTGCGGTAAAATCCAAAAATAGGATCCGAGAAGTCAGGACGGTAGTTAATATTCACCGAAGGCGTAATCACATGGCGGGTCGCTTCTACTCTTCCGATACGACCGAATTGTCCATAAATTTTTGTTGATAGTCCACTTGAGACAGAATAATCATAAGCTCTCGCAAAACCCTGCACCGTATCCCGTACCTCTTTGAAGCCTCCAGGAGTGTTCTCCAGCCGGCGTCGGGTACTTTGCAAATACCAGCGTTCCGTGTAATTTACGTTTGTATTTACTTGGAAATACTTCAATGCGTTTAAAGACAGGCTTATCGGAACAGTATGCTGAAAACCGTTCTGAAATTGCCCCAACGTTTCGCGCTCAAAAAGTTGGGCTTCCTGGGTTTGTATAGAGTTCCTTCCTTGCAAGCTGTAACCCATAGTGATCTTCTGATACCATTTTTGCTCACCTATTCGGTCGGGGCTGTCAAAGGGATTGAAGGTTGCGACGTTCACATTGAATGAGGGAAGCTCTAAATAAACGTTTCCAGACGTAATATCCTGCCTATGGCTCAAACTGGAAGTGAAATTGACGCGGCCATCCGCAAACCGACGCCCATAACTAATACTGGAGGACATGTTGTTTTGGGTCAATTGCTCATAATTGTAAGTTGCACCAGCCGCAGTGTTTTGAAAATATGAACCGGTACCAAAGTTGACCGAAGCGGAAAATGAAGTCCCAGGATTGGCTTCCGGCCGCTGAGAGTGGTTCCAGGTAATATTGAAATCCTTATTGGCGCGGTAATCTGGCGTGCCTTCTACACCATTTCTGGTCGATGCGTATCGCAGATTGAAACCGCCGTCGTATTTGTAATTGACTCTGTAGGTGGTTCTCAATGAGGCCTCGTAAGAACCCTTGGAGTACAAAGTCCCTCTAACCTCAGAGTCCCAGTAATCGTTGAACGCGAAGTACCATCCAATATCGCGCATGTGGAATCCACGTGAGAAATCTTCTCCGAACGAGGGAAAAAGAAAGCCAGAAGATTTTTTGTCCGGTTTTGGGAAAAATCCGAATGGAATCATCAGGGGCTTTATGTGCACGCCCTCAACTACCAAATAAGCAGGACCGGCTACGATCTGATTTTCTGTAACGATCCCTTTATTGATGAATAGTCCGAAATGCGTGTGAGGTTCGGGCAAATTACAAGTACTGTACATCCCATGAAATATGGACATTTCTCGGTATTGATTCATTTTTACTTGGCTAGCCTGAATATAGCCACCATCCACTTCGCTGAAAATTCCGTACGTAATTCCTTGATCCGTACCGTAATTGTACCGCAAGGAATCCACCGCTTTCGCGGATTCACCGGGCATCACCATCACTGGACGGCCGACGTATTTCCCGAGATGATCCACCTGACCACTGGCAAAAATCTGCTGACTGTTGAAATCTACGATGATATAATCTGCAGCGAGCTCCAAATCATCATACTTGACTTTAGCCTCCCGGTAAAGATGCAAGCGATTGTTTTTAATATCGAACCACTGGGAGTCCCGCGCAACAATATTGACTATTGCCGATAACTGAGATGTTTCAGAGGGCTCCTGTCGCACATCCTGAATGGGCATTTCCGCATTGGTGGGCAAATCCTCCATCAATCGGCGCGTCGTGGTATCCAAATTGACCACCGTGTCCTGAGCATAGAAATGGGGATTTTCACCACCGAAAACTGGGTTGCTGCCTGCTGCGGAAACAAGAAAAATCAAAAAGACGACTAAAAATCCAGCTAACGACTTCAAACTTTGATAAATGAATATTACTTTTGCTACTATTCAGTGCATGCGCACAAAATTAATTAAAAAGATTGATGTATTTTGGCGTTTCTAATACAAATCACTATGCGAAACACGATTTTGGTAAATTACTTCATAATACTTCTCCTGCTAATGACTACCTATCCAACGGAATTAGTCGGGAATAATTATGAAGATCCCAAATATACTGTAAAGACCATTGTATTGGATGCAGGTCACGGGGGAGAAGATCCGGGTGCCATAGGTCGGAATTACAGGGAAAAGGATGT
>CAYNZH010000003.1:22042-33317 GCA_964401685.1 uncultured Sphingobacteriaceae bacterium
GCCATCCGTGAAAATGCTTCCATACTTTTCGAAGACAACTACGAAGAGACATATGGAGATTTCGATCCAACAGACCCCGAAAGCTACATTATTTTCTCGTTAATGAAAAATCAATTCAGAGAACAAAGTATAAGATTTGCATCGTTGGTTCAGGACGAGTTTGGTAGACTTGGACGTGTCGACAGAGGTGTAAAGGAACAAAGCCTGGCCGTCCTTGCTTATACGGGCATGCCCGCCGTGCTGACCGAATTGGGCTTCATCAGCAATGCCGCCGAAGAACAATTTATGAACTCTGATGCCGGAAAAAACGATTTAGCCCGCGCACTCCTCAATGCTGTGAAACAATATAAGAAAATAATAGAACGGTAGGCGTTTTGCTTTCGGCATCAATTTTGTGATTAATCTTTAAATAAATACTATAAAATTGAAGATTACACACGAAATTAAAGTCGGAATTTTTGCCGTTTTGGCCATCGCTATCCTCGTCGTGGGTTATAGCTTCTTGAAGGGCAATGACGTTTTCAGTCAGGACAATACCTATTATACTGTCTATGACAGGGTGGATGGTCTGACCGAATCTAAGCCTATTTTGGTAAACGGGTATCAGATCGGGCGCGTTTCGAAAATGGAACTCTTGGAAGATGGGCGTATTCAAACCGAATTTAAGGTCAAACGCACGTATGCGGTTCCGGCAAATACTGTGGCAAAAATCACCAGCACAGACTTGTTGGGCGGAAAGGCCATCGTCTTTGAATTGGGCGATAGCCCACAATATGCTGCGGACGGCGCCTATCTGGAGTCTGGGACGACAAAAAACATCATGGAACAGGTCGAACCAATCCAGAAAAGAGCAGAAGACATTGCTGCAGTGCTGGATTCTGTGCTGAGTTCTATCAACAATACGATTAACGAAGATTTTCAGCGGGATTTTAACCGCAGCATCAGTAGCATTGCCAATTCACTGCATAGTCTGGAGAACATCACCGCGCAACTTAATACCCTTGTAGGTAAGGAAAGAACCAGGGTCAGCGATATCATGGCCAATGTTGCCTCGATTACCGGAAATCTTCAGGCAAATAATGAAAAAATCACCAATGTGCTGACGAATCTGGAGGACATCAGCGATCAGGTTGCAAAGGCAGATTTCGCACAAACAATCAACAGTGCGAACAAAGCGATGGCAGATTTTCAGGCCGTTGTGGATAGGATCGAAAGTGGTGAAGGGTCGATTGGACTCCTACTCAATGACGAAAAGCTTTATGACAACTTGAACAATGCGTCCAAAAACCTGGACGAACTTTTACTCGACATGAAAGCTCGCCCAGGCAGATACATTCATTTCTCTGTATTTGGCAGGCGCAATTAAACGGACTTCACAGTGTTTTCTCTAACCAAGAAAAAAACTCTCTTTGCCAAACCATCGCATTTTGGGGAGACAAAATCCAGTGATTTTCTCCCGGGAAATACAGCAGTTTGCTGGGAATGTTTCTGAGTTGGGCGGCCTGGTAGGCTTGTAAACCCTGCTCAATAGGCACCCGATAATCTTTTCCACCTTGAATGATCAAAATCGGTGTGTCCCATTTTTCAACATGGGTGAGTGGATTGAATTCCTGGTAAATTTTCTGATTTTCGCTTTCCCAGTAAGGGCCTCCGAAATCTTTATTTGCAAAAAATAATTCTTCGGTTGTACCGTACCAGCTGCGGGTATCATACAGACCGCAGTGTGAGATGAAGGATTTAAAACGTCCCTCGTGAACACCTGCGAGCATAAAAACTGAATATCCTCCATAGCTGGCTCCCACAGCACCGAGGCGGTCTTTGTCCACATAGGGCTCTTGGGAAATGTCGTCAATCGCAGAAAGATAATCGCGAATGGGTTGACCCCCCCAGTCGCCGCTTATGGCTTCGTTCCACTCAACCCCATGGCCGGGCATCCCGCGCCTGTTTGGCGCGATCACAATATAGCCATGCGCCGCGATCAGCTGTAGATTCCACCGAAAGGAATAAAATTGAGTCAATGCGGATTGTGGACCTCCCTGGCAATAAAGCAAGGTGGGATACTTTTTGTTCGGGTCAAAGTCGGGGGGATAAACCACCCACGAGAAAAGGTCTTTCCCATCGCTGGCCTTTGTAATGCGCGATTCTACTCTGCTTTCTGCTATTTCTGCATAAGCATGATCGTTCACCGAAGTCAATTGGGTGAGGGATCTTTCAGCCAAATCAAATCTGAAGAGCTCGCTCGCCCTATTGAAGGTGTTTTTGGCAACCACAAGCTGATTGCCGCTCTGGCCGACTATCGAGGTGATATCGTGATTACCAGCGCTGATTTGTTGTATATGTCTAACTGAGTTTCGGTCGATCCCTTCTTGTAAATCAATTTCAAATAGCTGAACCGTCCCACGAATCGGTGCTAAAAACCAAATTTTGCGTTCATCATTGCTCCACTCAAAGGCATTCACGGTCCCATCCCAATTTTCTGTCAGGTTTATCAGTTCCCGACTGCGTAGGTCGTAGAGGACAACGTCGTTTTTATCTGCTTCGTAACCGTCTTCACTCATGCTCAACCAACTCAAGTATCTGCCGCCGGGACTAAATGCGGGGTGCGTATCATATCCCATCATCCCGTGGGTTAGGTTGGTCGTTTCCCCCGTTCGAAGATCGTAGCGGTATAAATCTGCGTTGGTGCTGAGCGCAAAGTCTTTTCCGTATTTCTTTTTGCTGACATACACGATGCTCTCGCTGTCTGGTGCCCAGATTAGGTCTTCTTTCCCCCCAAAAGGAACCTGAGGTGCGTGGAACGGCTCGCCTTCCATAATGTCAACGTGCTCGCCAATTTTCCCTTGATCATAACTCGCGTAGAACACATGATTGAATTCCCCGGTATTCCAAGAGTCCCAATGCCTGTAATGAAGTTCATCGTACACATATGCATCGGCTTGAGGCAAATCACCATAGAGTACTTTGGCCTCCGTCGGTTTTAGGAGCACAGCTTTGGTAAACAAAATCTTTTTTCCATCTGGAGAAAGCCGAACGTTCCGCAGTCCATCTTCTTTGCCGATTGTATTCTCAAATTGATTTGGCGACGGTAGTGGAACAGCCGTTCCTCCACCCACCGGAATAGCGTACAGAATTCTCTCGCTGTTGTTCTTGGTAACATTAAAAGAAGTCACACCGAAAACCACTTGTTGCCTGTCCGAAGTCAGGCCCTCAGCTGACACACGGCCCAATTCCCAAAGTTTTTCCGGAGTCAATGGTTGCTTTTGCTGTGCTATAACAGGTGCAGTGTGGCAAGTAAGGCCGCTCACCAATACCGCAGCAATGAAGATTTTCTTTTTCATCTTGCAAGATAAGATTAATTGCAGGCGAAGTCAAAAAAAAATATTCAATTATTTTGGTGAACCAACAATTTCACTTATCTTTGCAGTCCAAAATAAGAGAAAATCCTAATGCGGAAGTGGCGTAATTGGTAGCCGCACCAGACTTAGGATCTGGCGCCGAAAGGCGTGGGGGTTCGAGTCCCTTCTTCCGCACTTGAGTCCTCCCGATAATTATTTTCGGGAGGATTTTTTATATCAATGCGAAACGCTTAAAAGTAGTTATGAAAATTGAACATCAGAAGATAGACGACTTGAATGCCGTTGTAACTGTGGAGATAGCCCCGGAAGATTACAATCCTCAGGTAGACAAAGCCATTAAGGATCAGGCAAAAAACGCCAAACTACCCGGGTTCCGGCCTGGAATGGTACCGGCGTCCCACATCAGGAGAACTTACGGAAAGGGTATCCTTTTTGATGAAATCAACCGTTTGGTAAGTGATAAAATCAACGCCTATGTTGATGAGCAAAAATTGGAAATCTTAGGCCAGCCTCTTCCTAAAGAAGAAGATGACAGCAACTATAACTGGGATTTCAAGGATGTATTCACTTTTCAATACGAATTGGGCCTTGCTCCTGAATTTGAATCTCCTTTCACCGCCAAATCCAAATACGTTGAATACACTATTCAGGCGGATGAGAAAACCCTCGCAGAACGCATCAAAAGTCTCCGCAGAAGTTACGGAAAAATGAGTAATCCTGAAGTTTCTGAGGACGGGGATGTCCTTTACGCCGAGTTTGTCCAGTTGGATGAGCAAGGCGCTGAGTTAGCAGATGGAATCAACAAAGCGGCCTCCTTGCGGATTGACCTGGTAGAAGATAAAAAAGTCAAAAAATCACTCATCGGCCTGAAAAAGGAAGATTCTTTGACAGTGGATCTAAAAAAAGCACTGAAATCCTCAGATTTGAGCCGTATGTTGGGCATCGAGGAACAAGCGATTGAGGAGTGGACTTCAGGGAACTTTAAAGTCACCGTCAAAAATGTGAACCGCTTAGGCGAGGCAGATTTGAACGAGGAATTTTACACCAAGCTTTTCGGAGAAGGTGTCGTTTCAAATGAAGAAGAATTTAAGGCGAAAATCAAGGAAGAAGTTGAGAGCATGTTGGCCCAAAATTCTGTTCAGAAACTGCAAAATGATTTTTATCTCAAGGGAATGGAAGAGGCAAATCTCGAGTTGCCTGAACCCTTTTTGAAAAAATGGTTGAAAGCAACCAATCCTAAGCTCCAGGAAGATGAGCTGGAAGAAGGATTCAGCGATTTTATCAAAAACCTGAAATGGACTTTAATCGAGAACAAAATTATCAAAGATCAGAACATCGAGATTAAGTATGAAGATGTTTTAGGTCTCGCCAAAGAACGGATTTCGGCTCAGATTCAGATGTATGGACAAGGGCAGATGCCAAACGAAGAGGAACTTGGACGCTACGCCGTGCAGTTCCTGCAAGACAAAGAACAGGCCAATCGCCTTTTCGAAGAAGTCAAAGCGCTGAAAGTATTTGACTTCCTAAAAACATTCGTAAAAATAGAAAAGAAAGACATAGACTACGACAAGTTCCTCGAGCTGAACTAAGTCTGTGGCGGTCTGGAAGAATACATCAATCAAACTAAACCAAAAGAGCCTGCGGCAATAATTTGTCGTCAGGCTCTTTATCCTTTACCGGCTACAGCGAAAATTAAAAGAGTTTTTCCGGATAAACGCCTTCACGGACCAACCGCGCGAGATTGTCCTCCACTATGGCTTTGTCCTCCTTATAGGTGACCCCAAACCATTTTTCATCCGTAGGAATCACCTTAAACTGAACCTGACCGCTTTTTATGAGCGCATCTGCAACCAAGGGAATAAAAAACTCTGCTTTGGGGTTGTCTTCATTCTGGTGAACAAACTCTTTGAAAAGCTTTTCTGTAATCGGGAACACAGATGGATTGAAACCCCAGAAATTCATAGAGACCATTCGGCTCGAAGGCAACTCATGTTCCTGACCCTCCTCTTCATAAAAAATCTTCCGCTCCCCATTAACATTTTTAAAATAGACCTTGGTCCGCTCGTCTATGCCCGTCATGTAATTTTCACTGTCAACGACACACACGCCTCTGGAAACAGAGCCGTGGTCTGAGAGCGTTCGGTCAATTCTATATCCCATGAGAGAAAATACTTCGTCGCTCACCTCCTTGGTCAGGAAGTCTGCCATTTTCCGAAAGGCATCAAAGCCATAAAAATCATCCGCATTGATCACACAAAAGGGCTCGTCGATCTGTGCTTTTGCGGCTAAAACAGCGTGTGCTGTACCCCATGGCTTTGCCCTCTCTATCTCCTTGGGAATGCCGTACTTATGTAGATCGAAATCCTGAAAGACATAATCGGTCTCGATTTTGCCTGCTAACTTAGGCTCAAAGATTGCTTTGAACTGTTGCGCAAATTCCTCACGGATAATGAAGATAACCTTTCCGAAACCCGCACGAATTGCGTCAAAAATTGAATAATCAATGATAGTCTCACCATTTGGCCCGAAACCATCGGTCTGCTTCATACTTCCATAGCGGCTAGCCATTCCGGCAGCCAAAATCAACAAAGTCGGTTTTTTCATTTATTCTAAATTTTTAAAAATAAGTAGATGCTTTACTACCACAATAACCATGCTCAACCTTCAAGAAAGGCACGGTTATTGCCTCACTGTTGCTAAGAATGCGAAGATATGGCAAAAAATCTGTTTATCATAAGACATGCAAAATCCGATTGGTCGCTTCAGGTACAAGACTATGATAGGCCGCTAAATACCAGAGGATTCAACAACGCTCCCTTCATGGCGAAGTGGCTTTTTGAGCAGGGGCTCCGGCCGGATCTCCTTGTGAGCAGCCCCGCAAAGAGAGCTCTGACGACGGCACAAATTTTTTCTCAGGCACTCCAGTATCCAATAAAAAACATCCGTACAGACTCAAGAATTTACGAAAGCAACAAGCAGGGCCTCCTGGAAGTGATCAATTCCACGCCGCAGAGTGTTGATTCTCTGGCATTATTTGGTCACAACCCCACCCTGTCCGAATTGGTAGCCTACCTGGCAGACCGACCCTACGAAGATATTCCCACAAGTGCCATCGTGCATTTGCATTTTCTTCATGCAGACAGCTGGAATGAGATCAGCGCCGGCACCGGCATGATAAAAAGCTACGTCTATCCCAAGCTATTGCACAAGCAGGACTAAAAAAAAATACGTAATTTGCGGCGATGGATAATAAAGCGATCGCAGGGCAGTTCAATCTATTGGGGAAACTAATGGATTTGCACGGAGAAAACACTTTTCGTGTGCGTAATATTGTGAACGCGGCCTTCCGGATAAATAAGTTGGATTTTCAATTGGCCGAAAAATCACCTGAAGAATGGGCGCTGATCCCTGGTATTGGTAAAAGTACATCCCAAAAAATTTCGGAATTGGTCGAAACCGGAACATTGGCGGAACTAAATCAATATGTGAATCAAACACCTCCAGGAATTATTGAGATGCTCTCGCTCAAGGGAATTGGCCCGAAAAAGATCAAAACACTTTGGGATCTTGGCTTGACGGACATGGGGGAAGTGCTCTATGCCTGCAATGAAAACCGCCTCGTGGAAGCGAAGGGTTTCGGCGCAAAGACTCAGGAGCAAATCAAGAAAATTATTTTATTTGCCCAAGCCAATAAGGGTTGGGTGCTATTCGGTCATGTGCAGGACAAAGCAGAAAAAGCCATGGCGGATCTCAAAAAGTACCTGTCGACGGACACGCTGATTGCCTTTACCGGCGACTTCCGCCGGAAATGCGAAGTATTGCAGCACGTAGACATTCTCCATACAGCGTCTTTGGAACAAATTTCAGCTTTCTCCAAACAACATGGATGGGAAGTTCTCTCCGAAGAGGAAGGCTATTTCCAAAGTCCGGAACAAGTCAAATACCGCTTTATTGGAAGTACGCGATCGCAGTTCGGGCACGATTTGATAAAAACAACCGGCTCAGCGGAACACCTGCTTAAATTCACCGATCACAGCAACAATAGTCCATTTGAGGATCTCAGCGAGGAAGAAATTTATGAGCACTTGAATATGGATTTCATTCCCGCGGTGCTCAGGGAAGGACTGAACGAGTTAGATTTGGCCAAAAACAAAGAGCTGCCCAGGCTGATTACTTTCCAAGATCTAAAAGGGGCTTTGCACAACCATAGCACCTATAGCGATGGTGCACACAGCTTGTCCGAAATGGCTGATTTCGCAAAGAACACGCTGAAACTCCACTATTTTGGGATCGCTGATCACTCAAAGTCTGCGGTCTATGCTCGCGGGATGAACGAGGATAATATTTACCAACAGTGGCAGGAAATCAATCGTTTAAATCTGAGTTTAGCACCCTTTAAAATTCTCAAAGGCATTGAAAGCGATATACTCGTCGATGGATCTCTTGATTACGGGGATAGCATCCTTGAGGGGTTCGACTATGTGGTGGCATCCATACATTCCGTATTGAATATGGACATTAAACGGGCTACCGACCGACTGATTAAAGCGATAGAAAATCCATTTACGACCATTCTCGGGCATCCGACAGGAAGATTGCTACTTAGCAGAAGCGGGTACGAAATAGACTATAAAAAAGTCATCGACGCCTGTGCAGCCAATCAGGTCGCCATTGAAATCAATGCCAACCCATTGAGATTGGATTTGGATTGGCGGTGGCATAGGTATGCGCTTGAAAGGGGTGTTTACCTATGCATAAATCCAGATGCCCACCGGAAAGAAGGGTTGTGGGACATGAAATATGGTGTGAATGCCGCCCAGAAAGGTGGCGTGCAAATTCAGAATTGCTTAAACGCCTGGGATTTAGTAGATTTAGAAAAATTTTTGAAAAGATAAAGATCATTCCATGAAAAACCTGAGAATACTTTTGACCGCGATCATTGCAGTCAGTCTGGCCGGCACAACCCAGGCGCAGATGCTCGTACCGGCAAAAGACGTTTATAATCGGGGGGATTCCCTCCGGGGAACCCTTACGCCACTGCGGACGGACTACGACATTAATTACTATCATCTGGATGTGAAGGTTGACCCGGACAAGCGGTTCATTAGCGGTTCCAATCATTTCCATTTTACCGCAACCCAGGATTTCAATCGACTTCAATTCGACCTGTTTGACAATCTAAAAGTAGAAAAAGTCGTCTACGAGGGCCGAGAACTGCCGTTTACACGCGAATTTCACGCTGTTTTTATAGAATTTCCTCGCTTTATACAACAAGGCAAGAGAGATTCATTCCAGGTTTTTTACTCAGGACACCCGGTGCAGGCTAAGCGCGCGCCCTGGGACGGTGGATTTGATTTCAAGAAGGATAGTAACGGTAAGCATTGGATAGCAACGGCTTGCCAGGGGCTGGGGGCGAGCGTCTGGTGGCCCAACAAAGACCATCAATATGATGAAGTAGACAGTATGCTTATCAGCATTCACGTCCCTAAGGGTCTCATAAACGTTTCAAACGGGCGATTCAGAGGAAGTCACGATCAAGCCGACGGTTATACACGTTTCGATTGGTTTGTCAGCAATCCAATCAATAACTATAATGTGGCAGTAAACATTGGAGATTACGTACATTTTGCAGACACATTTCATGGAGAAAATGGGATTCTTGACCTGGATTATTGGGTGCTACGGGAAAATATAGCTAAAGCAAAACCTCACTTTGATGCAAATGTGAAACCGATGCTTCAAGCGTTTGAACACTGGTTCGGCCCCTACCCCTTCTATGAAGACGGATACAAGCTTGTGGAGACGTCTCATCTAGGCATGGAACATCAAAGTGCGATCGCTTACGGCAACAGATACCAAAACGGATACCTGGGCAGGGATATGTCCCGAACCGGATGGGGTGAACATTGGGATTTCATCATCATCCACGAAACCGGGCATGAGTGGTTTGGAAACAACATCACGGCCTACGATCTCGCAGACATGTGGATTCATGAGAGTTTTACTAACTATTCAGAATCTTTATTTATAGAGCAACTATTTGGAAAGCAAGCTGGTCAGGAATATATTTTTGGCAATAGACGCAGCATAGCCAATAAAACTCCGTTAATAGGCGTTTATCACGTAAACAAAGAGGGCTCGGGTGACATGTACAACAAAGGGGGCGTATTGCACAACATGATTCGCACCATTATCGATGACGATGAAAAGTGGAGGCAGATATTAAGAGGCTTAAATGAGGACTATTTCCACCAGCAAGTACATTATGAGGATATTGTCAACTATATCAGCGAGCATAGCGGTATTCCACTGGAAAAAGTTTTCGAGCAGTATGTCAAACATCCTTCTTTACCAAAACTGGAAATTGCTTCGAACGCCCAAGGTGCAGTGACCTTGAGGTGGCAAGCTGACGTCGATGGATTTGATATGCCTATTCGGGTGAAAAATGGAGATCAACCCGACGCTCCCTTTCAATTTGTCTATCCTACCACCGAATTTGTCACGATTGATTGGCCGGGATTGACCCCCGAAAATGTGGAAATCGACACTTTTAACTTTTATGTTGAATTATTGAAAAACGAGTAAAGACAGCTTGAATTTTCTAACATTTTTGGTTAGGTTTGCAAAGATTGGTAAAACGTATTAAAATACAATAAATGGGGTTATTTAACTGGTTCACGCAGGACATCGCGATAGATTTGGGGACGGCAAACACGCTGATCATTCACAATGACAAGGTGGTCGTCGACGAACCGTCGATCGTTGCTTTTGACCGCACGACCAACAAGATCATTGCAATAGGCCGTCAGGCTATGCAAATGGAGGGAAAGACGCACGATAACATACGGACGGTAAGGCCCCTTAAAGATGGTGTAATCGCTGATTTCAATGCAGCGGAACATATGATCCGAGGCATGATTAAGATGGTTAACAATGGCAAGGGCTGGTTTTTTCCATCATTGAGAATGGTTATCTGTATTCCTTCAGGGATTACTGAAGTCGAAAAACGTGCCGTGCGTGACTCCGCGGAAATCGCAGGCGCCAAAGAAGTTTACCTCATACATGAGCCTATGGCAGCAGCAGTGGGTATTGGGATAGACGTGGAAGAACCCATGGGTAACATGATTATTGACATCGGGGGCGGAACTACAGAAATCGCTGTCATCGCTTTATCCGGGATCGTGTGTGACCAATCCATACGGGTGGCCGGGGACAACTTTGATGCCGATATTATTCAATACATCAGACGGCAGCACAACATTATGATCGGGGACCGGACTGCCGAAAAAATCAAAATTGAGGTCGGCTCCGCCTTGCCTGAGTTACAGGATCCACCAGAGGATTTCGCGGTTCAAGGTCGGGACCTAATGACTGGAGTTCCTAAGCAGATCACTGTTTCGTACACAGAAATTTCCCATTGCTTGGACAAATCCATTTCCAAGATCGAAGAAGGCATTTTAAAAGCCCTGGAAATCACGCCACCGGAGCTGTCCGCAGATATTTATCAAACCGGAATTTATCTTACAGGAGGTGGGGCGTTGCTGAGAGGGCTCGACAAGCGGATTCAAGCCAAAACCAAACTTCCGGTCCATGTTGCGGAAGATCCCTTGCGTGCAGTCGTAAGAGGAACAGGAATTTCATTAAAAAATATCGGTAATTTTAAATTTCTTTTGCAATAAAAGCGATGTGGACGAACGATAGCGTATGAAAAACATCTGGATACTTATTGCCAAATACAATGCATTTTTCCTGTTCGTTCTGTTTTTCGGCCTCTCGTTTCTGATCCTTGTTCAAAACAACCATTTCCAGCGGTCAAGTGTATTCAACTCGTCCCACCATTTGGTCGGGAAAATCTACGCTGCGAGCAGCAACTGGAAAGATTATTTATCCCTCAGGGAAACAAACAGACAACTTTCCGA
>CAYNZH010000003.1:33417-54385 GCA_964401685.1 uncultured Sphingobacteriaceae bacterium
GCAGCAACTGGAAAGATTATTTATCCCTCAGGGAAACAAACAGACAACTTTCCGAAGAAAATGCGCTGATGCGTGCGCAGCTTCAGGACCTCAAGCTTAGAACCCATACAGAAATCGACTCGGTGGTCCGTGACACGGTGTACCAGCAGCACTATAGATTTATTGCGGCCAAAGTGATCAACAATAGCATTCATCAAAAGAACAATTACATTACCATCAATAAGGGAAGCCTGCATGGTATCAAGAAAGGAATGGGTGTGATATCCCCTACAGGTGTTGTGGGCATCGTATTAAACGTTTCGCAACAATTTGCCACCATCCAGTCCCTACTCCATAGCGAAACCCGCGTCAGCGCAATGCTGAGTAGCAGTCAGGTCTTCGGATCCCTGATTTGGGGGGAAAAAATCAATCCGAAAAGGGCGCTTCTGCGCGATATTCCAAACCATGTGGAGGTAAAGGCCGGCGAAGAGGTAAACACTTCAGGATACTCGCTTTTTCCCCAAGGAATTCCGCTAGGCAAAGTAACGGGAACTGACATAAGCAGCGGTGAGAGTTTCCTCGACATTGAGATCGAATTGAGCACCGATTTCCACAATCTTCAGTACGTGTATGTGGTCATCGACCAATGGGACGAGGAGAAAAAACACGTGGAAGCACAAAACACAGCAGACAACTAAGGAGATTGTAGATTCATAAAAATGGCAAACGTCCTGCTTCAAAATATCCTCAGGTTCGTGGTCTTAATCGCCATGCAGATCTTCCTGTTTAAAAACATGGGCTACTACAACCTGATCGCGCCCTTCCCTTATATCTTGTTCATTCTCCTATTGCCGATTGGAATTTCCAACGGTGCGCTGTTTGTGCTGGCATTTCTTACCGGATTGACCGTGGATGTTTTCTATGACACCCTAGGGGTAAACGCAGGCGCCAGCACCACGCTGGCTTGGATACGCATCATCTTTATGCGTTTAACCCTGGAGCAGGACAATCATGAAAAATTCGCCACACCTCTTCCAGCTGAAATTCCCTATCGGTGGTTTTTACCGTATGTGCTAGTGGGTGCGTTTTTCCACCATCTGACTTTGTACATCCTGGAGGTTTTTTCGTTTAGGCATTTTCATTTAAGCTTACTCAGTACTATTTTAAGTTGTATCTTTACGGTGGTTATCATTTTCCTTTTCAGTCTGCTGGCCTATAGGAAAAAACAACGATAAGGAGGTCATGAACAGCTTTTTTGCTCGAAAACACGTTATTCAGGGAATATTTATTGCAGTTGCTTTAATCATAGGTGCGCGCCTGTTCTATATTCAAGTTATCGACGACTCGTACTTGCTGTCTGCAAATAATAATGTCCTTAGAAAAATGATTGTTTACCCGGCCCGGGGCGTTATTCTGGACAGGGATGGCGAGGTCTTGGTCCAAAATGAGCCGGTCTATGATTTATTGGTCACCCCAATCGAAGTCGAAAACCTGGATACTACGGCTCTCTGCGAGCTCATCGAAATTGACAAAGAAGGTTTTATCCGACGCATGGAGGCGGCAAAAAAGCACTCCAGGTACAGGGCCTCCGTTTTTGAAAAACAAATTTCGGCGAGAAACTACGCCCGTTTGCAGGAACATCTTTACCGATTTAAAGGCTTTTATGTGCAGAATAGAACGGTCAGAAATTATCCCGACAGCATAGCGGCCCAGTTCCTCGGCTACATCCGGGAGGTCAATCAAAACGATATTGAGAAATCCAACGGCTTTTACAGGCCTGGGGACTATATCGGGGCAAGTGGCGTAGAAGGTGCATACGAAGAGCTATTACGGGGCGAACGTGGCGTAAAAAACATGATGGTCGATGCACTAAATCGTCCTCAAGGGGTTTTTGCAGACGGGCGGTATGATACGACCGCAGTTTCAGGTGAAGGACTGGTTTCCTCCCTTGATAAGGATCTGCAAAAATTTGCAGAACAACTCATGCAGAACAAAATGGGAAGCGTGGTAGCTATTGAACCATCAACAGGGGAAATCCTCGCCTTTGTCAGCAGCCCGAGCTACGATCCAAATATGATGGTGGGACGTCAACGAGGAAACAATTATATGACGCTTCTCAATGATCCGACCAAACCCATGTTCATACGACCCATACAGGCGCAATATCCTCCTGGGTCTATCTTTAAGGTGGTGAGTGCGCTCGTCGCTCAGCAAGCCGGCGTCATTGATGAGCATACCGTTTTCAATTGCCCAGGGGGCTATAGTTATGGGGGTGGCCGTGGTTTTATGCGCTGTAGTCACGTCTGTGGACCTACCTCCTTGGTGCGGTCCATACAGCGATCCTGCAATACCTATTATGGCCACACCTTTGCACGTATGACCGACAGAAGGGATATGAGCACTCCTGATGCCTATAATCTATGGAGGGAACAGGTCATGAAGTTTGGCATAGGCCAGCGCTTAGGAATAGACCTCCCCGGGGAAAACCCCGGCTCGCTCCCGACCGCTGAATATTACACCGAGCGCTACGGAAATAATCGCTGGACCTCAAGCTTTAATATCTCGCTCTCGATAGGACAGGGAGAATTGGGTGTGACCCCGCTGCAAATGGCAAATATCATGGCGATAGTCGCCAACCGGGGCTATTACATTAGACCTCATCTGATCAAGGGAATCGGGGATCAAAAGATTGTCAAAGCCGAATATACTGAAAAAATCTTTGCAGGCGTTGACGCCGCCCATTACGAACCGGTCATTGAAGGACTGAGCCAAGTGGTCAATGTCCCCGGGGGTACCGCGTATTCCGTGCGAATCAACGGCATAGAAATGGTGGGGAAAACAGGTACCGTCCAGAATCCCCACGGGAAGGATCATGCCGTTTTCTTTGCTTTTGCTCCCCGGGACAACCCCAAAATCGCAATCGCGGTCTTTGTGGAAAACGCTGGTTTCGGCGGAGTCGTCGCAGGTCCGATTGCGAGCATGGTCGTAGAGAAATACCTCAGAGATACGGTCACATTGCCCCAGTACCTTCAGGATCACATAAAAAACGCGGATTTTCTGCCAAGGCCTGCGGTCCCTGCGAGTAACCTTCCTCAGGTCGGAGAGCCCAGCAATAGTGCACCTGAAAGCACTTCGCGAACCGATTCAGTTGCCAACCTGACCGCGCGCAACGAAGATGAGTCGGCTATTTTTATTCACCACAGTCAACTATCAAGAAATTATGGCCCCTAATACGTCAGGACGCTTTCGATTTTTTGGTGGCCAGGTCGACTGGTTATTGGTTCTGCTGTGGCTGATTCTGTGCCTAATCGGCTGGTTCAATATTTACGCAGCAGTTTACGATCCGGAAAATCCCGAAATTTTCAACTTCGCCACCAACTACGGCAAGCAATCAATTTTTATTCTTACCGGTTTTTTGATCGGGTTGGTCATCCTGGTCATTGACGTGAAGTTTTACGGAACAGTTGCGCCTATTTTTTACGGGATTGCGATGGTGTTACTAGTAGCTGTTCTGATTATCGGACATAATGTCGGTGGAAATCAAGCCTGGATACCTATCGGTACTTTTCGCCTGCAGCCCTCGGAGTTCGCGAAGGTCGCTGTCTGCCTTTTGCTCGCCCAATACCTCAGCTCGCAGAGCATTCGCCAGCCAAATCCTAAAACGCTCTGGACAGCAGCTCTCATCGTTCTTGCTCCCGTTGTTCTCGTAATTTTACAGCCAGACCATGGTTCAGCGCTCGCTTTCGGCGCCTTCATCTTTGTTTTTTACCGGGAAGGATACATTTCCAGCCAGTTTCTGCTGGCCGTAGCCCTTGCGATCATTCTTTTTATCCTTGCCTTGCTTTTCGAGGACTGGATGTTGATATTGGTCTTAGCGCTCATAGCAGCCCTCGCCATTTATTTTGTCAGGAACCGAAGGAAAGCTATACGTGATATTCTGATTGTATTTGCAGCAGCCTGTATTTATATTCCCTTGGCGGACTATGGATTCAACCAAATATTAAAGCCGCATCAACGCAGCAGAATTGACGTGATTTTAGGCAAAATCGACGACCCGAGGGGAGAATCCTACAATTTGAACCAGTCCATTATCGCCATAGGTTCAGGTCAGTTTTGGGGAAAGGGCTATTTGCAGGGAACGCAGACAAAGTACAACTTTGTCCCGGAGCAAAGCACTGATTTTATTTTCTGCACCATCGGTGAGGAATGGGGATTTGTTGGCTCCGTGGTCATGATCGGGCTCTATCTTTTTCTCTTGCTCCGGGTGTTGAATATTGCCGAAAGGCAGCGCTCAGCCTTTGCACGGATTTACGGTTATGGCGTAGCGTCCATACTCTTTTTTCATTTTTTTATCAATATTGGAATGACCATAGGAATTGTGCCAGTCATCGGTATTCCCCTACCTTTTATCAGCTATGGAGGCTCCTCGCTGTGGAGTTTTACGGTTCTTCTTTTTATATTGTTAAAGTTTGATGTCAACCGAAAAGGAGTCGTCTAGCCTCGCAGTTTCGTCCCCGCTAGCGCGGCCAGCCCACCAAGGACTATACCTTGAATTGTCAGGATTAGAAACACTAAAAACGTACCGGGAAAGCTGCTAATCACCGGGATTCCCGTTTTGATCAGGTCACCGACTTGCTGGGTCAATGCGAAATCGTCGATAGACCCTCGGGTTGCGGCGCAGCCCAACCAAACACCAGTCAACGTTAGCGCCCCAATCCAGAACGCATTCGCACCACCTGGCACAAATAGTCCTGAAAGCACAAAACACGACAAAAGGGGCAACCACCACGGCCCAATTAACGCCAGAATAACATTCAACACGACCATTGCCGAAATAATCCTAATCTGCGAATTTTTCATGATTTTTTAGGTTTAGCAATTATCACACGGCGCGTGAGTTCCTGAAAGTCATGTTCATCTCTAAAATAAAGCAGGGTGTCGAGTTTTCCCTCTGCCCAGCGTTCGATCATATTGTCATAATACCTACTGCCAGGATTTCCCGACTGCCCTCCGGGAAAGAGGCCATAAGCTCTTGGATAGCTTTCGCTTAACTCGACAACCATCTTCCAGGATGGACCATGAATCTTTGTGGTGGCATTGACGATGCGTGCGCCTCCTCCGTTCCTGATATTTTTTCGTGAAAAAGAGACAAACTGAGGTACTAAATGATTGATTTCGGTTGATTTTACATTCGCCCAGTTCCAAGTATCCTGATTCAGGGGTCCGTATTCCTCCTCCAATTTGGACAAAACTTTCACGAAACTCTGCTGAATGAGCTCCGTCCATTGATTTGCGTGACCATCCAGCAACAAGGAATACGTCCGGTCCAAGTCTGGATAAATAAATCCCTCTGCGACGGGAAATTTTTCCTCCCAAATGGCCTTGCGCAAAAGGGGAATCCAAGTTTCAAAGATGGAAGCTGCGATCTGGTCTGCGCTATTGTCAAGATTCCAGTTTTTCAGCAACTCATAAGCCTCAGTATTCGCTATAGAATCATTTGAATTCAAATGCTGCAACATCATCGGTAGAATTCGCCGGGCATCAACATTATAGTTGTCATTCAAGAGATCTATAAAACTGTCGGCGGTCGCCCCTTCCATTGCCTCCAGGCGCTCGTTGATACGAATTGCCCGGCTTGGCATTGCAAACCTCCAGCCTAAATAATACGGATAGGTCTGATCGGTGGGAAACTGATTTGCCGAACTCACAAATCCCCTCTCAGGATTACGTACGGTGGGATTGCGTTCAAAATCTATCCAACCGCCCCATTCATGCGCCGGATTTGCTCCGTCCAGAATAAATTTACCTTGCTCTTTCCACTTGAGTGGCAGCGCACCATTTATCGTGATAGAAATATCATCTTCATTGCTCGCAAAAATGAAGTTCTGAGCAGGAGAAACGTAGGATTTGAGTGCATCCCTATAATCCTCGTATGTCTTGGCGCGGTTCAAATAATGGAAAGTCAATAAATCCGAGCCAAAACTCTCATTGCCCATCCAGCGCATGGCATGCCCCACATTCTGATGATTATCCGGCAGGGGCGAATCTCGGTCATCAACAATAACGCCATGGTGAGTTACTAATACCGTATCGATAAATGCTTTCTTTCCTTTGATTTTATACGTTTCTAAACGTTTGTTTACTGGACGCCAGGCATTCTCGTACCAGAACTCCTCTTTTTTTTCATCTTTAAACGCAATCCGGTAATAGTCCAAGACATCCGAGCCCGTATTCGTCACTCCCCATGCCACATCCTTATTGTATCCAATAATCACCGCCGGCGCGCCGGGAAGGGCTACGCCATATACATTTACGTCGGGACTATGTAATTGAATCTCGTACCAGATCGACGGCAGGGTCAATTGTAAGTGGGGATCATTAGCGAGAATGGGCAAGCCTGACAGAGATCGGGAGCCGCTCACCGCCCAATTATTGCTGCCAATATTGGGATCAGGCGATGGAATAATCCTTTGAGCAGAGTCCGCATCATAAACTGAAGCCATAAACTGCTCAGGCACCGGCGGAACATCGACAGCGTCGAAACCCCAAGACGTACCTTCCGGAATGATAGGAGATTCCAAGCTGGGGTAGTTTGGAAAAAGATCGTTGACTACCTCTAAACCATGCTTTGCAGCAATTTTGCTCAAAGAAAAATCGTGAGATCCACTGCTGAGCGTAAGGCGCATATTCATCAACATCAAAATAGATTTATAAGGCGTCCAGGACTCTGGTTCGTACCCGAGTATCTTATATTCTAAAGGAAGGTTTCTCCGGGTCAAGGTTTTGAGGTATGCATTGACGCCTTCAGAATAGGCTTTCAAGATACTCCAAGAGACACTATCCTGTGCTTCAAGATTGCTCACAATAAGACTTGCGGTTTTGGCCAGGCCCATGCGCCTATGGTACTGATCGAGTCGTAAGGCATTCTCACCAATCACTTCAGTCAAGCGGCCTGCCGCTAAAAGGGTATAAAACTCCATCTGCCACAGGCGATCCTTCGCGAGGACATACCCTTGAGCAAAGTAGAGATCATGATCATTCTGGGCAAAAATATGAGGAACAGCGCGTTGATCATATTTGATCTGGACCTCGTCCAGCAGACCATCTATAACTACTTCCCGCCGATCCGCTTGGATTTCACCTTCGATTTGCGCAAAAAAACCATCGAAAGGGTTCAGTAGCATCCCCATAGCGGGCACCATACCCCAATTCTGGTTTAGCAGTAATACCAAACCAACACAAAGGATCAGAGCCCAAATGCGTTTGAAGGCTTTCATAATTTAGCGATTTATACGTCAAATATAAAAAAATTCCCTGATATTATAAAGTGCGGAGAAATTTTATCTGTATGTCTGAAAGCGATTCCAGGCGGCTCAATGTCTTGGGAGTCTGCGCCTGGCGAACGGAGAATTCCATCGCGCAGCGATTGTCGAACTCCTGAAAAGTGATGTCCAGGCCTTCCTCCTTCACGATCCGCATCACATCATTTAAGAGCAAGTAATCGAAGGTTATCCGATAGTGGTCATCAATAGTTTTGATAACAATTTCTGCGGCGTCCAAGGCCTCTTTGGCGGCCTGTTTATAGGCATTGATCAAGCCGGGAACACCCAAGAGCGTGCCACCAAAATAGCGGACGACAACCACGAGAATATTGGTGACATCTGCGGAGAGAAGCGTATTTAAGATGGGTTTTCCAGCTGAACCTGATGGCTCACCGTCGTCATTCACCCGAAAAACCGATCGGTCGGTGGTCAGCCTCAGTGCCCAGCAATGGTGCCTGGCCTTCGGGTGCAGGGTTTTGAGGTCAGAAATCACTTCCTTGACCTGGGATTCATCCCTAAGCGGGTAGGCGTACCCTATAAATTTGCTGCCCCTGTCACGGAACGTACCCTCTGAAACGGTTTCTACGGTTTTATATGTGTCTTCGAACAAATTCAAGCTACAATATTACAAATAATAAGCGATGATCAATACAGAAGCAATGGCCAAAAGCAAGCCCACTTTGTTGAGACGCGACAACTTTTCATTGAAAAACAGGACCCCAATCAGCGCGCCTAGACTGATGACGCCTATGTTCATTCCCGTGAAAACTATAGAAGGCTGATCCGGGAGCGCGCGGTGGGCTCTCATATAAAACAGAATATTACCAAAATTGAAAGCACCCAGAATCAAGCCCCAAAGGATCGCATTAAGCGTGACTTTCCGCTTTTGAACCAGACTTCTGTACGCGAGTATTCCCAAGGCTACTAATAAAGCCAGGCAAAAAATAATAAACATCGAAGATGTATAGGGAAGACGCGCAAGTGCAACCGTTTTGAATAGAATATCGATAACACCATAGCCTAAAAAGACAATCAGCGAATAAAACCACACGCTAGAGCCCCGACCTGAAGGTGATTTTTTGTGCCAGCCAATGGAAAATGTGATCGCTAACAAGCCCATCCCCACTCCTACACTACTACCAATAGACGGCTCTTCGTTGAAAAACAAAAAGGCTGCGAGTAAAGGAATCACCAGTGATAGCCTCTGCGCTATTTCGGTTTTGACAATGCCGGAAAACTTGATCGAGGCTCCCAGAGCCAGAAAAACGAAAGGCAAGAGTGCTGCTAAAAGCAAGAATACGACCCAGGGCGCGTCGCTGAGCTGCTCGATACGGAGATCCGGTTTCAAAAAATAATAGGTGAGTGCGGCTGCGACGGGATAGTTCCAGATAATCATCTGCACGGTATCCACTCCCCTTTGCCTCCCTAGCTTTAAAAGTACCGAAACCGTGACGCTGCACAGGACACTATACAATACGTAAATCATCGCGGATAAAAGTACATAAAAAAACGTGAAATATTTTCTAAGCTTATGTTTGTTTAGACCAATTAAAAATAATAGTTTTGCCCCGAACAATAATTAAGTACACATGAAAATGAAAAACACCATATTCTTCCTTCTTGCGCTTGTGGCTACGACTGCTCACGCGCAACAGCCCAATGCCGACCATGTCGGTGTCTTCAATGCCGAAGGCAAAAATGTCGAAGTGAAATTTGTCCGGGTTCTGTATGCTGCTGAAGGTTCTGAAATCGAGGGAGAAAGCAATTCAGTAAAGCAATTGCTTTTCGATAGCAAAGATCCAAGTGGTGCGGCAATCAAAGCGTATCGTTTCCAGGTGGTCGCAAAGAACACGGGCTATGATGTGCTGCAAACTACCCATGAAGGCGATTACAAATTAAAATCGGTGACCGAGGGAGTAAAATTGCACATAGAAGTACCGGTCGTGTCGGGGCAGATGCAGCTGGACCGCGCGTTCATTAGCAGCATGGCTTATAACTTCGGAACTAGAGAAACCCGCAATCTTATCGCCGCAGAAGATGTCGCGGACATACAGCTGAAGATCGAAAGATTAGACCTACCAAAATTCGGTGCGGAGAACAAACCTGGCGACGGCGCCATTATCTACAATGCAGGCTTTATCGATCTGACTTTGACCTCCAAGGTAAAACACATTCAAGGAGATCAGGTCAGCGATTTTACAGTCGCCATAAAAGGTCCTATATCTATAACCCAAGTGCGTGGCCAGGAGCGATCAGACCGAGCCGTAATTGTCAACGAGGCTTTAGTGAGAAAAAACCGTATCTGATTTCGATCGATCCGAATTTTTCTTCGTATCTTGCTTAAAGAAATTTGACAAGATCAATGAAGGCGATGACAGCTTTTCTTTCAGGAACAGAAATTGCAATGATTACGGCGGTGATCATGTTCTGGATCGGCATGATCGTCCTGTTGATCCGCTTTCTCAAGCGTAGGAAAAACAATAACCCTCGGTAAAGAATCCATGATTAGAAAAACATCAAAATGGTTGCTGCGAATTATCCTCTGGTTTTTCGCAGTTACTATTTTATGGGTTATAGCCTTGAGATTTATAGATCCACCTTTGACCTACTTGATGGTGCAAAGAGGCATCGAACAGAATAGGCAAGGCCAGGAATGGAAAATTGAAAAGAAATGGCTCGCCTACGAGCAGATCTCGGACCACCTGAAGCGTGCCGCAATCGCGGGCGAAGACGCTCGTTTTACTTCGCACTGGGGCTTTGACACAGAGGCCATCAAAGATGCTTACAATCGGAACAAAGAAGGGGGAAATCTCAGGGGCGGAAGTACAATCAGCCAACAAACGGCTAAAAACGTTTTCCTCTGGCCCCAAAGGTCTTGGTTGAGAAAGGGATTAGAGGCGTATTTCACCATCCTGATCGAAGTTTTCTGGAGCAAAAAAAGAATTTTGGAAGTCTATCTGAACGTGATAGAAACCGGACCTGGAATTTACGGGGCAGAGGCGGCATCCAGGCATTATTTTGGCAAGTCGGCTTCTGAGTTGACCCGCAGACAAGCGTCTTTGATCATTGCAGTATTACCAAACCCCCGAAGATGGTCGCCGGCGCAGCCGACAGATTACATCAGCAGACGTGCATCCGCGATCAGCCGATACCTGAGTCACTCCCAAATACCTTAATATGCCAGCTGTCTTTAAGCGGAACGCGCCACGTTGACTCCAACTCGTCGCTGCGTGAAATCAGGTTGTTAAATACAAGCGTTTGTTTATCCACTTTACCTTCTGCCAACAGCGTCTCGAACTCCGTCCGGCCGACCAATTCAACTTCTCCCAGTTGGTTTTCAAAAGCAACGGTCATCCTGTCAAAAAAATCAATGCCGAGTTCCTCGCCTATTTCCTGCAAAAGATGAACAGACTTGTCAATAGAGCAACCCGTAGGTGGAGCAACGGATTCGTCGACCTGTATAATAACAAACACTCCCCGTCTCACCTCGGCTTGAGCGGCTAGCGCTTTACCGTGAGCTTTCCACAGCGTCGTGAATTGTTTCAAACGATCCAAAACTTTAGCCTCTTCGGCGGCGGCCAACTTGCGACTCGCCTGATATATCCAAACACGGTTGCTCATCCCAGTAATATACAAATAAAAAATGAAAATTAAAAATCCTACGCGTAGTAGGGTGAAATCATCACATATACCAGTACACCAGAAACTGCCACGTAGAGCCAAAGCGGATAGGTGTACCGAGCTATCTTCCTATGCGCAGGAAAACGGCCTGATAGGCCACGCACAAAGGTGATCAGCACCAATGGAATGATCACAATTGATAAAAGTATGTGTGTGATCAGAATGAAGAAATACACATAGCGCATCCAACCATCGCCTCCGTAAGGCGTGGATTCTGAAGTCATATGGTAGGCCAGATACATGCACAAAAATGCCACAGAGCAGCCGATCGCAATTTTCACGAGCCTTTCGTGTAGCTGTTGATTGCCCCTACGTATAGCACGAACAGCTACGATCAATAGAAGAGCGGTCAAAGCGTTTATACCCGCATAAATTGGCGGGAGAAAAGTTAGTGGCGCGCCTTCATAACCGAAATCCCGAAGGTTGACGCGGAAGAGCATCGCGACCACCAAAGGAATCAAAATCGATAAAACAATAATCCAACGATTGTACTTCTTCTCTAAAGATGTGATCTCACTCATTGCAACTTACTTTTATTTCGAACCTCCTCGACCAATAATAATTTGACCTCATCGATCAAACGATCCACCTCTTTGCGATGATTGACGTCGTAGTACCCGCGGATGCGCCGCTTGGAATCTACAAGGATAAGGGATGAGCTGTGTATAAACGCTGCATCCCTGGAGGTGTCCTGGAGCGCATCGACTAAAAAATATTCTCTAGCGATTTTCATCACCTGCCCCGGTCCGTCAGTGGCAAAATGCCATTTCTTGGTCGATGCATCGTACTGCTGACTATACTCCAGCAACACAGCAGGCGAATCATAGGCACTATCAACACTAAAGGTATACAAATTCACAGCGGGATTTGACTGGAAGCGAGTAGCCACCCGGTCCATCTCGTCGTTCATGTGCTTGCAAAAGGTTTCGCAACGGGTATAGAAAAAATTGACCACAGCAATCCCCGAATTATCGGGCAGGAAATCCAAGGTTTCGGCGTTGGCGTCCGTCAACTGAAAATCCGGGATCGTATGATATAAGGTATCAGGAATCTGTTCGCCCATTCGGCTGCTAAAAGTTCCTGTCAACGTTTTTTCACCGTAAATAGGTAGCGGCCTGTACCTGTTCTCCCCCTCTTTCTCTAGCAAATAATATAAAAAACCTGGCAAAACCAAAATGGCAGCCAGGATTGCAATATTTACAAATTTTCCCTTTTTGGGTTTATTATTCATATTTATGGATTAGGCCACCAAGGGTATTCATTGTAGTGGAGTTTTAAATATGCCCCTTCAATAAGCATTAGCACTATAAAATAAACGATAAAGAACATGGACAAGGTAATTACCCCGATAAACACTCGTTTCTCAAACTTTAAGTGCATGAAATACGCCACAATGTAATAGGCTTTGACAAGCGTCAATAGAATATAGACCGTATTAACAGCCAATCCCTTCTCAATATGACCTGGGTGAACCAAAGCTAAAGCAATAAAAAACTCAAGACCGGTCAAAAACAACAGGTAAAAGAAAACGCGCCAAATCTTGCCCTTGGTCATGTCTTGTGCATGAGGTTCGTCCACGTTATGATCGATTGCGTTATCGTGCTGATGTGTTGCCATAATAGTGATAGCTTATTATATTAGAAATATTAAAATTAAACCAGATAAAAGAAGGTAAATACAAATACCCACACCAAGTCAACAAAGTGCCAGTAAAGACCTACTTTTTCGACCATCAAATAAGTTCCTCTACGCTCAAATGTACGCGCAAGAGTCATACCTAAAATGGTAATATTCAAAATCAAACCAATAGTCACGTGCAATCCATGGAATCCCGTAATAGTAAAGAACAGATTGGCAAACTGCAGGGCAGAAACTTCTGAAATGCCCTTGGTGAAGAAAGGTTCGAGCGTCACCTCGGGCGGTACTCCTTCCTGCGTAGGAATCGTCCCAAACCAGAAACCTGTGTGATGCAAATGGCTCCACTCCAGCGCTTGGCATCCAAGAAACAAAACACCGCCCAGAATAGTCCACAACATCCACTTGATAACTTCCTGCCTGGCGTTTCTGTGTCCAGCCTCTACGGCAAGTACCATAGTGACCGAACTCATGATCAGTATAAATGTCATTATTCCGACAAAGACCAGCGGATATCCGCTTTCGGCTATAAACGGTATGGATTGAAACACTTTGTCCGGGTCAGGCCAGGCAATATGTGCAAAACGCTGTGCACCATAATAAACCAAAAAAGCCGAAAAAGTAAATGAATCCGACACCAGGAAGAACCACATCATGATCTTTCCGTACTCCACATTGAACGGAGACTTTCCACCACTCCATGGACCGGTTTTTACCTTGTCTAATTGCGATACCGTTGTACTCATTGTCAAAACTTATTAAGCGTAATTATTGATTCAAAAGTAAAAAAACATAAATATAAATCCACAATATATCGAGAAAATGCCAGAATATACTAGCTAATTCCATTCTGAATATGTTTCTCGATGAAGAGATCTTGCCCCTCACTCCAAATAATGCCCTCAGTAACACGAGCAATCCGGCTATAATGTGGGCCAGGTGCATACCCGTGAAAATATATATAAAAGACTGTGAAGCATTGGTGTTGATAAAGTAAACGCCTCTTTCCGTTAAAACACTCCAGGACTCTACTTGAATGATAAAAAAACCGATACCTAAAAGAATGGTCGCAACCAAAAAGGCAATCTGCTTTTTATGCTCCAACTTCTGGGCGGCTTTATTTGCCAAAAACATGGTACCGCTACTCAATAAAATAAGCACAGTACTGTAGATAAAGGCGTTCGGAAGAAGCGTCTTCAATCCTTTATCTACCCCGCCCTGAGTATATACGATAAAACCGCTGGACAATGCAGCGAACATCATAAACATACCAATCATTCCCAGCCAAAGGCTGAACTTTTTGGCTTTCCTGTGAGCGGTCTCTTCTATATTAGACGACTGAACCATGGTTATAAGGCGATAAAATCAAACAATAAGACCAGCTGTATGATTGGCAAATAAAAAAACGAAGTAAACATCACTTTTCTGGCAAAGACCGTTTCGCAGCTTATAAACAATTTAAGTGCGTACCAACAAAACAACAGACCGGCTAATATCGATACCCCTCCGACAAAATACCCGCCGAAACCGAAATACAAGGGAAGAAGGCTCACCGGAATCATAAGAATCGTGGTGATCAAGACCATAAAAGAGGAAATCTTATCCTTTTTCTTGGTCGGCAACAAGCGGAAACCAGCCTTGCTATAATCCTCGTCCATAACCCAGGCCAGACTCCAAAAATGTGGAAACTGCCAGATAAACTGGATGACAAACAGCACCAGCGGAATGATCAATATCACATCCGGATTTTGCTGGCTATAGGTCAGTAGGTCAGCTTGCGTAAATGCAGCGTAGTACCCTATCAGTGGAGGCAACGCTCCAGGAAAGGCACCAACAAACACGGCAATAGGCGATTTCTGCTTCAGCGGCGTGTAGAAAAAGGCATACAAAAACAAAGAAGCGACCGAAATCAGCCCTGCTATCAGATTGAGAGAAACCAGGCTATACGTGCCCAAAATTCCCATCAGCAAACTCAAAACCAGGGCCTGCCCCGTGTTCATTCGCCCTGAGGGAAGAGGCCTGTCCTTGGTCCTTTCCATCAATTTATCCAAATCCTTCTCGATAATCTGATTGAAACCATTGGCAGATCCAGTGACGAGAAAGCCTCCAAAAGTAAGTATCAGCCAATTAATCCAGAGAATATCTCCCTGTTGCTTGCTTCCGATCAAAAATGCGATGGACGCCGAAAACACCACGGTCATGGTCAAGCGAAATTTGATCAGCTTCTTGAAATCTGACACAAATAGCTTGACACCCTCCAGCTTACCTGCGACCACGGGATGTGGAACAGCAACTGGACCGTCAATGTCTTTTTTAAAATTTCTATTATTAACACTCATAACTCATTCAGGTCTCATTACCTGGAAACTCTACCCAACAATAATACTAAATAAAACTGTGCGCCAAAAAGCAAGCTCGCCAACACTAAGTGACTGGTTTGCATGACCGGAGGCACCTCAAAATGATACATCGCGTATCCCGTTACAAATTGCGTCCCAATCAAAATCAACACCACATTGGAGTAAAAACTCTGGTGTGTGCTTTTGCCAAACCGCGAGCGGATGAGGAAAAAAAGAATCAAGACCACCACTGCGGACACATAGGCCAATGTCCTATGAATATCCAGCGAGCCGCCAAGATTTCCAATCCATTCGGAGCGCGCGAGGTTAGCGGATGAAAAGCCATCAATGTGTTCCCGCACCTCTGTACCGAAAATCACCTGGAGAATCACAAGCACCAAACTGAGCAAAGCCAGCCAGCGCACGACTCCCGCAGAGTGATGGACAACTAGATCCCTATCCCTGTATGCCCTCGCTTTGAAGTAGGTGTAAATACTGATCGCGACAATGATAAGCGCTAACATCATATGCACCGTAATTAGCCAAGGCATAAGATTGGTAGAGACCACGATAGAACCTAACCACCCTTGCAAACCAACCAGGAAAACATTGATCACACTCCAAACGAAGATGGATTTTTTGATCCTAAAATAAGTAAACGCAAAGAACGCACTCAATATTAACAGAAACCCGGTAATGACGCCCACAATCCTGTTGATAAACTCCGTCCAGGTCTTTGCGGCATTAAAATCCTCGTGAACTAAAATCGAAGGATCGTGCTTTATCTGAGCTGCAAGCTCCATATACCCGAATGCTTCCAAAATCTTCGCAAAACGCTCATTTTTTGCTTTGCGACCCTCGATGTAGTCCTCTTCGTAGTTCGGAGGCAACTGGCTCTCGCTTACGGGAGGGATAATCATCCCAAAACATTTGGGCCAATCCGGGCATCCCATTCCCGATCCTGTACTCCGAACAACTCCCCCTGCCGTGATCACCAAAAATAGTGAGATGATCGTCAGTCTATTGAATAATAAAAATCTTTTTTCAGCAGCGGGAAACATCATATTTTATTAGAGATCCGTTTTTTCAGCCTGTTGTTCAGCAGGCTTATTAGCCAGATCCCATTCTCTTTGTATTTTTTCCGCCTCTTCATTTCCTTCAAAATCATGAGGCAAATTCGAACTCATTGTTTCTGAAAATGGAACAGTTTGCGGTATGAAATCATCATGGTGACCAGGCTTACTATAATCATAGGGCCAGCGATGTACCGTCGGAATCTCACCTGGCCAGTTACCATGAATATGTTTAACCGGAGTAGTCCACTCCAACGTGTTCGACTTCCAAGGATTCTGAGGTGCTTTCTTGCCATACCAGATCGACGAGAAAAAGTTATATATGAACGCGATCTGCGCCAATCCACCTACGATAGCTGCCCAAGTAATCATCTGATTCACGGAAACCCATTTATCCATAAATGCAAATTCGGTAAAGGCATAGTATCTTCTCGGAACCCCGTCTATACCCATAAAGTGCATAGGGAAAAATACTAAGTAAGCCGCGATAAATGTCAACCAAAAGTGAAGATAGCCGAGTCTGACATTCATCATGCGCCCAAACATTTTAGGATACCAATGATAAACACCGGCAATCATTCCAAAAATAGAAGCCGAACCCATGACCAAATGGAAGTGGGCAACAATAAAGTAAGTATCGTGAATGGAAATGTCCAAAGCCGCATTACCCACATAAAGCCCGGTCAAACCACCGGATACGAAGAAGGACACCAATCCGATAGCAAACATCATTGCCGGAGTAAAACGAATATTTCCCCGCCACAGCGTAGCTAAATAATTAAATGCCTTGACCGCAGAGGGAACCGCGATGATCAACGTCGTGATCATAAATACCCCTCCGAGAAATGGATTCATCCCGGTGACAAACATGTGGTGACCCCAAACAATAAAGGAAAGTACAGTGATACCAACAAGGGAATAAACCATCGCATGGTAACCGAAAATAGGCTTACGAGAATTGGTAGAAATAATTTCCGATGTCAGACCCAATGCCGGCATGACGACAATGTACACCTCGGGGTGCCCCAAAAACCAGAACAAGTGCTGGAACAAAATCGGACTACCACCTTCATTCGGCAAAATTTGACCTTGGACGACCAAATCCGAAAGATAAAAACTCGTTCCCGCACCACGATCGAAGATCAAGAGTACAACTGCAGACACCAAAACGGGGAAGGAAAGCAACCCTACAATTGCGGTCAAAAAGAACGACCAAATAGTCAAAGGCATCTTCCAAAGGTCCATACCTTTGGTACGCAGGTTCAGTACCGTACTGATATAGTTGACACCGCCCAAAATCTGGGAGATAATAAACAAAACCATTGATATCAACCACATGGTCATACCCGTCGCTGAACCACTGATTGCTGTAGGAACTGCCGATAAAGGCGGATAAATCGTCCAACCCGCACTCGCAGGTCCACTCTCAACGAAAAACGACCCCAACATGATGATACAGGCTACAAAGAAGAACCAGTACGACAGCATGTTCATAAAGGGCGAAGCCATATCCCTAGCACCTAACTGATAAGGAATCAGGAGATTGCTAAACGTTCCACTCAAACCCGCCGTCAGGACGAAAAACACCATAATGGTACCGTGAATGGTCACCAAAGCAAGGAAAAAATCTGGACTGATTCTTCCGCCTTCTGCCCATTTGCCCAGAAACACCTCCAGAATAGGGAAGTCAGTTTCCGGCCAGGCAAGTTGGATACGGAACAATATGGATAAAAGCAGCGCAAAAACAGCCATGAAAATACCTGTAATCAAAAACTGCTTTGCGATCATCTTATGATCCTGACTGAAAATATACTTCGTCAGAAACGTTTCCTTATGATCGTGGGAATCATGAGATCCATCGCTATGAGATACTATTGTAGTTGACATATTTCCTTAAAATATCTTTTTACAAAATTACAAGTTATTGAAAGCCGTTTGATTGGCTGCAAATTCCTTTTGAACATCCTCATTGAAGAAGAAAGTCTGCTCGGTCAGCCATTGCTGATATTCCTCTTCAGAAACAACGCGCACCCTTTTTTGCATATTATAGTGAGCGTTACCGCAAATCTTGTTACATAACATCACAAAATCATAGGTTTGATCGTCCATTTTATCTCTCATTTCCTGTGTAGTCATCGTCGGCGTAAACTGGAAATAAGTCGTCATTCCCGGAACAGCATTGATCTGAACCCGGAAATCAGGAATATAAAATGAGTGAAGCACGTCTTTTGACTGAATATGGAAGCGGACTGACTGATTTACCGGGATGACAATTTCACCACCAAGCAGATCATCCAGACTCGCATTATCAGTAAAATCTATCCCATAAGGATTCAAGGGTGTGGTCATGCGGTAATCGCGCTTGCCTATCACACCATCCCTGCCCGGATATCTCACTGTCCAGGTAAATTGCTCACCTAATACTTCAATCTGAATCGCACTCTTTTGTAGATCTTCGGGCACATTGGTGATGCTCCTCCAGGTAAAGAAGCCGAACAAAACCAAAATCGTCAGAACGATCGCCGGCACAATGGTCCAGACCATTTCTATCGCGTTGTTGTGTGGATAAAAATAGGCCTTTTTATTAGGTTTCATACGGTAAGCGTATGAAAACGAGAACAACAAAATGTGAATCAAAATCAGCACGAAGGTCGTAATGATGGTCGTAATGATAAACATGACGTCGATCCGTTGTCCATGTTCCGTCACTGCTGCCCTGTAGGCCATACTGCCGTGGTTGACATACGACCAGTAAACACCGTAGAGGAAAATGGGCAGGGCAATCAAAAGCAAGGTCGCCTGGAGATTGTTTCCAGCCAGCGGGTTGTAACGGCCATTTAACTTGGACGTCATTTCATAAATGCTATACACCTTGCCGATAATCGCAATGACGACACAAATCAAAAAGATCATCAGCAAGCCATAAAAGAAATTCTTGTAGGCCTGTGGATCGATTCCGCGCTCCTCTTCGGCCTGCGCAGCTGATGCTGAAGCTGTGGACGAAGCCCCACCGCCGCCTGCGGTACTCACGGTTGCCGCTGCTGTAGATTCCTCGGCATTGCCCAGAGAATCAGCCTGCGCAACCTCCGCGGCTACGGTATCCACCACAGTTTCTGTCGTATCTTGATTGCGTACCACCTGTGCCGATGCCGTCAGGCTAAAGGTCAGGAACAAACACAAAGCCAGCACCCCCCCTGGCAAGGATCTCAATTTGATATGTTTAAAAATGCTCATTTTACTAAATATCGCGATTTCCGAATAACCCAATTAAAAATTCAAATTTAAATCTGATGATGAAGGCTCTCCTGCAACAATGGATGTTTCGCCGGAGCCAGGGAATGCTTCCCTAATTTGTTCATCACTAAAAATACAAATAACCCTACAAAACCTATTGCTGTTCCAATCTCGATCCAGCCAAATCCACGGTTCAATTCAACTGTGCCTGGCATAATCATGATATAAAAATCCAACCAGTGGCCCAAGAGCAACAGAATGGAAACGAACAACATCAAGTTTAATTTACGCTTCACGTCCCTGTCCATCAGAATGAGTAACGGAGCCACAAAGTTAATCAATACATTTAACCAAAACCAGGGTTTGTACTCAGGTTCCCATCTTTTGTAAAAATAAACGGTCTCCTCCGGAATATTGGCATACCAGATCAGGATAAATTGCGAGAACCAAACATAGGTCCAAAAAATAGAAAATCCAAAGATCAGTTTACCCAAATCGTGGACGTGGTTTTCGTTCACCCATTTAAAATAACCCTTTTTAATCAAAAGCACGAGGATAACAGTGATCGCACAAAGTGAGCTCACCCACATCCCAGCAAAATTGTACCAGCCGAACATGGTCGAGAACCAGTGGGCTTCAAGTGACATCACCGTATCAAAGGTCCAAATCGGGCTGGTGAAGCCGAAAATGACCAAGAAGATGGCCGAAAGTGTGATGCTCTTCTTATGTGACTTCAAGCTGCCTTGCAAATCTTCATTGTAAGAATACTTCGCTAGCATCCATCCAATAACGCTGTAAGTCCCCATAAAAGCGACCTGACGAACGATAAAACCAGGGGCGTTGAGAAATGCAACCTTACCAGCAACAAGCGCATCGTAGTTAGGGCTATTCGGATCGGTTATACCTTCTACATACCAGTGATGGTAGAGATTTCCCGAAAAGAGGCCGGCAACACATATGCCCAACAAAATAATCGAAGCGATAGGAAGTACGCTGGACATGGCCTGAGGAATGCGAACAAATCCGGCGGACCATGACGATTGCGTCACATATTGAATGGCAACAAAACAGGCTGCTGCTGCACACACACAGGTGAAATAATAAGCCATGAGCAGCAGATTGGCAAAAGTGCGCTCGACCGTGATATGATCGTTTGAAAGCAATCCTAAACCAATCGCAATCAAACCAACAGCCAAAGCAACCAAACTCAAGGCTTTTGCTTTTCCGCCAAACTCATACCGTTCATTAAAATTGTAATCGTGATGATGACTGTGAGTTCCCATTTATGTAAACTAAATTCTGTTTGCTATTTATTTCTTTTGTAACTCCTTGACATATGCGACAATCTTCCAACGCTCTTCCGGTGAAACCTGCGATGCATACGACCCCATTAGACCGACACCATAAGTAATTGCATGATAAATTTTTCCATCTGGCAAATCGGCCATTTTACCACCTCGGGACGCATTCGCATCGTCCGAACGGGCAAACGATGGTGGAGGAGGAAAATTCTCCAACATCCGGGAACCACTTTTGGTCACCAATTCACGGTCCAGCGTGATGGGACCATCACCGCGACCCTCCGGTCCATGACATACCACACAGTAAGCCTGAAATAACGCCTGTCCCTGCTCGAGTGTTTGATTCGTGATTTCCAGTGGATTTTGAACTTCCGAACCGGCCAGCTCATACTCTTCCAGTGAAT
>CAYNZH010000003.1:54485-88011 GCA_964401685.1 uncultured Sphingobacteriaceae bacterium
ATTTCCAGTGGATTTTGAACTTCCGAACCGGCCAGCTCATACTCTTCCAGTGAATTCTGATAAAGAAAAGGATCAAAACCCAAGGGAATCGTCCCTTCAGGCGGCGTCTGTGCCGTCATACCGTTCTCAAAGTTTGGGTTGGGTTGGTCAGGATTATATCCTATCGGATCATACATATTCCTGGAAAACTCAAAGGCCGGTTTGCGACTCTGTTTTTCTCCGCAAGACGCGACACCCACCACGATCACAGCGGCGGCAAAACATACCGATACAAGAAAATTCCGCTTATTCATAACTAACATATTTTCTTTCATTGTACTTAACCTCGACGGCCCCGGCTTCTTCAAGAAGGGCTGCGATTTTATCATGATCCGTATTCTCCTTAGCGTCAATTGCAATAATAAATCTATCGTTGGTCGCGCGTAAGTCCATCACTCGTGGCGCACGACCCGGAAACAGGTGATTTCTGTAAAAAAAGGTCGCCACCATACCGAGAGCACATAGAAGTATAGTCACCTCAAAAGTCACCGGCACAAAGTTTGGAATCGCAAAAGCTGGCTTTCCGCCCACGTTCATAGGCCAGTCGTGAACCATCGTAAAATACAGGAGCGAAAATCCTAATATCGTCCCTAAACCTCCGAATATAAATGCAGCAATCGGCAGTCTTGAAGGCCTAACACCCAGTTTGTCTTCGATACCGTGAATAGGCATCGGGGTGAAGCAATCATAAATGCTTATCTTGCTTTTCTGCAACTTATCAATCCCGTCCATCATTTGGTCCGGATCGGCAAAACTTCCCAGAATGTATTTCGTATTGCTCATTACTGTTTAATTTCTAATGCTTTAATATCTTCCTCGCTCACAGAGTCGTACTTACTTTCAAGGGCGTCTCTAAAGTGGGCAACCTGCTCTTCGGGGAAGTGTCCTTCTTGTACCAATTTCGTTTTATGCTGCAAGCTTGAGCTCTTGAGAAGCATTTTCACCTCTGCAATAGCTATCGCAGGCAGTACCCTCAAGAAAAGTAGGAATAGCGTGAAAAACAAACCTATTGATCCTACAAAAATCCCTACATCAACCCAGGTCGGGTAAAACATCGCCCAGCTAGAAGGCAGGTAATCCCTGTGCAATGAAGTAACGATAATCACGAATCGCTCAAACCACATTCCAATATTGACGACAATAGACAATATCCAGGAAATGGCTATGCTTGTCCGTATTTTCTTGAACCAGAATAACTGAGGCGAAATCACGTTACAGGTCATCATCGCCCAGTAGGCCCAAGCATAAGGACCACCGATCCTATTTGTAAACGCATAGAGTTCGTATTCAGATCCGGAATACCATGCGATAAATAATTCTGTCAGATAGGCGACCCCCACGATAGAACCCGTGACCAAAATAATCTTGTTCATGGATTCGATGTGGAACATCGTAATGTAATTCTCAAAATTGAGCACTTTACGCATAATCAGCAACAACGTCTGCACCATCGCGAATCCTGAGAAAATCGCTCCCGCAACAAAGTACGGTGGGAAAATCGTTGTGTGCCACCCTGGAATGACTGAAGTCGCAAAGTCCATGGATACGATCGTGTGCACCGATAGAACCAACGGAGTCGAAATCCCCGCCAAGATCAGAGAGACAATTTCAAAACGCTGCCAGGTCTTGACCGAACCGTTCCATCCAAAAGACAAAATAGAATAGATTCTCTTCCTTAGGCCAACTGCGCGGTCACGGACAGTTGCGATATCAGGTAACAAGCCACAATACCAGAACACTAGCGACACGGTGAAATATGTTGAGATCGCAAACGCATCCCATACCAATGGCGAGTTGAAGTTTACCCAAAGTGAACCGTATTGATTGGGAAGAGGGAAGATCCAATATGCCAACCAGGGACGGCCCATGTGCGCAACGACATAAGTCGCGGCACAAATTACCGCAAATATGGTCATTGCCTCAGCGGATCTGTTAATGGAGTTACGCCAGTTTTGACGGAAGAGCAATAAGACCGCGGAGATCAACGTTCCGGCGTGTCCAATACCTACCCACCAGACGAAATCTGTAATATCCCAAGCCCAACCGACGGTCTTGTTCAATCCCCAGGCTCCGATTCCTGTCCAAAAAGTGTATCCAACACAGAATACCCACATCAACGCGCCAAAGGCTGCAAGCGAGAATCCTATCCACCAGGCTCTGTTGGGCTTATTCTCAACAGGAACCAAAATATCATCCGTAATCTTTGCATAGGTGATATCTTTCCCGGTAATTAGTGGTTCTCTTAAAATCGATTCGTTATGCGACGACATATTTATATTCGAATTAAATTAAGCTTCAAATGAATTTCTAACCTTGGTCATGTAACCAATTCCAGGTTGTGTATTGATTTCCTCGAGCACGTAGTAAACCCGCTCATTTCTCAGCGCCTTGCCAACTTCGGAGTTTGGATCGTTGGCATCGCCAAATACGATTGCATTTGCCGGGCAAACCGCGGAGCAAGCTGTCTTTATATCTCCGTCTCTAACCTGACGATTGGCCATTTTAGCCTCCAATTTTCCGGCCTGAATACGCTGTATACACATCGAGCATTTCTCCATAACTCCGCGAGAACGTGAAGTCACATCCGGATTTAGCACCAGCTGAGAAAACTCATTATTGAGGTAATTGTCGAAACGGGAATCGTTCCAGTAGTTGAACCAGTTGAAACGGCGAACTTTGTATGGACAGTTGTTTGCACAGTACCTGGTTCCGAAGCAACGGTTGTAAGCCATGTGATTGAGGCCTTCCGAAGAGTGGACGGTGGCCAAAACCGGACAAACCGTCTCACATGGTGCGTGGCTACAGTGCTGGCAGAGCATTGGTTGGTGTACGACGGTGACGTCTTCCAAATCGTCCAAACGCTTGATGTCGCTCTCCTCAGTGTAGGATTTGCCGTCCTGGTGTATAGAATAATAACGGTCAATACGGATCCAGTGCATCTCTCTGCGCCTGCGTACCTCGTCGCGTCCGACTACAGGAATGTTATTCTCTACATTACATGCGACCACACAAGCTCCACAGCCTGTACAAGCGTTCAAGTCTATGGCCATCACCCACTTGTGACCAGGCTGCTCGTATTTATTCCATAGATCATAAGTCTTGTGGTCATCTATAAAGCGGCCTGAATTGTGCCCAGGGTCTTCCTGATACTTTGCAAAAGTGGTTTCACGGACAATATTCCGACCCTCAATGGTATGATGGGTCTGGGTTTGGGCTAATTCATAGCTACCCCTCGCCTTGGAAATCTGGCCGGTGGTATAGTAATTTACCGTGTTGTCTACGAACCGAGCAAATGGATAAACGTTTTTACCCACATCATTTCCGGCCTTTCCAGCTTTGGTACGTCCGTACCCTACGGCAACGGAAATCGTTCCATAGGCCTGCCCAGGCTGCATAAGAAGAGGTAATGTGACTTTTTGTCCATTAGCTGCAGTGACTTCCACCAAATCGTTTTCACCTAAACCCAGGGACTCAGCAAAAGATGGATTGATCGCGGCATAATTATCCCAGGTTACTTTAGAGACTGGGTCAGGCAATTCCTGCAGGTACGCGTTGTTTCCATACTTTCCATCTCTCATCGCAACGCTCTGATACAGATGAATTTGAAGATCAGCTTCCAGTTCGCGGCTGTTCGCGGCGATTTTGCTAGCGACTGCGCTTAAGCTGCTGCTATTAAATCCACCAGACGACGCCGGACGTGCAGATTTTCTTTCAAAACCGGTTTGCAATACAGCAGTCCAGTCCTTAGCACTTCCTGCTAAAAGATTTTCCTCCCAATTGCGTTTGACATACGTATAATAGTCTATATCCGAATCCATCCAAGTCAGCAGGCTATGCTCGGCTTGACGGGTATTGTAAATCGGATTGATCGTTGGCTGAACTATTGTATAATAGCCTTCATAAGCCTCTGCATCACCCCAAGATTCCAAAAAGTTGTGGTTTGGTGCGATAGCATCCAATAGGGACGCTGTTTCATCGGCTCTTTCACTGAATGACAATTTAAATCCGACCTGATTTAACGCTTCTTCCACTGATTTTGCATCGAAGTAATCGTACAGTGGGTTAGCATTTAAAAACAAGGCAACATCCACGGCACCGCGCTTGGCATCGCTGAGAAAGCGTGAAAACGCTTCGTCATCGCCCTGATAAAGTTTACAAGGATTGTCTAAGTCTATCGTGTTGCCATAGCTATTCAGGGAATTATTGATCGCATTGACCAGGGTTTGAACAGAAACGTCGTTTGATCCCGCTACCAGTAAGGCGCGTCCGTTTGCGTTCCTCAATTCCTGAGCGACCAATTTCAGTGCTGCCTGCGCTTTTTGGTTTCCGCTAAGACCGCCGCTCATGCTACCGCCGGTCAATTCATTGTATAAGGAAATCAAAAGCGGTCCTTCTTCAGATGGCTTGATCGCAATGCGAACGTCGGCGTTGGTACCGGTCATGCTCAACCCTGTTTCAAATTGGACATGTCGGGACATTTTCTTTTGATCCAAGGACTTATAATCCCGGTTTGAAGAATATTGCTGTGTATGTGCAGCTCCTGCAATCCAGGTTCCCAGAAAGTCCGCTCCTACGGAGACTATAATATCTGCCCGATCAAATCTATAGGTCGGAATGACTGCCCGACCAAAACTATTTTCGTTTGCTTTAATGATACCCGAATAAGACACTGCATCTACCTGGACCAGTTCTGTTGTGGGGTATTTTGCTTTAAATTGGTCAATCACCGCCAAAGTGGACGGGCTATGAATAGAAGAGGAAATCAAGCGTATTCCCTTGCCTGCAGCAACCGCGGCAGCTAAGACGCCTTTAACGTGACTATCCAAAACTGACCATTCTACGTCTGCACCGTTAAGTACAGGGTTCTGCACTTTGGCTGTATCGTAAAGATCCAAAATCGCCGCCTGAGTCTGTGCGTCGGTACCATTGTTCATGCCTTCTGCTGAAGGATTGGGCTCCAACAAAATTGGACGTCCTTCACGCGTTCTGACCAGAACACTTTGCCCATTGAAGCTCGAAGCGTAAAAATTGGGGATACCCGGCGTAATCTCTTCAGGTTTGATCAAGTAGGGCACCGCTTTGTGAACAGGACGGCTACAAGCTGCCAAACTCACAGCGCCAACACCAAATCCAAGCGCTTTCAAGAAGTCACGGCGAGGAGTTTTGGTACTCAAACCGGCTTCATTTAATACGTTTTCAACTGGAATAGACTCGGCAAACTCCCCTTTTTTCTTCTCAACGAAAGCTGGGGTCTGCTTTAACTCTTCCAAGCCTTTCCAATATTTTTTGTTGCTATCCATTTAAGCTTTATATATTAAAAATTGCGTATTCCTATGAATATAACTTATTAATAGTGGCATTTTCCACATTCCAGACCACCGATCATTGCAGCAGTCATTTTCTCACCTTTTTTCAATTTCTCGTGCGCATCGATCAGACGGTCGTAGTAGGCGTTATCCGTATTGACCTCGGTTTCGATATGGCAATCCACGCACCAGGCCATGGTCAATGGCGAGTACTGATAAACTTCCTCCATGGTCTCGACCGGTCCATGACAGGTCTGGCATTCAACACCAGCAATAACAACGTGCTGCGAGTGGTTGAAATAGGCAAAATCAGGAAGGTTGTGAATTCTCACCCATTCTATGGGGCGCGGATTATCACCGTATTCGCCGGTAGCGGGATCGTAATCCAGGGCTCTGTATATCTTGGCAATCTCTGGAGATGTTTCCCCACCGTATTGTTCACTGCCGGTGATTCCTGTGTGGCAATTCATACAGATATTGGCCGCTGGAATGGATGCGTTCTTGGATTTAAACGCACCGCCGTGACAGTACTGACATTCGATCTGATTGACTCCGGAGTGCAGCTGATGGGAAAACTTAATAGGCTGGACAGGCATGTACCCTTCGTGCACACCGATATTCCACATTCCCTTCCAACCCGCAGAACCAAGTAACACGACCAGTAGCAATACGGTGAAAAACACAAGTTTCTTGTTTTTTGTCAACTGTCGTACTGCTTTCCAGTATTTTTTACCTACTGGGCTTGCTCCCTTATATTCAGGAATAAGGTTTTCGTTCTCTTCCATCACGCGCTCGAGCGTCTTCAAAACTCGGTTGAGGATAAAGACAACCCCGATGGCGACCAATACGATCAAAACTAAAACCAGAATTTTAAGGCCATTGGCATCGCTGCTGCCGCCTGCACCGCCACCACCACTTCCATCACCGGCACCGCCACCTGTCGCAGCAGCAGAAGCAAGACGTTCTTCTTCAACCTCGACATAGGTGATAATGTTTCGGATGTCGTCGTCTGACAACTGAGGAAATGCGGTCATTACCAAGCCATTCCACTCTTCAAAGAGGCTTACCGCAGTAGGGTCGCCCGAAGCAATCATTGCCTGGGAATTTTTAATCCAGCGGAGCAACCATTCCTCTTCATAGCGCTCAGACATTCCTTTCAACTCAGGACCAATTCTTTTCCCTTGGACCAAGTGACAAGACGTACAATTCGCTTTAAACAGGGCTTCACCAGCCTTTGCGTCTTCCTGTGCATAGACACTGGATGAAACCGCAACCATTAATCCTACCAAAAACAACATCGACTTGGCAAGCTTTCCAAAAACTAATGAGACATTTCTCATATTGAGCACTTTAATACAATTTATTATGAATGTAACAATTTGGATCTCACTTCTATACATTATTCCCCCCACTTCACAGTCGCAAAAGTATGATTAATTAAGCAATCCTTGACATTTTGGTGACCTAATTTACTAATTTATAATCGTTCTAAATTGACTAAAAACTGTCCCTATACTGTGTATTCAAAGATTTACCCGATCAACTGATTTATCACGCCTTGCTAAGGATTTGCAAATTAAAAATTATTTGCATATATTGATTATCAAATCGCAAGCAGCTAAAAATACGGTAATTATGGATAAAAACAAATTTAATACGCTAACTCCCGAGGAAGAATATGTGATCTTGCATAAGGGTACGGAGCGGCCGTTCACAGGTGAACTCCTGAACAATGAGGAATCGGGGATTTATGTTTGTCGCAGGTGCGAGGCACCGCTCTATCGGTCCGAAGACAAATTCGATGCACATTGCGGGTGGCCCAGCTTTGACGATGAGATCGAAGGTGCGGTGAAAAGAGTGCCGGATGCCGATGGCAGACGGACCGAAATTGTTTGCACGAACTGCGGAGGGCACCTAGGGCATGTCTTTCTGAATGAGAGATTTACCGAGAAGAACACACGTCACTGCGTCAACTCAATCTCCATGAAATTTGTCCGGAAATAAAAAATCCAGGGAGCTTTGGGCTTCCTGGATTTATCACATTTCTGCGTGTTAATTCTTAGTTCTTCTCTGGTCTTGGGAGAAGGGCTTTACGTGAAAGCTTCAGCTTTCCTTGCTTATCTATATCCATCAACTTGACTTTGACCATTTCGCCGACTTCGAAAATTCCGTCCATGGTTTCATGTCTTTGCCAATCGATTTCCGAGATATGCAGCAACCCGTCTTTGCCTGGAATAACCTCGATAAAGGCACCGAATGGCATGATAGATTTTACTTTCCCTTCGTAAATTTCGCCGACTTCAGGCTTAGCCGCAATCGCTTTGATTCGTCCGACTGCTCCGTCAATCGCGGCTTTATTATCTGCGAAGACCTGCACTATACCTTTGTTGTCCACTTCTTCGATAGAGATGTTTGCACCAGTCTCTCGCTGCATCTCCTGAATGATCTTGCCTCCTGGTCCGATCACCGCGCCAATAAACTCCTTATCAATACTGAAGCTCACTATCCTTGGTGCATGCGGTTTATAGTCCTCACGTGGAGCACTCAGCGTTTTGTTCATTTCACCCAAGATGTGCAACCGGGCTTCTTTCGCCTGATCCAGAGCCTGAACTAAAACCTCCCATTTCAAGCCATTGATCTTTAAATCCATTTGGCATGCAACGATTCCGTTCTTTGTGCCTGTGACTTTAAAGTCCATGTCTCCCAAATGATCTTCATCCCCGAGAATATCGCTCAAAACGGCGTATTCACCAGTTTCCTGATTGGTGATCAGTCCCATTGCAATACCTGAAACAGGCTCTTTAAGCTTGATCCCCGCATCCATCAGCGCTAGTGACCCGGCGCAAACCGTAGCCATCGACGATGAACCGTTGGATTCTAATATATCCGAGACAACACGAATGGTATACGGATTTTCATCGCCTTCAGGCAGCATTCCACGAAGGGATCGCATCGCCAGGTTTCCGTGACCGACTTCCCTACGTCCAGGACCTCTGTTCGGACGAACTTCTCCTGTTGAGAAACCTGGGAAATTGTAGTGAAGTAAAAACTTATTATAACCATGAAAAAACGCCCCATCAATCATTTGCTCATCATCCTTCGCGCCTAAAGTTACCGATGTCAGAGATTGCGTTTCTCCCCGGGTAAATACCGCGGATCCGTGAGCAGCTGGCAAATAATCAACTTCGCTCCAAATCGGACGAACTTCTCTCGAATCGCGACCATCCAAGCGTTTGCCTTCTTTCAGAATCAAGTTTCTGATTGCATCATATTGTACATCGTGGAAGTATTTTTTGAAGAGAAATGCAGTGTCTTCATCTATATCCTCACCTAAAGTCTCCAAAATGCTGTTTGCAATCTCATCGAACTGTTCGTGACGCTGGTGCTTCGGAAGAGATGATTTGGCCACCTCGTAAACACGGTCATACGCTGCCGAAAAAATCTGCTCCCGAAGTTCAGGATTGCTAGGCTCATGGCTGTATGTTCTCTTCTCTGTTTTACCGGCTAAGCGCGCAAGTTCTACCTGGGCAGCTACTTGTACCTTGATCGCCTCTTTTGCAAATGCAATCGCCTCAACCATCTCTTCCTCTGAGATCTCCTTGGCTTCGCCTTCGACCATCACAATATCCTCGGCGGTACCCGCTACGAGAAATTCCAATGTAGCACGCTCGAGTTCGTCTCTTTTGGGATTGATTATCAGTTGTCCATCCACTTTTGCAACTCTGACCTCAGAAATAGGTCCATTGAAAGGAATGTCTGAAACAGCAATAGCTGCAGAAGCGGCCAATCCAGCGAGAGAGTCCGGCATAATATCTTTGTCCGAAGAAATCAGCGAAACCATCACCTGGGTATCCGCATGATAATCATCAGGGAACATAGGTCTCAACGCCCTGTCAATGAGCCTGCTGATCAAAATCTCATAATCGGACAAACGGGCCTCACGCCTCAAAAAACCGCCTGGAATACGCCCAGCGGCTGCATATTTCTCCTGATAATCGACTGACAAAGGCAGAAAATCTACCCCGGCTTTCGGCTCCTGCGAAGACACTACTGTAGCAAGTAACATCGTGTTCCCCTGCTTTAAAACGACAGAACCGTCAGCCTGTTTGGCTAATTTTCCTGTTGAAATCTCGATCTCACGGCCCTGGCCCAGATCGATGGTGGTTTTGAATTCTTTATAACTCATAGTAAATCCATTTGGCATGACTTGCATCTTTGTGACACGCCTATATTTAATAAAACTGTAATTTGCTGGAAAAAATAAAAAGCCATCCCCATAAAATGAGATGGCTTTTTATAAGTTCTACTTGAGCATTACTTAATGATATCTCTCAAGCCCAACACCTTGATAATTGAACGATAGCGCTCTATATCCTTGTTGTACAGATAAGCTAACAGGGCACGACGCTTACCTACCAAAATCTGAAGGGCTCGCTGTGTTGAAAAATCTTTTCTGTTTTTTTTCAAATGCTCAGTCAAATGAGCGATTCTTTTTGTGAACAAAGCCACCTGGCCTTCAGCAGAGCCAGTATTGGCTTCTGATCCAGCGAATTCTGCGAAAATATTCGCTTTGTACTCTTTACTTAAATACATTACTTGAATTATATTAAAGCGTTAATAAAATATATCGGGGGCAAAGATAGGTATAAAATCTCATTAAACCTTTATATAGATACGATTTTTATCCAGAAAATATGCTATTGCCCAACATAGCGTAAGAAAGCAAAGTGCGTAGAAAAACGAGCCATATTCGGGAGGACCAGGGATTTTCGCACAAATTTCGGTGTAAAACCAACGCAAAGGCGTCGTATACTGTGGTGCTCCCTCCGCATTTTCACCGATTTGCCAGCGAAAGAGGGCAAGCAAACGCGGCAGCAAACCGCTCAGCACAAAGATAAAGAGGGGATTTTTTCCAAAAACATCAAAAAAACGTGTAAATCCGTTTTTTAGACTAAGCCCTTCAAGGTACCAAATCATTACACCTATGGTCAACGCGGCCAATCCAGTGGTATAGAGAACATAAGAACTGGTCCATATTTTTTTGTTAATCGGAAATACCAAGCCCCAGGCCAAGCCGGCCAGCGCAAGAAGTGCCCCCAACACAAAAAGCCCGCTCAGCATGGTGTACAGCGTGGGTCGACCTTGATGAGCACTGGACCAAAGATTTCCTATCCTTCCTTTGTCACGTATGAAACGACCGATCAAGTACCCGAAAACCACCTGAATGATGGCAGGCAATGTACTGACCAGTCCTTCAGGCTCGAAGGGTATGCCCTCGCCCTTGTACATATGAGCTACGCCCAGGATTTGTGTGTCTACTGAAGTACCGAACCAGCCTTCCAAACTATAGGGATCTCCCTGGCCAAAAGCGATGCACAGCACCCAGTAAAGCAAAAGAATGGTTCCAGACGCCCATAGAATGGACTTTCCCCTAAAGTAGTAAATCAGGATACTGGCGAAGAAATAGGCCAAGGCAATTCTTTGTAGAACACCTAGGATACGTATACCGCGCTCTGGATTAGCTGGATCTACCCAGGCTTTAAAGACTAGTTCGCTACCGCTCCATTGAATGAAAGGCCACCAGTTCAGAAAGAGCCCAATCAGAAAGATGAGTAGCGTCCTCTTGACGACCTTGCGCCAAAAAAGCCCATCCCCTCCGGCGCGTAAACGTGGCATGACGAAGGCTAATGCATTTCCCACCGCAAAAAGAAAAAACGGAAAAACAAGGTCTGTTGGCGTCACGCCATGCCAGGGAACATGCTTGAGGGGCGGGAACATATAGGACCAGGATCCAGGATTGTTGACAAGAATCATGAGCGCAACCGTAGCACCCCGAAAAACGTCTAAGGAATAATATCTTTGGTTCATGAGCTAAAGGTTAGCTGGTAAAGATATAAAAAAAATCAACTTTCCAAAAGACTGCCAAGATACAGACGGGTAATGTAATTGAGGTGCACGACCCCATTCTCCTGATGAATGCTAAAAATACGCTCCAACGCACGCTTCATGGATGCAAAAACAGAAGATTCGGGGCCTGGCATAAAGGAATAGGATTGGGTGCGTCCCCACAGGGCATTAAAATCTAGGATATCTGTATGCTCGAAGCATTTAAAAATCGGGACTACTGGCGCGAAAAACTCACGGATTTGCTCGGACCTCACGCGGTGCTGGTTATAGCGCTCGTATTCCGCAGCGAAAGAAACAATAAAATTCTCGTATGCAGCCTCAAAAGCGTGGCGCCTGGATCGTGTATTCCAAATAAGCGCTACCTTTGCCGAAGGCGCCGCTACATTCAAAAATGATCTCTTTGTTTTGGTCGGCTCGAACCAGTGAAAAGCCTGCGCCACGGTAAACAGCTGGATTTTCAAATTGCCTGGGAGCTCCAACTCTTCGGCGCTCCGACCAGAAAACTGTACATGCGGATGATGGGCCAGCCTCTTCTCGGCGAGTAAGCGCATGGCTGCATTTGGTTCGATCACCAAAAGGGGACAATTCCAGGAAAGCAATCCCTGAGTAAAAATACCTGTACCCGCTGCGACGTCCGCAACCCCGGACACTTCTGTGATCTCCGACTGTGCATAAAGATAGTTGTAAAGCTCCAAAGGATATTGGGGCCGAAATCTGTCGTAAATTTCAGCTCTGTCGGAAAACCTTTGGATACTTTTTTTCACATTGTCAGCTCTGTTTCGCAGGTCAATTTACAAATTAAAATTAAAATTACAAAATTTACTGTAGAATTACCCGGAGATTTATGCCAAAATTCATATAAGAAGTCGCAAAAGTCTGAGATGTATAAGGCCTTACAGAATTACTATCGTAGAAAAATCGGACATTGAACCGTTGATTGATCATGTAATCCACCGAAGGTCGGAATGAAATGCTTTTGTTGCCTGCTGCAATCTCGGAGAGGGTGACATCTGACCGATAAACCCGAGTCATCAAGTCATTGAGTGCAAAATCAACTCTGAAATTTAAATCATTATTCAAATTGATGTGATCAAACCAGCCAAAGGGGAATCTAAAGTTGTTGGTCCTGTAGCCCATGCCGACCACGATAGCTTCCTCCGTCTGCATGGATAACTGGCTGTTTTGCAAGCTAAAGTTCAACGCTCTGATTTTCCTGAATTCAGAATTGGCTGTTAGCCCGTTTCTAAACCGGACATCTATCCCGAAAAGGGGAACGAACTGCTCGAAGATCGAAATCTGTTGAAATTGGAACTCAGAAATGAAATTTCCATTGGCATCTAAGACACTCGGATGGCCATTTGTTGTACCGTAACGGGCGGTTGAACTGTATCCCGAGATAGAATATTGGTTGTTATACCCATGGCTCAATGTCAAGCTGGAAAACAGTTCTTCAAATAAAGGCAGTGAACTGAGCCCCGAGTAAGTCAGGCGCCAATTGGGTATAGGAATCTGAGGGAAACTGTTCATCCGCGCAGACCCGGCGTCACGTCCCATGTATGTGGCCAAAAATGCATGAACCACAACGTCCTGAGCATCTTTACCATAGCCGACTGCATACCCTTCATCGTCTGTTCCCGATGAATTTGGGTTTTGAGCGCCCAAGCGCTGGGAGATGACCCTTCTGTTGTTCTCAAATCTCCTGAAAAGGGTCTGATGATCTGAAAATGCAGTCGCGAAGGTAGACGTTGAAATACTGAACGTACCGCTGACAAAGGGAGTGAAACTCTCGAAATCGTCTGTCTGCGCATTATACCTGAAAGACGAGTTGTAATTCCGGCTATTAAGCCGCAGCGCGCTGAAGTCAATTTGCAAGCGTGGCACGGGCTCTGCAATCGCGCGGAGCGAGATATCCTCCGTCAATGCGGTAGCAAAGAGCTGATTTTGCAGCGTATCCCGTGTTATCCAACCATTTTGTTCCGCAATCGGCCTGATGTCCTGCTGACTTCCGAGAAGAAAAGCCCAGCCAGGAGCGTGATGATCAAAATCATATCCCAGAGAGTGCGTCCTGGGCATGTAACCCGGCAAAAACGTATTCTCAACACGGGTGTACGCTCCGTTGATGTCTTTCACACTAGTGAGTAGCCGCGTTAAAAAGCCAAGTCCACCCTTGCTCTCGGGATTTCCGTACTCGCGGACAAAAGAAAATTTATTGTAAAAAGATTGCAAATTCAGACGTGGATTGACCTGAATGGTGCGGGCATTCTGAATGCTGTTGCCGAGTTCGAGATCTGGACTTTGCATAGCAAACAAGGGTTCGCTCTTCCAGGTAAACTGCGCCCCGTACCGTGTGTCAACAGTGACCCAATCCAGACCAGGGAGCAGATGTACTGGCAGGGTATAGGTCAGATTGATCATGTGATTATAATCCGTGGTCCTCCCCAATCTCTGAATATTCTCCCAAAGCGTGTCCCGTTTCAGACCATCTATCCGTCCTTCAGGCTCGTCAATGATTGCATAATTGGTAGCATTGAAGTCGAGCTTGAGGTTGGAAGTGAGATTCCAGCTGATCCCGTAGATTCGGTTCATCGTAAAGCTCTTGTTGTACAGCGTACCCACCATCGGCAGAAAATTATCCGGTGTGTTGTTTCTCAGGGTATTTTCATTGTAAATCCGGTTGACATCCATCCGGAAGTGCAATAACGAGGGTAACAAATTGTAGGAAAAATCTCCAAGCAAGGCTTGGTAATCCTTGGGAAGCAGCTTTTTAAATGGGGTACGGTAAGTTATTCCGTCACTGGCAAAGGTATAGTCCAGGGCTGCCCGGTACTGTTTTTGCACTGCCGCCTCTGTCAGATGATCTCTTTGGTAGAGCTGGGAAAATGCATAAGTGGCACTAACATTTTCAATGTTCCAGGGTCTGGCGGGCCTTTCTATATTTGTTCTTATCTTCCGGACATTGGTAAAACTAAAAGACCTGCGCAACAGAAAATCCTGAGTCACCCTGAGCAAGGAATCCCGCTGATTGCGATTGAGATTGGCCAGTGCACTATTGAGTTCCATATCTGGCATCAGCGGATTGTATTCGGGGGTGCCCCGCTGATTGGTCAAACTAAAATAAAATGGTATGCGAATGCCATAGTCTGAAGGGAAAAATCTGCCGAATTCCGCATCTGTGAGCAAGTCAAAATAAAGATCCTCGCTACGATTCCTGTCGGACATCCGTTGGTCTAGCGAACCAAAACCGACGGTACTCTTCCTACCTGAGAGTGTAATATTCGCGAAGTCTGCCAGCTTTGCCTGTAGTCGTGCTGTGGCTGCCCATCCTCCCGCGCGGTCAAATTCAGTAAGTCTGAATTCATTGAACCAAATGGTGGCGGATTTCTCCAAACCGTCGTCGTTTCCCTGACTGTAGGGAGAACCTTTTAGTGGATTGAGCACTCCCAGCATGTAGAAGCGTACTTTGCTGAGATCTGGCTGCCCGACTATGGTGATTCTATCTGAACCGTCCTGATAAACAAAAGGTACGTCAATAGGCCAGGGACTTCCATTCAATGTTGCCCTGTTTCTCGCGTCCTTTGCTGACTGAAACAAGGATAAACGAAAATTGACCCGATTTTCAGCCGGCCAGATTGCTTCAGGGTCAGAAGTGCCAGGCTGGGTAACCCTAAGTGGCAAATCGTACTGATAATAGTTGTAGCGATCGTCCGTTCCGACGCGAATAAAGGCACGCAGATCTCCGTCTTTCAAATATAGACCTTCGGCATGAACGAACATTTCCATTCGACCATAAGACCTAAAATCATTGATCGTCGTTTTATAGGCGGCACGGCCGAAACCATCCTCCAAATTCGTCACTTCCAGAGCGAGGGCTTGCTCGTTGAGTTGCATATTGTTATTCGCGGCACCCCATTCGAGTTGTCTTTGAATCCCGGGCGGTACAACGTATGGGATGGGTTGTCTGTTCCCGTTTTCCTCGATATTTACTGCCGAAACCACGAAAGTAGACCGATCAGAACCCGCATTTCCCAAGGTGGGATCTGTGATGATTTTGCTTGCGCTGTTTTCTGCATTATAACGCCGCCACTCCCCCCTTACCAGCTGGAGTTGAGCCAGGCGAATTACTGCGGAATCGGAAAAATTGGTCATAAACATCCGCATGAAGCGGATTGATTTGAAATCCTGGATGTCCCCAACTTTCTCTCCCTGCACCAGGGGAATCCGGAATTGGTACCATTTTACCTTCTCGCTCCGGCCATTTTCCAGGCGCACATCAGCTTCGTGAATATCCGAAATATAACTTTCACCCACCACCATGTTCTGTGGATCGAGAGCTATCTTATATTGGTAATATTCTTCAATCTCGTTCATGTTATTGTCCCGGTTGATGTCTTCGCCATCCGGGAACAAAGTCGATGCGGATGTTTCGACTCCGAATTCTTCCATGGACTGCTCGGGGGTCCGCGCATTTCCCTCCAACCCATTGAAGCGCATGTATCTCTGTAAAATACCAGCTCCGTCCCTATCCAGATTTTCACTCCGGAAATAGTTAAAATTGTCGCCGGACGGATCCGCCTCCAGTCGCTGGAATGCAACCGGGTTGAGCAGGGAACGCATTTGATTGAGGAAATCAGCATGAAACTGACGCTCATCTTCATCATTCAATCCATCTATCCCGATGTCCTGCCTCGCTCGTTTCACCGGATCGTTGTCAAAAGCATTCACTACGGGTTGGCGTTTCGGAACTCGGCCCCAAGCTGTCTCGTCGATATCGGAGAGGTCGCCAGTGGGTGACATGCCGTTTTCAAGGGCCTTTCTGCCGTCTTTCAGTATATCTTCTGAAATATTCCCCAAATTAAAATAGAGGTCACCGCCATCGGATCCGGGGTTGGTTAGGAAAGGATCCATCATCCAGATTTCGATAAATTCTATATTTTGAGATTCAAAATCGGGCACATCAATTTTCCTAAATATCCCTCCCCATCGGCTTTCAGGATTAGAAAGGCGGCCATCAGGATTGACACCGGTCGTGGTGTAATTGTACGGCCCCCTTATTGTCGGGTAAAAAGCCAGATCCAACGTGGGTAGGGAAATCGGAAGTCCAGTGGGCGAGTCTTTTAAAGGAAATACTTCCTGTTCGAGTACTTCTCTCACGCGATGTTCCGACAATTCAGTCCGGTCAATATTTGAAGGTCTTAGGCTGGTATTTCTATAGAAAACCGGATCAATGTTGTAAAAAGCTAGTTGCGCTCTGTTGTAACCATAAGCCAAGTCATTGACAAGGCTAGACTCTGGGAACAACTGGGGCGTTCCCGAAATTTGCCAGGATCTCGCTCCTTTCAAGTCAATAAAAGATCTCGTGTTTTCAAAATCGTCCAGGTAGGTCGTCCCCTGCTCGGTGCCCGCAAAATTCAACGCTCTTGAAACTCCTGGTCGCAATTGGGCGAATTCTGTGTAAAAGGATATGTTTGATTCTTCCTTAGTGTCGATAAAGGGAATCTTGTCCACCAATCGGGTCAGCCACCGTGACGAGGAATTATAATTCAGATCGAGCCCCCACATGGTATTGGTGACCGGCTCCTCGCCAATGTTTACCTTCTGTGTAAGGGGCTTTTCGCTCAATCTCAGTATAGTACCCCCAAGCCATAATTTGTCACTGGCCATATAATCAAAGCGTCCACCCATCATGGTACGTTGTTGCATGCCGAAGAGCTGGCTATTTTCCATCTTGATTCGAATCGGCTGCCCCGACTGCAACAACGCCTGGTTGAGTATCCTAACCCGTCCAACGTAATAATCGACCATGTAGTCGACACCCTCCTGAAGGGGCGTGGTACCTGCAAACACCTGAACAGACCCGTGAGGCACATTTATTGCGCCTAATTGAAATTCTGTCCCTGCGTCGGATTCGTAGGTTCCCCGGATCAGATAACGATTCTTATTTGGATATAGCTGCTGTGCAAGGGTTTTCGTCGTGTCATAAAGTGCGTTGAACACATATTTCTCAATCAATGCATTTTCCTGTCCTTCTATGAACTGGGCTTCCAGATCCTCACCAAAGGGTTCAACAACGGGAAACATGACACGTCCATAGTCTGTGTCGATTGTTAAACCGGGGAGAAAGTCGAAAAAACCGTCCGGTTGCCGGGCTTGGGAAGGATTCAGTCTATCCAATCCGGTCAGCTGTATCCAAAGTTTATTCGCGGTACGTTCTCCCTCGTACATTACGGGTCTTTCGACGCCACTTTCGTCTTCTATACGATAGATCTGAAATTTAAAGTTCCTCGGGCTGATGTTATGAGCGCCAATTGAATAGATGTTCTTCATCATCAGATCCCAGGTCGGAAGATTGGTTTTTAAAACCTCGTTCTTGAGCAATTTTGCGAATAACATCCTTGGTTCGGAGGGCGTCACGGCAACATCCGTAGAAAATTCACCTACCTGATACTCTTGACCATTGGCCGTATATCTGTACGCGACTGCGAGTACTTGGTCCCCTTGTAGCGGCATTCTCAAGGAGATAAATCCCAGGCGTGGATCTAAGACGAAATCCGTTCCTTGGTTCAGTTTTCGGGCAAAGTTTAATTTTGCATAATTGTCATTACCTCCGCTTCCGCTGAAAAAACCCTGAAGAGAACCTGACTGGGTAGAACGTGCGTCGGCAGGTAGGATTTCTAGCAAATTATTGGACTGCACGGACGCGGGATCGCCTGGAATTCCGGACGAAGGCATGACACTCGATCGCGCCGAAATGATCGGATTGAAGGGAGTGTATTCGCCTAAATCCATCAAAGCGAGCACATCACGAGAGCCTTCAATCGCGTTGCTCCTATTACTTACCCACACTTCTATCTGTGTAATATTGATATTTGTAGTGATCAGCGGCGCCATCGCGAGGGTTCTGTTGAAATTATCCCTGAAATACTGCGCTAAAAAGAAGTGCTGGTTATCTTCATAGTCGTCGGCTTTTAAGGAAAATTCGCTCTCTTGCGCGCCATTTTTGATCGTAATTTCCCTTTGCTGGGATTGTTGCTGGGACAAAATCCCCGTGAAATGCAATCTACCGAGCTGCATTTGGGTTTTGATGCCAAATAATGCTTCTGTTCCCGTGATCAAGGAGGTATTCAGTGGCAGATTCACGTTACCTAATTCTATTCGCTGAATGATATCATCGTCCTTTCCCGTGTAATCAAGGCGAATTTGGTTCTCAAAATCGAATTGAGCCTGAGTATTGAAATTTGTGGTCAACCTGAATCTCTCGCCGATCTGGCCCGTGAGATTCATTTGTATCCTTTGGTCAAAATCATAGCCCCATTGCTGCCTCTGCCGCTCGTTGAACATGGGATTTTCGTTTTTATCCCGCTGACCCCTAAAGGTAATGTCTGCGCTTCCTCTGGGTATAATATCTATACGATTACTACCGAAAATCCGCTCAAACGTCTCGCTCTGTACATAAATTGTGGGAATGAGCCTATCCATTCTCGATTGCTGAGCCTGGTTGCGGGATAGTCGGCGCCAATTTTGCTCAAGAATGAGGTTGTTTTCGTAGGTCTGAAACTCTTCAAAAGTGAGGTACTGAGGAGGTCGGTACATGCGGCTACCCAGAGACTCCCGGATTACGTACTGGTTGGAAATCGGATCGAAAACAATTTCCCTTTTGATATTGGATGGCCGGCCCAACTGAATTCCGGCCGCTCGCGGCGAAAGTTGCAGGAAAGGATTGTCTTTGAAGGGGTATCTGAGCTGTATACTGTCGCGTCTCTCGGGAGTGGAACTTGTCGTGTCCCTTTGACTGAAACCTGATAATGCGAATAGCAGGCCGATCGTGATCAGAAAAATGATTCTTAGATTTTCTATGCCATTCAAGCCCTCTTTCACAATCGTTTTAGCGCAGTTTTTATAATATTCTCTAAGTCAAGGCCTGGATGGTCCTTGGTAATGCCGCTCAAAGCTTTTTCTATTTGTGCCTTCTGAAATCCCAGCATGAGAAGGGCATTTGTCGCCTCGTCTCGATGGGTCATCAAACTTTCTCCAGAAGCCGGCCGTATACTGATTTTTTTAAGCTTATCTTGCAGCTCCAAAATCACCCGCTGCGCAGTTTTAGGTCCGATTCCTTTCATACTTTTCAGGAAGTTGACATCCCCGTTTACGATCGCAGACTCCACGTCGTCCGGAGCCTGTGAGGAAAGCATCGTTCTGGCTGTATTTGGCCCTATCCCCGAAACAGAAATGAGATGCTCAAACAACTGCCTTTCGTTTTCTTCGGCAAAACCAAAAAGCGAATGTGCATCTTCCCTCACTTGAAAACTGATGTAGAGTTGACAATTTTCCTGATCTTTGAGCAACGAGTAAGTATGGAGGGAAATAAGGACCAAATAGCCCACACCGTGGACATCAAGGACCACACGTGTAGGCGATTTAGTTACCAATTTTCCCTTCAAATAATCATACATAGCTTTTTGCTTACCTGCGCTTGTTCGCTTTTTGTTTAGGTTCGGTACTTTGCCCTTTGGATTGTACATCCACGACGGCAATGGTGACCATATTCACAATTTCTCTTACCGTACTGTCCAGTTGCAGCACGTGCACAGGCTTGTTCATTCCTAGAAGTATGGGCCCTACGGCTTCGGCATTACCCACTTCCTGCAATAGCTTGTAGGCAATATTTCCGGATTCTAGATTCGGAAATACTAGAACATTGGCCGGCGAACCGACAAGCTTACTAAAGGGGAAATTGGCTTCCAGCAAAGAATTGTTTACGGCAAAATTACCTTGCATTTCACCGTCGACCAAGATATCCGGGTGATTTTCGTGAAGCATGCTAACCGCCTTTTGAACTTTTTTCGGTACTGCGCCTTCGTTAGAACCGAAGTTGGAGTAAGAGAGCAGGGCAATCCGAGGCGTCACGCCCATTTTCTTGACGGCTTCATGCAAGAGTAAGGAAATATCTACCAATTCCTCGGCTGTCGGATCTTCATTGACCGTTGTGTCCCCAAAGAATATAGGGCCTTTGGATGTGAGCATCATGTACATGCCCGCCAATTTACTGCCCGGTTGGGTACCGACTACATGAAGAGCAGGTCGTATGGACGAACCGTAGCTGCTTGTCAACCCCGAAATCACCGTGTCGGCCTGTCCGAATTCGAGCATGGAAGCGGCGAAATAGTTGCGCTCTGTCATCAACTTTTGTGCCTGCCGCGGCGTTACTCCTTTTCGCTGACGCTTTTTCAACAAATGATCGACAAACTGTTGAAATCTTTCCGTTTCAGTTTCGGTTTTTGGATCAATAATTTCTACTTGATCCAATTGAAGCATATTTTCTTCGATAATTTGATAAATTTTTTGCTTATTTCCCAATAAAATAGGAACCGCAATCTTTTCTTCCTTGACGATCTGGGCGGCACGCAGGATTTTATAATTATCTGCTTCTGCGAATACGACGCGCTTAGGTTCGCGTTTGGCCACGTCGGTCAGGTTACGCATGATACGCTCGTCCAATCCGAGCCTCAGTCTCAATTCCTCGGCATAGGTCTCCCAGTCGGTAATGACTTTTCGTGCCACCCCTGATTGAATCGCTGCCTTTGCCACTGCTGGAGCGACCTCGGTGATCAACCTTGGATCCGTCGGTTTGGGTATGATATAATCCGGACCAAAGTTGAGGACCTGCGTGCTGTATGCTTGATAAACCGCTTCCGGTACGGGCATTTTTGCCATTTTCGCGATCGCGTGAACCGCTGCGATTTTCATCTCCTCATTGATTGCGGTTGCCCGCACGTCCAAAGCGCCCCTGAAAATATAGGGGAATCCTAACACATTATTTACCTGATTTGGAAAATCGGAACGCCCTGTTGCCATGATCACGTCTTTTCTGGTTTCCACAGCTAATGGGTAGGATATCTCGGGATCGGGATTGGCCATGGCAAACACAATGGGATTCTTTGCCATACTTTTAAGCATTTCAGGACTAAGAATGTCCGCAGCGGAGAGACCAATGAATACGTCTGCCCCTTTGATAGCATCTTCCAGAGTCCTCACATTCAGCTTGGTTGCAAATTCGGCTTTAATTTCGTCCAAATGTTCCCTGTCTTGTCGGATACAACCGCTGCGATCCAACATGATCACATTCTCCTTTTTTACGCCCAGTGCTACGTACATTCTGGTACAGGAAATTGCTGCGGCTCCGGCGCCGTTCACAACGACACGGATTTTTTCCATTTTCTTCTTCTGAAGTTCACATGCATTTAGTAACGCCGCGCCCGAAATGATTGCCGTCCCGTGCTGATCATCATGCATAATAGGAATACTCAGTTCTTCCTTCAAGCGCTGTTCTATTTCAAAGCATTCGGGAGCTTTGATGTCTTCCAGGTTGATTCCGCCGAAAGTAGGCTCGAGGCTTTTTACGATTTTCACAAAATCGTCCACATTCTTTGTATCTAACTCTATATCGAATACATCGATATCGGCAAATATTTTAAAAAGCAAGCCCTTACCTTCCATCACCGGTTTGGATGCTTCAGGACCTATATCGCCCAAACCGAGCACCGCTGTTCCATTACTAATAACGGCTACCAAGTTTCCCTTGGCCGTGTACTTATAAACATTTTCTGGAGTTTCAGCAATGCGAAGGCAGGGTTCAGCCACCCCCGGCGAGTAGGCCAGAGACAAATCCCTTTGCGATTGAGTGGGTTTGGTCGGAACTACTTCAATTTTCCCTGGTCTCCCCTTGGCGTGATAATCTAATGCTTCTTGTTTAAGATTCTTTTTGTTCATATTTTATAATTAGGCCGTGTTCCTTTTATATAAGGAACGGGCAACAAAGATACATGCTATTCTTTCAATTCATCTAATAGTTTAAACATTTGCCGGCGCATTTGCGAGGCACCTCCCTGATAATTACTGATCAGAAAGGCAAAAGTGTACTTCTTTCCATCCTTGGCTGTATGGTATCCCGCATAACCCAGTACTCCACCTATGGTACCGCTCTTCATTTTCATACCATTATTCGTCGGAATACTCTCCACAAAGGAAGCAAACCAGGATTCGCCAATACAGGACTGCAGAACTTCAACCATGGCGTCCGTGGTCAGTCTGTTGTCCGGCGAAAGGCCACTACCGTCAACCATCTTGAAAGCCCCAATAGGAATGGTCAAACGCTCGGACCAAAAGGACCGTACAGCAGCAGCAGCGCTTGAAGTTTCCGTGTCCTTGCCGAGTTTCAGGGCAACCGCTTTTAGCAAACTTTCGCCATACAGATTGATACTTTCCTGATTAAATTCGTAAATAATTTCGGGCAGGGTCGGTGAAGTAAGTCTGTGCAATTCTTTAAAGGCTAAGGTCAAATTGGGAACTGGTAAACCTTTGGACGAATGCCCGTACAGCCCGACAGCCCCTTCGCTGGGGATGTTCGCCGCCGCCAGATAATTTTTCAATTCCAGCGCGAGCACCCGGGCGGGATCTGGCGTGGATAATCTGATCGTCTTCTTAAGATCTGCACCATGGGTACCTCTCAAGTAAATCTGATCCGAGTAGGGTGCCGCATAGCCGTAAACATTATCACCGGATCCGTTTCTACCCGTGGTCACTTCATTGACCAACTGAAAACTGGAAATATCATTTGTTGTTCGGAGGATCCGGGTCGGGTCTCCTACTTTTGCGCCAGGGTGAAAAACGACCCCCACAGAATTTTCCCTCCAATTGACAGAAGACACACCGGCCCCGTAGTAATTTCCCATATCTCTCCAAGGCCAGCCTCCCGGAGTTTGGTAGCCATCGAACAATAGATCATCGACGATTATATTTCCTTTGATCTGCTTGATCCCTGCACGGCGGACTTCTTCCAACCATAGGGATAGGACACGCTCCGCCGAATTGCGCTCGTAACGGGGACTCCCCAGCGTGGGATCGCCATTTCCCCTAATAACTAAATGCCCATGCAAGATGCCTGCCTCGTCCAGCTCGCCCACATAACCCAGCACTGTCTCAAACCTAAAATCAGCGCCGAGTACATGGAAGGCAGATGCTGCGGTGATATTCTTCAATGTTGAAGCCGTCGCCATGCCCAACCGTCCGTTCTCGGAAAACACTGGCTGACCAGTTTCAGAATCAATCACGGTAAGAGCAGCCTGACCAAATTCCATAGCGTTTTGAGCCATAAAAACATCAAAAGCTTTACGAAGTGCATTTGTCTTTGGATGCTCCGATTCTGCCGAGAAAGCCCACGGAAGCGAGACAACACCCAAAATTAAACAGCATAATACAACCCGGAATTTCAACATCATCATATGATTACAAAATAACATTATACAATTGAATTTGGCAAGCGCATAGATAAAATCGCAGAACATTTATTAAATTGCAAGCCAAGTTTATTTGAACGTCTTAAAATAACAAATAATGACATATATACAAAAATTAAACGCTATAAGGAAAGTAATGTCCGAAAAAAACATTGCTGCCTACATCATACCGTCCTCAGATCCTCATATTAGCGAATACCTTCCGGAAAGGTACAAGACCATAGAATGGGTGTCAGGGTTTACCGGCTCTGCTGGCACACTCGTGATCACGGCGGAGGAGGCCGGACTGTGGACAGATTCGCGTTATTTTGTCCAGGCAACAGAGCAGCTGAATGACACGGGATTTCGCCTTATGAAACTAAAAGTTCAGCATGCCCCGGAATATGCGGCATGGTTGACCAAATCACTTCCTGAAGGATCAAAAATCGCCTTTGATGGCCAGCTTGCCTCCGTATTCCTGGCTAAAACGATCATGGGCATCGTAGAGCCCGCTGGCCTGAAGGTGGACGGCAGCGTGGATTTGTTGTCGGAAATTTGGGAAAACAGACCAGAATTGCCCAAAAAAACCGCATTTTTGCTGGATTCTAAGCAAACCGGTCAATCTGTCGAGGAGAAAGTGCGTGCAATCCGCCAGGAAATGGAAGCGCAGTTTTCCACCCATCACTTGATTTCCTCTTTGGACGACCTCGCCTGGACGGCAAATATCAGAGGGAGTGACGTACATTGCAACCCTGTGGTTCTGGGCTTTTTGCTGATTACCAAGGACGACCTGCACTTGTTCATCGATCGGGAAAAGCTAAATAAAGAAGAACAGCAGAACCTTGAAAGCATTGGCATTAGGCTTCATGACTATGCGCTGGTGTGGGAAAAAATGAGGCAGCTACCGAGCGACTCAAGCCTCTTGCTCGACCCGAAGCGTACCTGCTATTCCCTGTACCAGGAGGTACCAAACGATGTCAAGATCATTGAAAACATGAACCCAAGCACCCGGCTGAAAGCGATCAAAAATTCGAGTGAAATCTCGTTTACTCGGAGAGCTATGGAAAAAGATGGCGTAGCGCTGACCCGGTTTTTTAAATGGCTGGAAGAGGCCATCAGCTCCGGAGAAACGCTCACGGAAATAAGTATTTCTGAAAAACTCAGTAGTTTCAGAGCACTTCAGGAGGGGTACATCGGGGATAGCTTCGACACGATCGCGGGCTACAAAGCTCATGGCGCTTTGCCTCATTATAAAGCAACTCCTGATTCCGACAGTCAACTGAGTGCAGAGGGATTACTTTTGATAGACTCAGGTGGCCAGTATATTGATGGGACCACGGATATTACGCGGGTAGTATCTTTGGGGAAAATCACTGAGGAAGAAATCAAAGACTATACCTTGACTTTGAAGGGTATGATCGCGGGTTCGACCACTGTATTCCCCGAAGGAACCAGAGGTTATCAGATTGATGCGATCACTCGAAAACCGCTTTGGGATCATCTGAGAAATTACGGGCACGGCACCGGTCATGGAGTAGGATTTTTCCTAAACGTACACGAAGGGCCACATGTTTTCAATGCCGCCGCTGTAGATATTCCCATCGATGCGGGAACCATTACGTCCATAGAACCCGGCCTTTACAGGGAGGGAAAATACGGCATACGCATAGAAAATCTAGTCCTAACGAAAAAAACACAGGCAAGCGAATTCGGGCAGTTTTTAGATTTTGAAACTCTGACGCTGTGCTATATAGACACCAGACTGATCGACAAGGATTTGCTGGGACATGCGGAGATTGCCTGGCTAAATGCGTACCATTCAGAAGTGGCCGAACGATTAACGCCCTACTTGACTCAAACTGAACAGCACTGGCTGAGGGAAAAAACAAAAGCAATCTAAGTAAAATATCATGGCAGAAGATTTTAACATAGCAACCGGGACAAAAGAGGAACAATACCAAGCGATAATTCCTCAAATCAAGGGTCTGATCGCAGGTGAAAATGATGAAATAGCAAATCTGGCCAATATAGCTGCCGTCCTGAAGACGCAGTTTGGCTTTTTCTGGGTTGGCTTTTACGTGATTAAGGAGGGCGAACTCGTTTTAGGGCCATTTCAAGGCCCGGTGGCTTGCACCAGGATTGCCAAAGGCAAGGGTGTGTGCGGCAGTGCCTGGGCTCAGGAACAAACGTTGGTCGTGCCCGACGTCGACGCATTTCCCGGACACATTGCCTGCAGCTCCGAGTCAAAATCTGAAATTGTCCTTCCCTACCGAAGGGCAGGTCAGATCGCAGGCGTCTTAGATGTGGACAGCGACGAGCTCAATCAGTTCGATGAGATCGACGCAAAGTACTTGGGACAGATACTTGATCTATTGAATCACTAACGAACGCCGTCGCCTGCTCTGAAGTAGGCATTGACCGTGACCGGCAATTTTCCCGACGGACGAATTTTCCGCTTAAGGGCTTTTGCCGCGGCGCGGTGCATGATGTCTTCGTTCTGATACGCAACCACGATAGAATTTGCGTGCTCTATACCGGGTAGACCCGCAAGCGCATAGGGGTTAGCAAAAACGCAAAACAGGCTATTTCTTTGGGCAAGTTCGCTGATAAGGATCTTGATGTTGGAATTATAGTGCAAGGTACTCCTGGGTCTGCCTCTATTGTCGTGCAACGATACTACAAACTGCTCATAACCATCCAGCTCCGACAACATCTTGGTCAGTTCCTCTTCGGAGGCATTCGGCGGTAGCAAAAACAATAGTTGATTGTCAAAGTACCCATTCATATTCGATAGAAACTCTGGCATTTCAGTGACCCCAATCGCCAGGACAGCAGTACGCTTGGTTCTATCGAGATTTCTGATCATACTATCACTATTGAGCACTGTGATTGCTGCGTCCGCCAGGCGCTGGTTGAGACGCAAAGAGGTAGATCTATTGAGATCCCCGTATAGATTATCAAGATTTACCTTCCTCACGTGTTCCTGGTGCAGATTTAACCAGTATTTTGCGGTCAAAATTTTCCGGACCCGCGCATCAATATCTGCCTGCGAAATCCGCTTGTTCTTTATGGCTTGCAAAACCATATTGATTGCACGCGCGCTGTTCTCAGAAAGTTCAAGCAAGTCATTCCCCGCAATAATTGCACGAACATCTGCCTCGCCGTTTGGAAAAAATTTGACTACTCCCTTCATGTCCATCGCGTCGGTGAAAATAAGCCCCTTAAATCCGAGCCTCTCCTTCAAAATCCCTGTAACGATGGGTTGGGAGATCGAGGAAGGCAGATTTGGTGTATTGTCAATGCTGGGTATATGCATGTGCGCAACCATAATCCCGGAGGCGCCTGCATTGATCAGTTGTTTGAAGGGATACATCTCCAGGGAATCCAGCCTATTCGCTGAAAATTGAAGTACTGGCAGGTCATAATGCGAGTCAACATCCGTATCTCCATGCCCTGGAAAGTGCTTAAGAGATACGATGATACCTTCGTCCATCATTCCATTCATATAGGCTAAACCTTTTGAGCTGACGTTTTCCTTGTTTTCACCGAATGAACGAAAATTGATGACGGGGTTACGGGGATTATTGTTTACATCGACCACAGGCGCAAAATTTACGTTCATCCCGAGTCTCTTGAAATCCTTGGCAATTTCTCGCCCCATCTGGTACAACAGCGCATCGTTTTGAATAGCGCCCAAAGTCATTTGATAAGGATAGGATACTGTCGAATCCGGCAATCGCATGCCCAAGCCCCATTCTCCATCAAAGGCAACGAGCAAGGGGATTTTGGCTAAATTTTGGTATTGATTGATGACCTGCGCATGGCGTACCGGACCTCCCTGAAAGAGAACGATCCCCCCCAATTGCTCCCTTTCTATAACTCCAGCAACTGAGTCGATGTACCGTTGACCCAAGTTCGAGTGCGCTCTCACCATAAACATCTGTGCGACTTTCTCTCGTTCACTAAGGGAATTAAAAACTGAGTCTACCCATGCATGTTCTTGATCTAAAAAGGAAATAAAACCCTTTTTTTGTTGGGCAAAACCGGATATCAGGCCGAAAAAAATCGCAAATAATACTAAACTCGCTTGTTTCATCAATAGTTCCTATATAAAAAGGTAATTATACGCATTTTTATTTACACGAGTTTATACTTCTCATGCAACAATTCGGCAATGCGCACCGAATCGACCAAATCTCCGACGGCCTCTTTCTTCCAAAGTGCATCGATCACCAACAGAAGCAAATCTGCCTCCAGGCGAGGATCCTCATAGCCAAGCTCCTTGAATGCGCGTTCCAAAATAGGACGGACGGGTTTCATGAATGCATCGTGCTGCTGTTTTGAAAACGAGTGGTGTGCCAAGCGTTCCTGCATTTTCCAGAAAATCGGATCTTCGTTGACTAGTTCGTGGGGCAACTTGATCATATTCAACAAAAAGGATTTAGGGTTTTTATAGACCATCATTCCCTTGTGAAACAAAAGTACACGTCTGTATCCGGATTTAATCAAATGAGTAAGTAACTTGTCTTTGTTTCCGAAATGTTTAAAAATCAGGGCTTCTGAAACTTTGGCGTTTTCTGCGATCTCCTTGGTGGTCGTGTCCATATAACCCTTCTTCGCAAAAAGATTCCTTGCTTCTGCCATGATCCTATCCTTTCTGCTCACTGCCGTTTGCTTCATAGCCCTCCACAACCTCGTTGCTTCACAATTTTCTTATTCTAATATTTTTAAACCAAGCTGAATCTCCATGGTCCTGAAGCGCAATTTTCCCCTGGTTGGCAATTTTATAGTCTGGAAAATCCTTCCATTTACCCGTAGTTTTTTCCTCGTTCCACTGATCGGTTCCTTCCTCAAAATCAACTATCAACTCGCCATTGAGCCAGTGTTCCACCTTGCCATCCTTATAAATGATTCTACTTGTATTCCATTCGCCTACTGGCTGCAAACGTTTTTTCTGTTCATCTGCAGCATTCATGGCATAGTTTGCGCCTGTCTTTTGCCAATTCTCGAGTGCGGAAGGAAATCCAATATCATCAATCATTTGGAATTCGGGTCCAGTTTCGTAGGGTGCTTTGTATTTTTCATCCTCAACAACATGGTACATCAGGCCGGAATTTCCGCCTTCAGAAATTTTCCACTCCCAATAAAGCTCGAAATTGGCAAAAGTACTGTCGCTGACCAAGTCTCCCCCAAAATCACTACCGCCAGTCATCCCGAGGCAGTGCAAAGCGCTATCTTCGACAATCCAGTTTTCAACGGCTCCGGACTTGTTGTAGCCGTGCCAGCCGCGCAGACTTTCGCCATCGAACAGGCTGATCCACTCGCCCTGGATTTCTCCTTTTTCCGTGTTTTCTTCATGACCATCAGTCGAAGAACCGGTGTCCGGAGAAGCGCAAGCTGCCGATAACAACCCTCCTGCAAGGACCCAAACAGCAATTTTTAAAAGTTTCATATGATAGTGGATTGATTTATCAAATTTTGAGAAATTAAAGCCTCTGCGATCTGCACCGTATTTGTAGCCGCACCCTTTCTAAGATTATCAGCTACAATCCAGAGATTTACCGTATTGGGTTGACTCTCATCCCGTCGTATCCGGCCCACAAAAACTTCGTCCTTACCCTGGGCATACAGCGGCATGGGATAACTAAGTTCTGCAGGATTATCCATTACTACGACACCTTCTTGTTTTTCCAACAAGTCTCTTATTTCTTGAAGATCAAAGCTTCGCTCAAATTCTATGTTGACAGATTCAGAATGCCCTCCCTCAACCGGAATCCTTACCGTTGTTGCAGTAACTTGAATAGCATCGTCACCGAGTATTTTTTTCGACTCGAAGATCATCTTCATTTCTTCCTTGGTGTAACCGTTGTCCTGAAACACATCTATATGTGGTATTACATTCATGTCAATAGGATAAGGATAGGCTTTATCTCCCTCCCTGCCGGCACGCTCATTTGCCAATTGCTCCACAGCCTTGACACCTGTTCCAGTGACAGATTGATAGGTAGAAACAACGACTCGCTTTATCCTAAATGCTTTATGTAATGGATTCAATACCATAACCATCTGAATCGTAGAACAATTGGGGTTGGCAATGATCATGTCCTCCGTATCGAGCACCTGACCGTTGACTTCCGGGACGACCAACTTTTTTTGCTTATCCATTCTCCAAGCGGAGGAATTGTCAATAACTTTAGCGCCTTTGTCTGCAAATTCTGGCGCATATTTTTTAGAGACCTCTCCCCCTGCTGAAAATAAGGCAATATCGGGATTCAGTTTCAGGGCTTCCTCTACCGTGACTACCTCATATTCGCTGCCATTAAAAGGAATCTTCTTTCCCTTGCTCTTTTCTGAGGCCACAGGAATCAACTCAGTGACTGGAAATTTTCGCGATTCTAACACTTTGATGATTTCTGAACCAACAAGGCCAGTTGCACCCACCACAGCAATTTTCATTTTCAGGAAAAATTTTTATATTAAAATAATATATATTACCTTTGTGTTAATTATCCAACAGGACACTTGGACAGAGGCAGCTCAAAAGTACAGAAAGGAACGGATTTTATCAAGGGAATTGTAGAGTAAAGGAGAAGAATCAATGGGGAAACGGAAAACGATGATTATACTTGGTATAGCAATGCTACATTTATCGACCTTCGGGGGGCGGGGACATTGGCAGATGAGTAACTCGGAAGACAGGCTAAAGCCCTCCGACACATCTTATGCTTATATTTATGAGGATTTTGCGGGTGATTGGCAACAGGTTTGGACAAATAGCAATGCGTTTCTGTCTGGCGAATACGGACTGAGCATCGACGACCAGGCAACTTCGCCCGCGTGGACAAGTGTTTTGCTTCCAGTCCCTTCCAGCGCGTCTCTTCATGGGACAATTTGGGAAGTCGGAGTCGATATCAGTGGGAATTTAAGCAGTGGCAATCATCTGCGAATTTACCTGGGTACCAATAATGCAAATATCACGGATGCACACCAAGGCTATCATTTACAAATCGACGGAGCAAGTGGCAATCATACGTATAAACTCTACAAACAACAAGGCGCGCGCAGGACTTCAATTTTTCAAAGTGCGCCTATACCCAATCAAGCAGGAAAATTCAGGGCGAGGGTAAAAGTTACGCACAATGCTGAAGGAATGTGGGAATTATTTGCAGATGAATACGACTCCGGTCATTTCGAGCCAATTCTCAGTTCCGCCGGTGAACACCGCGTTCAGGAGGATGCTTATACAGACTTTAATTATGGAGGCCTATGGTTCACGTTTACACGGACTAGAATTAATGACTTTAGGGTACATTACTATGTCGTAAGACCCTATGAGATCCATGGCGATGCGCCCGATCCGGGGGATCCCGGCGACGACGGGCCAGATGACGACGATCCCGACGAAGAAGATCCCGACGAAGAAGAACCTGTCATAGATCCATACGCGGTCATCATAAACGAAATTATGGCAAATCCAAGGAATGCCGCAATTTTGCCTGAGCAAGAATACGTGGAATTATACAACACAACGGATTCTGCTATCATCTTGACAGATTGGATCTTCGCCTCGGCAACTACGCGCGCTATCCTACCAAAGGTAGCAATTCCGGCCCATGACTATCTGATCTTGTGCCGGGCTCAGGACACGCTGCTCTTTCAAGGCTACGGTAGGGTTGTGGGTTTATCTCCTTGGCCAACTTTAACAAATTCCGGAACTACACTGAGCTTATACAGCAAGGATGAACGAGTCATCGATAGGGTTAGCTACACGGACAAGTGGTACAAGGACTCTAAAAAACAGGGCGGCGGCTGGAGCTTAGAGAGAAGTAATCCCTACGACCATTGCATTTTGGATCAAAATTGGAAAGCAAGCAACGACCTTAGTGGAGGAACTCCTGGCATGCAAAACAGTAATTTCAGCGAAGACTTACTTGAATTGCACATAATTCAGCAGGAGCGGCTCAACGACACCACTATACGACTGAGATTTAATAAGCGACTCGACAGCATGCTCCTAATTCATGAAACCAAACTCAAATATTCTGACAGGCTAATCTCAGAGTGGAATGATCTGGAGGTTGATTTTGAAATGAAAGATGAAACGACTATCGAATTAACGATGACAAAAGACGTCCTTTCACCCGGTAAACAGATTCATTTTAAATTGATTAACATCAAATCTTGTAGCGATATTATACCCGAGGTGGAGTTTTCCATATTCTCACCTCACCCCTTGCTTCCTGGTGAAATACTCATCAATGAAATATTGTTCAATCCTTTCGAAGGTGGGGTAGATTTTGTGGAAATCTATAATTTTAGTCAAAAAACCTTTGATTTGAACACGATATTTTTAGCAAACCTCAACACACAAGGGCAACGCGCAAATCTTCGACGCATTAGTGAAACATCGAAACCTTTCTTGCCGGAAAGCTACCTAGCGCTGACCATTGATCCGTCGATTGTGCGCAGCCATTACCCCCGAGCACCAATAGAGGGGCTGTGGCAAATGAGCACGCTACCAAACTATAATAACGATCAAGGTCATGTTTTACTACTGTCGGAGGGTACAGTGTTGATTGATAGCGTTCACTACTGGGAGAAGATGCACTCAAGTTTGCTAAAAACTCAAAAAGGGATCTCCCTGGAAAGGCAGAGCTTCGAGCGACCTTCCAATGCAGCACAAAACTTTAAATCAGCAGCGATGAGCGAAGGAGGTGCGACACCGGGCTATAAAAATTCTATCCAAATCGAGGAAAATGTTGTAGATTTCACCCTTCAGTCGAAAATATTCTCACCCGACGGGGATGGATTTCAGGATTCCTTGAACGTCCGCTATTCCATTCCAGAAGCTAATTTGATGGCCAATGTCCTCATCTTTGACCAAAATCAGCGCGCGGTACGCAATCTGCTACGAAACCAAAGCATTTCGTCAAGCGGCCTGATTACATGGGATGGGAAATCCGACAAGGGTACAGTCTCAAGGCCCGGAATATATACGATGTATATAATGGTGTACAACGAATCGGGATTCAAACGCACTGTAAGAAAAAGTTTTGTGCTGGCACTAAGGTTTTGAATCAAAAAAACCCTATAGGATGATTAAAGTTTTTATATTTGTCTACAATGGAAGACCGTATTATAATTATAGGATCAAACGGGCAGATTGGTTCAGAACTCGCGATTGCCCTAAGGGAAAAATTTGGGAAACAGCGTGTAATCACGTCAGATATTAGAAAGCCTCATGAAGGAGATGACGAGCTATTTGAACTCATTGACGTGCTGGACACGGTTGCATTGAGAGCGCTGTTTGCTACGCACAAACCGACTCAAATCTATTTGCTGGCTGCAATGTTATCGGCAACGGGCGAGAAATTCCCGAGAAAAGCCTGGGATCTAAATATGACCGGGCTGTTGAATGTCCTTGATCTTGCGCTGGAATTTGGCGTAAAAAAGGTATTTTGGCCAAGTTCAATTGCTGTATTTGGTCCGAACTCTCCTCGGCAACATACGCCCCAATATACCGTAATGGACCCCAATACAATTTATGGGATCAGTAAATTGGCGGGTGAACGCTACTGTGAGTATTATCATCAAAAATATGGACTTGACATAAGGAGCATTCGTTATCCGGGTCTCATTAGCTGGAAAGCATCACCAGGAGGTGGAACCACGGACTATGCAATCGATATTTTTCACGGAGCCTTGGACCATGGTCAATACGAATCCTTTCTTTCAGAAAACACACGTCTCCCTATGCTTTATATGGATGACGCGATTCGCGGAACTATTCAGCTCATGGATGCCCCCGCGTCCCAGCTAAGCATACGATCTAGCTATAACATGACGGGTGTCAGTTTCACGCCTCAAGAGCTAGCAAATGCTATCAAAAAGGAGATTCCAGACTTTCAAATAAGCTTTCAAGAGAACGATCCTCGGCAGGAGATTGCCAATAGCTGGCCAGAGAGCATTGACGATTCCGTTGCCCAGCAGGATTGGGGATGG
>CAYNZH010000004.1:0-41957 GCA_964401685.1 uncultured Sphingobacteriaceae bacterium
CGTCGCCCCATTGTTCCTCCATTTTCGAGTAATCGAGGCTTCTACCGTCCACCCGTGGTGGCGTACCTGTTTTCATGCGACCAGATTCGAAACCGAGCGCCATCAATTGTTCAGTTAGCCCGGTAGCAGCACGTTCTGCGGTCCTTCCGCCGCCGAATTTTTTTTCTCCAATATGAATCAAGCCGTTCAAGAAGGTTCCGTTCGTCAATATTACGGCATCCGCACTGATCTGTACGCCGAGTGACGTCACAACGCCGGTAGCCCTGCCGTTTTTTGTAGTTATTTCTTTGACAGTGTCCTGCCAAATGTCAAGGTTTGATAATGACTCAAGCTGCAGACGCCATTCTTGGGCAAATTGCATGCGGTCGTTTTGGGTTCTCGGGCTCCACATAGCAGGCCCTTTGGATTTGTTGAGCATCCTGAACTGTATGGTGCTTTTGTCGGAAATTATTCCCGAATAACCACCCAGCGCGTCAATCTCCCTTACGATTTGCCCTTTTGCCACACCACCCATGGCTGGGTTACAGCTCATCTGCGCAATAGTTCCCATATTCATGGTAATCAGCAGCACCTTCGAGCCCATGTTGGCGGCAACTGCCGCGGCTTCACAGCCTGCATGCCCCCCTCCAACGACGATAATATTATATTTGTTGAACATATATTCTTTTTTTGTTCCACGTGGAACGCTTCCTCGGTGTTCCACGTGGAACACCTTAATCAATCATCTCCGCGAGACTCAGCCAACGCTCTGACTTCTCATCTAGCTCAGATCGCAATTTTTCTACCTTGTCTGCTAACTCCATTAACTCGAGATGGTCCGTTGTCGACAACATCTTTTCAGAATTCGATCTGATCTGTGATTCGACCTCGGGAATTTCCCTGCCTAATCGTTCGAACTCCTCTTGTTCTTTATAGCTAACCTTCTTTTTTGCAGGTTTTGAGCTTACGGTCACTTTTTGTGCTTTAGCCGCATTCTTTTGTGCTTCCTTGGCTTCCTCCTGATAATCCGCATAATTACCGTTGTAAATTTGTATTTTACCTTCGCCCTGAAAAATGAATAGCTGTTCGGTCATTTTGTCCAACAGGTATCTGTCGTGTGAAACCAAAAGCAAAATCCCGCTAAAGTTTAGCAAGAATTCTTCTAACACGTTTAGCGTATCAATGTCCAGATCGTTTGTCGGCTCATCCAACACCAGAATGTTTGGGTTTTTCATGAGGACACGCATCAATTGTAGACGCTTTTTCTCGCCTCCGCTAAGGTTCAATACCGGAGCGTGTTGTTTGGGAGGAGGGAAGAGGAAAAGGGTTAAAAGCTGGCTCGCAGTAATTACGGAGCCGTCCGCCATTGAGATGTTCTCTGCAACATTTTTCACCACATCGATGACTCGTTCGTCGTCGTTAAAGTCCAGTCCCCCCTGCCTATAATAACCTATTACGACCGTTTCGCCATGTTCTATATGGCCTTGGTCGGGTTGTATAACGCCTGTCGCTAGATTGAGAAAAGTGGATTTTCCTGAGCCATTTGGACCCGCTAACCCAATTCGATCACCTTTTTTAAATACGTAATTGAAATCTTTAATAATTGTTTGCGAATCGTATTGCTTAGAAACGCCGTGAAATTCGATAATTTTGTTTCCCAGGCGAGCACTTTTCATGCTAAGGTGTAGCTGAGCTTGGTTGGTTTTTCCCTTTACTTTCTCGTCTAGTTCCTCAAAAGCAGAAATTCGCGATTTTGACTTTGTCCCTCGCGCTTTGGGTTGCCTTCTCATCCATTCCAATTCTTTTTTCCAGAGGCTTTTGTTTTTTGCATAAGCAACTTCATCTTCTGCAGCCATCTCGTTTTTTTTCTCGAGGTAATAAGCATAATTTCCTCTAAAGGCTTGAACCTTCCCGCGGTCGAGCTCGCGTATTTCAGTGGACACATTTTCCATGAAATAGCGATCATGCGTTACCAAAATTACCGTTTTCTGCCCGGTAGTGAGTAGTTTCTCCAGCCACTCGATGGTCTCTATATCCAAGTGGTTTGTCGGCTCATCCAGTATATAAACGTCTGGTTCGTCTAACAGGAGTTTTGCCAAACTGAGGCGTTTCTTTTGACCACCTGAGAGTGAATCGATTTTTTGATCAAAATTGCGGATTCCAAGGCGATTGAGAATCGTTTTTATGTTATTTTCGTACTCCCAAGCGTTAGAGTCATTGATTTGGTTTATCAATTCTTCTATCCGTTGCTTATCCCCCGATGGATCTTCAAGGAGTTTCTCGTATTCCCAAATGAGTTTTTGCTCCGGGCTCTCGGAGGCTGAAATGAAGTCGAATATTGTATTAAGGCCCTTGAAATCAGGATCTTGATCAAGGAAACCTATGCGAATTCCCTTCTCATAAACGACCAGCCCCTCAAGGGGACTCAATAAACCGCCAAGGATCTTCAACAAGGTCGATTTTCCGGTACCGTTGATTCCCAGGAGGGCAATTCTGTCCCCTCTATGTACGCTGAAATTTAAATCCTTGAATAACCACCTGTCATGGTATGCGTGGCCTAGCCGCTCTGTCGAAATTATACTCACTTTATTATCACTTAAGGATATACTCTACCCATTTTGCGACAAAAATACGGAAAAATTGCGGTAATGCCTTATGGCCCAAATTGCTTTTACCAGCGGCCGCTTGCGCCACCGCCTCCAAAGCCACCACCACCAAAGCCCCCAAAGCCTCCTCCTCCGCCTCCGAAACCTCCTCTGCCACCCCCGAAACCTCCATAACCTCCGCGTCCCGATCGGCCTTTATTGCCCATTTGCCCGAGTAACAATAACCAGAACAAGTCCGAAGAACCTTTTCCACCCATCACTTCGCCATCATTGTCGCCACGGTTTTTACCTATTATAACGATAATTACAATCACTATTACAATCAGGATTAGCGCGGCCGGTACTCCTGTTTCTGAGTTGGCCTGCCGTCTGTCCTGATACTCACCTTTTGTATAGGAAATCAGCGCATCAGTTGCGCGATCGATACCCTCGTAATAGTTTTCGTTTCGGAAAGCAGGCTTGATTTCGTTTTCTATGATCCTATACGCTATAATGTCTGGAACAGCCCCCTCGACGCCATAACCTGTTTGAATGGTCACGGCTCGATCGCCTAGTGCAACCAGCAGCAGTATACCATTGTCATTTTTCTCGCTGCCGATGCCCCACTTTTGAGCGAGGCGCACACCATAATCCGCTATATCATAACCGCCTGTCGACTGCATCACTACAACGGCAATCTGTGTAGACGTCGTGTCGTCAAATGCAACGAGTTTGTTTTCCAGCTGCTGCCTTTCAGCCGAGGTTAGGGTGCTTGTAAAATCGGTGACTAAAGTCCTTGACGGTTCCGGAAAATCCTGCCCTTTCGCCACCGTCAGGCAGGCAAGAAACGGTAGAAATAAAATAATTTTAAGAATCCTCATGCCCTATTCTCCGAAAAAGATTTCATTGGGTAATTCGTTAACGTCATCCGTCGCCGTAGGAAAGAAGTTTTTCAGCTGATTCCCCACATGTTTTATTCCAGATACCAATCCGTCGGCAATCTGCCTTTGTTTAAAATGCGCAAGCATAAGCTGCTTCGTTTCGTCCCAAAAGTTGATAGACACGCGCTTGTGAATTCCTTCGTCACCTAAAATGGCGAACTGGTGATCTTCGACCGCCACATAAATGAGCACCCCATTGCGCTGGGCGGTTTTATGCATTTTCAGCTTTTCGAAAAAATAGGCCGCCCTATCCAGAGGATCGGTTTTGCAATATTTTTCGATGGCGACCCGGATTTCGCCTGATGTAGCGTTTTCGGCAAGATTTATCGCGTGAATGATCCTTTCCTGTGATTCAGTATTGAGTACGCCCATAATCGAATTAAAATTGAACTTCGGGGGCGCTTTCCGCGCCAGATTCGGCTGTAAAATAACCTTTTTGCTTGAAACCAAAGATCCCGGCCATCATGTTGTTAGGGAAACGGCGAATAGTAGCATTATATTGTTGGGTCGCCTCGTTGAATGCGCGCCTTTCTGTGGAAATACGGTTTTCTGTACCCTCCAACTGTGCCTGTAATTCCAGGAAGTTTTGATTGGCCTTTAATTCAGGATAGCGCTCGACCGAAACGAGCAGGCGCCCAATAGACTGAGACAATGCATCCTGGGAGCGCTGGAAGTTCTGAATAGCTTCCGGATCCAGATTTTCTGGGTCGACAGTGACAGAGGTTGCTTTTGCCCGTGCCTCGATAACTTGAGTCAAGGTTTCTTGCTCAAAGTCTGCAGCACCTTTAACCGTATTAACGAGGTTTGGGATCAGATCTGCACGACGTTGATAGGCATTTTCCACCTGAGCCCATTTCCCTTTCACGTTTTCTTCCAGGTTGACCATGGTATTATAGCCACAGGAGCTGAAGGAAAGTGCGGTAAACAATCCGACGATCGCGATAATGATTCTTTTCATTTCAATGTTTTTAAAGTGTCTTCAGCTTTGACTACAAATTTCATACCTTTGTTACGTTTCGGAGTTAAATTTCCTGATTCACTTACATGGGAAGAGAAATTGAGTTGGCCATTAACCCTGAGAATATTCAGGATGAACAGCACATCCGCTTGCAAGGGGCAAAGAAGCTGAACGTCCCCCCTTCGACTATAAAAGGCTTTAAGATAAGAAAGCGGTCTATCGACGCCCGCAGCAAAAAGGTGGTCTTCAGAGTAAAAGTGATTTTTTTCCTGGAGGAGACACCTGCACAAGAATCTTTCGAATTTTCTGCTCAGCCAGTGCATTCAGCACCTTCGGCAGTGATCGTTGGTGCAGGTCCTGCGGGTCTGTTTGCCGCACTCAGATGTATAGAGCTGGGTATCAAGCCTATCATTATTGAGAGAGGAAAAGATGTACAAAAGCGTCGTCGAGATTTGGCCCTGCTGAACCGCGATGGCCTGGTTGACGAAGACTCTAATTACTGCTTCGGTGAGGGCGGGGCAGGAACGTACTCTGACGGAAAGCTATATACCCGCGCAGACAAAAGAGGCAATGTGCAGCGCGTTTTACAATGGTTTGTCGCTCATGGAGCGCCGGCAGACATTCTGGTTGATGCCCGTCCCCATATTGGAACCAACAAACTTCCACATATTATTCGGGCGATTCGAGAGACCATTCTGGATAGAGGCGGGGAAATTCACTTCGAAACAAGGCTCACGGACATTCGTGTCAAAGCCGGCCACATAGAAAGTATTGCGTTGCAAACAGGCGAGCGTATTCCCTGCAGGCAACTCATCCTCGCGACAGGGCATTCGGCAAGAGACATATTTTATTTATTCGAAAACAAAGGCTGGCTCCTGGAAGCGAAGCCCTTTGCGCTGGGCGTGAGAATAGAGCATCCCCAGGAGATCATCGACCGGGCTCAATACCACTGCGACGTTCGCAGCGAACACCTGCCGCCCGCCTATTACAATCTCGTGCAACAGATAGAAGACAAAGGAGTTTTCTCCTTTTGCATGTGCCCCGGCGGCGTGATCGCCCCTTGTGCAACCCAGGAAGGCGAAATCGTAGTCAATGGCTGGTCCCCGTCAAAAAGAAATAATCCTCACGCAAACTCCGGCACCGTCGTACAAGTCGAGTTTTCAGACGTACCTGAAGCCCGATCGGATGCAATGGCCCTGCTCCGGTTTCAAGCCCGGATCGAGCAAAAAGCTTTCGCTGCTGGCGGCGGTAATCAGGTTGCGCCCGGACAGCGAATGGTCGATTTTGTCGAAGGAAAGCTTTCCAAAACTTTACCGGACAATTCCTACAAACCGGGGGTGAGGGCGGCCATGTTGGAGGAAATACTGCCGGACTTTGTCGCCAATTCCCTCAAGAAAGCGCTGCCTCTTTTTGGCAAAAAAATGAAAGGTTATTACACCAATGAAGCACTCTTGGTTGGAGTAGAATCCAGGACTTCGTCACCTGTGAGGATTCCTCGTGACAAGGAAACCCTACAGCACCCACAGATTAAAGGATTATTTCCCTGCGGTGAGGGCGCAGGGTACGCCGGCGGAATTCTTTCGGCAGCAATCGACGGCATAAACTGTGCTGAAAAACTGATGAAAGGGTAGTTATGGGAAACAAGACACACTCCAAGGCTGGAATTTACCTGCATGTACCCTTCTGTAAACAAGCTTGCCACTACTGTGATTTTCATTTTTCCACATCAATGAAGCAGAAAGAAGCCGTGCTCGCTGCGATGCACGAGGAACTAGAGCTTCGGGCTGCGCAGGGATTTCTTCCGAAAGGACAGATTGACTCCATTTATTTCGGTGGCGGGACTCCTTCGCTCTTAGAACCCTCGGAGATATATGGTTTTTTGGATCACATTTCCAGACTTTTCGACTGTAGTGAGACTCGCGAAATTACTCTTGAGGCCAATCCTGACGACCTCTCATTGGCAAAAATCCGCGGACTGAAAGCGGCAGGCATCAACCGGCTCAGTGTGGGCGTTCAATCGTTTTACGACGAGGATCTGATATGGATGAATCGTGCACATAGGGCAGAAGAAGCCTTGACGACCCTGAAAGCAATACAGGAGGCGGGCATTTCAAACATTACAGCAGACCTGATTTACGGATTCCCCTTGCTTGATGATCAAAAATGGGCGAGCAATGTGGGCACCATGATAGATCTTGGGATTCCACATATCTCAGCGTATAGCATGACAGTCGAGCCTCGAACCGCGCTGGGCGCATTCGTTAGTAAGGGAAAAGAGCCGGCAATGGATGAAGAGCAGAGTGCGAGACAATTTGAGTATTTAATGGACACGCTCAAGACAGCGGGTTATGACCATTATGAAATTTCCAACTGGGCAATGCCTGGGCATCAAGCTGTGCATAACGCAAACTATTGGAAGGGCAATGCCTATCTGGGGATTGGACCATCGGCTCACTCCTTCAGCGGAAGGGAGCGCAGCTGGAATATCAGGAACAATAGTCTTTATGTCAAAAGTTTAGAGAGCGGTCAGATTCCCTACGAGAGTGAGACGCTCACAGAACGGGATCGGCTGAATGAATACATCATGACTGCGCTAAGGACCTCCAGGGGTTTTGATTTGGCATGGGTCGAGAGCGAGTTTGGCGAGATTTTTTCCCTGAACGAGCTACGACACACCCTAAAGGGTCTCGAGGGAAAAGGCTGGATTTTGAGAACCGAAGAAGGAGAACAGCGATTTGCACTGTCCAGCACGGGAAAGCTTCTCGCAGACCGTATTGCCTCCGATCTTTTCATGGATTGATCAGGCCAGGTTTGGGGGGAACAACACCGACGTAATTTTGTCAGTCGCACCTTTGTTGTCTTCGACAAACTGTCCGGAAAGTGCGCTAGCACCGTCTCTGGCAGTGGTGTCGCACCATTTTTTCCACTGCGCACCTAGTTGGGCCGCATTTTCGACTGACTGTGCTGCTCCCATCTGCAGCAGTGCCTTTGCCTCCGCAAATTTATGGTAGTTAGGCCCAAATAAAACGGGTTTTCCGTGTGCCGCTGGTTCCAGAGTATTGTGAATTCCCGCGCCGAAGCCTCCACCTACATAGGCAAGATCGCCATAGGCATAGAGTTTAGAGAGAAGGCCTATATTATCAATGATCAACACTCTCGCTTCAGGATTCGTTTCTAGCTCCGAATACAGAACAGAGTTTTCGGGGAAAAGCCCTTGCACCTCCGCCAATCTCCATTCATGTACCTCGTGTGGCGCGACAATCAGTTTCCAAGAAGGAAAGTGAACCAAGGTGTCAGACAGGATCTGTTCGTCTTTTAGCCAAGTACTTCCTGCGACGAGTACGAGCTGATCACCAGCGAACTTCTGAATCAGCGGCAATATTTCGGACTTCTTTTGTATCTCGGCAACCCGGTCGAAGCGCGTGTCGCCAACCACAGTGCAATTCCTCAGGCCTATTTGCGATAACAGTACGGCGCTTTCGGCGTTCTGAACAAAAAAATGCGTCACATTTCCCAGAATTTGACGAAAAAATCCGCCATAAGCTTTGAAATACGGTTGAGAGGGCCGAAAAATAGCTGAAATCACATACAGTGGGATGTCTCGCCGCCCCATTTCCTCGAAAAAATAATACCAGAAATCGTATTTCGTAAAAACAGCCATTTCGGGACGAATTTTTTCCATAAAAAGTCGCGCGTTGCGTGCACTGTCTGCAGGCAAATAAAGAACTAAGTCCGCCAGCGGCGTGTCCTTTTGGATTTCATAACCCGATGGCGAATAAAATGTTATCACAATACGATGGTTCGGACGGGCGATACGCGCTTGCTCCAGAACCGGTCGACCTTGTTCGAACTCTCCCAAAGACGGAAAATGGAACCACAGGCTACGCAGTCCGAAGGCCGGGTCGGGAAGTTGCCGCAGGATCGAAAGGCTCGCCCGTCGTCCGCGAACCATCAACCTTGCTTTGGCATGAAATAAGGCAGCGAGACTGAGCAAACAGCCATAGAAATTAAGCCCAATCCAATAAACTATGGTCATGTTTCACCGGTATTTACTTATATTCGCATCAAAGATATTAAAACCCGAGGCCAAAGTAGGAAAAACGGCCAAAGATATTATGTGTAAAAAGAGAATCCTCATTACTGGGGCCGCCGGATTTTTAGGATCCCATCTGTGTGATCGCTTCATATCAGAGGGCTTTGAGGTCGTCGGTATGGACAATCTGATCACCGGGAGTCTGGAGAATATTTCCCACCTCTTTGCGCTACCCGAATTCGAGTTTTACCATCACGATGTCACTAAGTTTGTGCATGTCCCTGGTTCACTGGATTATATTTTGCATTTTGCGTCGCCAGCCAGCCCTGCGGACTACCTGAGGATGCCGATTCAGACCCTGAAAGTCAGCTCGCTCGGAACCCACAATCTGCTCGGGCTTGCCCGTGAGAAAAATGCCTGCATACTGGTCGCATCCACCTCGGAGATCTACGGCAGTCCCGAGGTGAGCCCGCAAAGGGAAGAATACTGGGGCAATGTCAATCCAGTGGGACCACGAGGGGTCTACGACGAAGCCAAAAGATTTCAGGAGGCTTTGACCATGGCCTATCATCGCACGCACGGTCTGAAGGTGAGAATCGCACGTATATTTAATACCTACGGCCCGAGGATGCGCCTGGACGACGGCCGTGTTTTCCCCAATTTTATTGCGCAAGCTCTTGCAGGAACCCCTTTTACTATATATGGAGACGGCAGCCAGACTCGCTCGTTTTGCTATGTGAGCGACATGGTCGACGGAATTTTCAGGCTGCTCGATGTGGATTATCCGTATCCGGTAAACCTGGGAAACCCCGAGGAAGTGAGTATTTTACAGCTTTCCGAGGAAATTACCACGCTTGTGGGCGTTCCGGTCAATCAGAAATTTGCCGCACTCCCCGAGGATGACCCACAGCAGCGCCGGCCGGACATTTCAAAAGCAAGGGAATTGTTGGGTTGGGAGCCCAAGGTGAGTCGACAGGAAGGCATGGCCAAAACCTTTTCTTTTTTCAAAGACCAATGGCAATTAAAAAAACAAAACATCTAATATGAAAGTTTTAGTCACCGGCGGGACGGGATATATAGGATCGCATACCGTAGTCGAGCTGCAGAGCTCGGGCTATACGCCGATCGTCGTTGATAGTCTGGTCAATTCCGACGTTGAGACGCTCACGCAAATAGAGAAAATTACGGGCAAGAGACCAGAGTTTCACCAAATCGACCTATGTAATCATGCCGCAGTAAAAAAACTCAGGGAGGAACACCCAGATATAAAAGGCCTTATACATTTTGCCGCACTGAAAGCTGTTGGCGAGTCGGTTGAGTACCCTGTCCTCTATTATCAGAACAACCTCTCCTCGCTACTCAATGTGCTGGATGTGTTTTCAGAAAGCGAAATTGATTTGGTGTTTTCCTCGAGCTGCACCGTTTACGGTCAACCGGATCGGCTGCCGGTTTCTGAGCAGGCCCCTTTAAAAAAGCCTGAGTCACCTTATGGCAGCACCAAGCAAATGGCTGAACAAATAATTCAGGACTGGGTCAGCACCCAAAAGGAGGCTCAGGCCATTTCACTCCGGTATTTCAATCCTGTTGGGGCTCACGAGTCAGCACTGATCGGAGAGCTACCCCGGGGTACGCCACAAAACCTGGTGCCCTATGTCACACAGAGTGCCCGCGGCAAAAGAGGGCCGATCACTATTTTCGGCAATGATTACGATACGCCAGACGGCACCGCAATCCGCGACTACATACATGTGGTAGACCTGGCCAAAGCGCACGTAGCAGCATTAGCCATGATGGAGAAGAACCGCAAGCACAAGCAGATCAACTCCTACGATGTGTTCAACATAGGAACAGGCAAGGGGCACTCTGTGCTGGAGCTCATCAAAGCGTTTGAAAAAACAACGGGCGTGAAACTGGACTATACGATCGGCCCCAGACGACCGGGCGACATCACACAGGTGTGGAGCGATGTCCATAAATCCACCAAAATTCTCGGCTGGAAAGCCACCCGCGACCTGGAGACGATGATGGAGTCAGCCTGGGCCTGGGAAAATTACCTCAAAGAAACTTCAAGATGAAAGAACAACAGCAAACAAAGATTTTGATCACCGGTGGTGCGGGATTCATAGGATCGCATGTGGTTCGCCGCTTTGTACGCAACTACCCACAATATAAAATCCTAAATCTGGATGCGCTGACCTATGCGGGAAACCTGGCCAACCTTGCGGATGTAGAAAACGAAACCAACTACAAATTTATCCGCGGAGACATAGGTGAACGAACGTTCGTTAATATGATTTTTGAGCAAGAACAGCCGGATCATGTGATACATCTGGCGGCAGAATCACATGTGGACCGCTCGATCAACGACCCGCTTATCTTCGTGCAAACGAACGTAATGGGTACGGCCATCCTGCTGGACGCCGCCCGGAAATTGTGGAAGGATGATCTGAGAAAGCATAGGTTTTATCATGTTTCCACTGACGAAGTTTATGGTTCTTTGGAGAGCAAGGGCGGACTTTTTACTGAGGAAACACCCTACGACCCACATTCTCCGTACGCTGCCTCAAAAGCCGCGTCCGACCATTTTGTCAGAGCCTACCACGATACGTACGGGATGAACAGCGTGATTTCCAACTGCTCCAACAATTATGGATCGCATCACTTTCCAGAAAAACTCATTCCTCTAGTCATCAGAAATATTCAGGCCGATCTGCCCATCCCTGTATATGGTAAAGGCGAAAATGTGCGGGACTGGCTCTGGGTTGAGGACCACGCACGGGCTATTGACCTGATTTTTCACAAGGCAAAAAGCGGCGAGACCTATAATGTCGGAGGTCATAATGAGTGGAAAAATATTGATTTGATTCATTTGCTCTGCGAAATCATGGACAACAAGCTAGGTAGAAAGAAAGGCACGTCGGCCAAGAACATTACCTTTGTCAAAGATCGGGCAGGGCACGACCTGCGATACGCTATAGATTCCACGAAATTGCAACGCGACTTAGGATGGAAGCCCAGTGTTACGCTTAAAGAGGGCCTGGAAAAAACGGTAGACTGGTACCTCGCCAATGGCGAATGGCTCGCCCAGGTCACGTCCGGGAGTTACCGCCAATATTATAGTGAACAATACGAAAATCGTTGATTTTATGTACATTTGCAAATGATCAAATCGATGACCGGCTACGGTGTGGGTTCGGCGGCCAACCAGGAGATTAAATACACCGTTGAGATAAAGTCCTTAAATTCAAAATATTTGGAGCTTAGTCTCCGGCTGCCTAAACCAGTGGCGGATTTGGAACTAAAATTACGTGGGATGTGTTCCAAAGTCATTGAAAGAGGAAAAGTTTCCATCTCTGCGACCGTAGAATACATGGATCCTACGGCCCGTGCATCGGCGATAAATCAGCTTCTTTTTAAAAAATACTACGAACAGCTTAAGCAGCTCAAAGAAGAATTGGACGATCAGCACGCATCGGTCTTTGAACTGGCTTTGCACATGCCCGAGGTAATCGGTCAAGATGAGCAGCAAAGCGATGAAGCTGAAGGAGGGCTGTTTATGCAAGCATTTGAGAACGCACTGGAACAGTTTGATGCATTCCGACGCGATGAGGGAGCCGTACTAAAAGCGGAGCTGTCAGGACGGGCGCAGGGAATCCAAGGATTATTGACCGAAATAGAAGGGGTAGAAAAAGATAGAATTCCCCAAATACGAGAAAAAATGCTCCTTTACATGGACAAGGCGGTCGGGCGGGAAAAGGTCGATATGAATCGCTTCGAACAGGAACTCGTTTATTATATTGACAAGCTGGATATTACCGAGGAAAAAGTACGTCTGAAAAGTCATTGCGAATACTTTCTGAAAACCCTCGACCTCCCTGACGCAAACGGCAAGAAACTCGGTTTCATTTCTCAGGAAATGGGCCGGGAAATCAATACCTTAGGATCAAAAGCAAACAATGCGATCATACAGCAAACGGTAATTCGCATGAAAGAAGAATTGGAAAAAATAAAAGAACAGTTGCTGAACATTTTGTAAGCAAGACAGAATATGGAAGGAAAATTAATAATATTCTCTGCTCCCTCCGGCTCTGGAAAAACGACCTTAGTCAAGCATTTGCTGGACAAATATCCTGAAAAAATAGCGTTTTCCATATCCGCGAGTACCCGCCTGGCACGTGGGGATGAAAGGGACGGTAAGGATTATTACTTTATGGGGCAGGAAGAGTTTTTGCACAGAATTGCCCAGCAAGAGTTTGTGGAGTTTGAAGAAGTTTATCCCGGAACATATTACGGGACGCTGCGCAAAGAGATAGAGCGCATCTGGGCCGAAGGAAAGCACGTGATCTTTGATGTTGATGTCAAAGGCGGCCTTCATCTGAAGAAAAAATTCGGGGATAGGGCACTTGCTGTATTTGTTCATCCCACCTCAGTAGAAGTTCTCGAAAAGCGATTGCGGACCCGGGCAACTGAAAGTGAAGAAAAACTAAAAATGCGCGTCGCAAAGGCGACGGAAGAATTGCAGTTTGAAGATCGCTTTGACCGCGTTCTGGTCAACGATGACCTGCAAAGAGCAAAGCAAGAGGCGGAAGATTTGCTGCAGGAGTTTTTGGGCTAAACACCAAAATAATGCTATCTATGAAAAAGAGAACCGGATTGTTTTTTGGGTCTTTCAACCCTGTGCATGTGGGTCATCTGATCATTGCACAGTACATGGCTAGTTTTTCCGAGCTCGACGAAGTTTGGATGATCGTGTCCCCGCACAACCCACTGAAAAAGAAGAGTTCGCTGGCCAATAGCTACGACAGGCTTGAGATGGTCAATCTCGCGCTGACTAAAGCTGAAAACATTCGGGCCAGTGGGGTGGAATTCCACTTGCCCCAGCCCTCTTATACCGTCGATACGCTGACTCATCTGAGCGAAATGCATCCGGAGCGCCACTTTGTGCTTATTATGGGTTCCGACAATTTGTATTCCTTTCATAAATGGAAAAACGCCGAGATCATATTGGAACGGTATCAAATCGCTGTTTATCCCCGGCCAGGCTTTCTGGATCATCCGCTCATGAATCATCCCTCCGTATTGATGACAGACACACCCTTGATGGAACTTTCCTCGACCTTTATCCGTGAGGCCGTGCGCGCCGGAAGAAGTATACGTTATTTTGTGCCCGACCCGGTTTTTGATTTTATTGAAAGCAAAGGACTTTACCTATGAAAAATGCTTCGCATTACCTCTTGTTGTTAGTCAGTGTGCTGCTAATTTCATGTTCCAAGGATAGTGGCAGCGAGCCCGAAATCCCCACGCCTTTACCTGAAGTAAAGATGACTCAGGTAGCCTACGGAGACGGTGCCCGCCACAAGATGGATGTTTTTTTGCCCAAAGGGAGGGACAAACAGACCAAGGTTGTGGTTCTGCTCCACGGCGGAACCTGGATCAGCGGTGACAAACGCGATTTGGCGGCGGTGCAACAACAGCTTTTGGACGAAAATATCGCGAGTATTAATCTCAACTACCACTTTGCGTCCTTGAGTCATCACTATGATGATATGATGCAAGATGTTTCTTTGGCTCTTGCCGAAATAAAAGAAAACGCACCGGAATGGGGCATTAGAGCGACTGATTATCACCTGATGGGGGTTAGTTCCGGGGCTCATCTTGCGCTTTTATATGCGTATGAATTTCAGAAAAGCGGTGAGATCAAGTCTGTCATTTCGATCGCCGGCCCGACGGCTCTCGCGTCGCTGACGACGGATCCCCTTTTGACCATATTGCTTGCCCAAGTTTTGATAGGAGTGCCTCCACAAGATTTGTATGTGCATCCGCGGTTTCTGCGCGCCAGCCCCATTACTCACGCGGAGAATGCAACGCCGACTTTGCTCATTCATGGAACTGCGGACGAAATCGTCCCTTATGCACAGTCTGTGCAATTGCGCGACGCGCTCGCCGAGGCCGGCATCGCTCATCGGCTTGTCAGTTTGGAGGGAGCGTCCCATGACGTACAGCAGCGCCCGGACGACATGACTAGAATCTACGATGAAGTCCTCTTATGGCTGAGTTTATAGTCCCGGCATAAGATTTTCCAAGGCCATCCCGCGTGACCCCTTAACCAATATCAGCGCCTCGACAGGCATGTTTTCTGCCAGAAATTCCTGAGCGGTAGTGACATCGGGGAAGAAAGCGAGCCTTTTGTCGGGGAAATTCAGTTTTTGAGCGTAAAAATGATGTCCAACCAAAATTATTTGATCAGCACCTGTGCCCAGAGCTTCTTGGATAACCAACTTGTGAGCGGAGTCGGTATGCTCGCCCAGTTCAAACATGTCTCCCAGAATCAGTGCCTTTGATGGATGCTTCTGAGTTTTGAAATGAGCCAGCGCACTAGTCATGCTGCTTGCGTTGGCATTGTAATAATCACAAATTACTGTGTTCCCAGCTTCTGTTTTGATGAGTTGTGACCGCTGATTCATCGGAAAATATGCCGCCAGGCCCTTGTTAATTTCCGCTGGACTGAGCCCCGCGTTCAGGCCTACAGCGACGGCCGCCAGTATATTGCTGAGGTTGTACTGACCGACGAGGTTTGTGTCGACTTCGTGCCAAAAGTCCGATAGAGCGGTTTTCCAGGAAACGGACAAAAAGGCAGATTCGCTCGTCGTGTTTTGTGACGCCGATTTTCCGAATACCCTCAGTTGGTGAGAATTTTCCTCTTCCATCCCATAATAGATTGCAGGTTGGGTCGGCGTTCCGAGTAGCTCAAGCAAAACTGGATCACTTGCGTTGACGAAAACTTGTCCCTGAACGCGATGTAAGTATCGATACAGCTCGCTTTTGCCTTTTTTCACCCCCTCGTATCCCCCGAATCCCTCCAAGTGCGCATGGCCTATGTTGGTGATCAAGCCCTGGGTCGGCTGCGCGATCTGGCATAGTTGCTCGATTTCGCCTTGGTGGTTAGCACCCATTTCGACCACGGCGATATCTATTTCATCGGTGATTTCGAGGAGGGTGAGGGGCACCCCGATGTGATTGTTGAGGTTTCCTTTTGTGGCATAAACACTGTACTTCTGCGACAAAACAGACGCGATCAGTTCTTTTGTTGTCGTTTTTCCATTGGAGCCCGTGATGGCTAAAACGGGAATTTTGAGTTGATCCCTGTGGTAGGCGGCAAGTTCCTGCAGGCACGCCAAAACGTCGTCTACCAGAATCAATCTCTCATCGTCCTTATCCGGTCTCTGATCTACAACCGCATATTTTGCGCCTAATTCCAGTGCCTGATTGGCAAATAGATTCCCGTTGAATTGATCGCCTTTCAAAGCGAAAAAGATACTGTCGGGTTTTATTTTCCTGGTGTCCGTTGAGATCACAGGAAAACGTTTGAAAAGCGCATATAGAGAACTAATAGTCATGGCCAAAGATTATTTTACAATTTTAAACAAATTCTGGCAAATCCCCTAGAAAAGCCGGGGCTATGACTTTTGTAGATGAAATGTAATAAGTACATTTGCCCTGTTGCTATGTCATTTTGGCCGAGTAATATTTTTGGATTCGTTATTGAAAGATAATGACCCTCAAACAAGACAGAAAAACGAGTACTATATGTTAAAAATCTTAAGCAAATTATTTGGAAGCAAGTCGGAGCGCGATATAAAGCAGATTCAGCCCCTGGTCGAAAAGATCAAGGAGGAATACAGCAAGCTACAGGGCTTGAGCCATGATGAGCTCAGGGCAAAAACAACTGATTTTAAGAATAGAATCAAGGAGTTCCTGGCTGATATTGACGGCGAAATCGCAGAAATCAGAGCCAGTGCCGCTAAGGACGATGTGGACATGGTTGAAAAAACAGCTATGTACGAAAAGATTGACAAGCTGACCAAAGACAGGGACAAGCAGCTGGAGGTGATTCTCAAAGAAATATTGCCTGAAGCTTTCGCTGTCGTCAAAGACACGGCGCGGCGTTTCACCCAGAATGAAGTATTGGAAGTCACCGCAACGGATTATGATCAGGAGTTTGCGGCAACGAAACCACATATAACGGTAGAAGGCAAGAAAGCCTATTGGAAAAACACCTGGTTGGCCGCTGGAACAGAAGTTACCTGGAATATGATCCACTACGACGTGCAGCTAATCGGTGGTATCGTGCTGCACGAAGGAAAAATCGCGGAGATGGCGACGGGTGAGGGTAAAACCCTGGTCGGTACCTTGCCTGCCTACCTCAATGCGCTCTCAGGGCAGGGCGTTCACATCGTCACGGTCAATGACTACCTAGCTCGTCGTGACTCAGAGTGGAACGGGCCGTTGTTTGAATTTCACGGACTCAGGGTAGATTGCATCGACAGGCACATGCCTAACTCTGCTGCCCGTCGCAAAGCGTACGCTGCGGATATCGTTTTTGGTACCAACAATGAGTTTGGATTTGATTATCTGAGGGATAATATGGCTCAGACTCCCGAATCGTTGGTGCAGCGAAAGTTGCACTTTGCAATGGTTGATGAGGTGGATTCGGTCTTGATTGACGATGCGCGAACTCCCCTAATTATTTCCGGCCCGGTACCCAAAGGCGATCAACACGAGTTCTACGAACTAAAGCCACGCATCGAAAAACTCGTCAATGCCCAGAAATCATTTATAAATACAACCTTGAACGCGGCGAAAAAAGCCATCAAAGACGGCGACACCGAAGCCGACTCTGGAGGGCTTGCGCTCTTTCGCGCCTTCCGAGGCTTGCCAAAAAGCAAAGCGCTGATCAAGTTTTTGAGTGAAGGCAACCACCGGCAAATCTTGAGCAAAACCGAGAATTACTACATGCAGGAACAGAGCAAAAACATGCATATAGTTGACGCCGAACTGTTTTTTGTCATTGACGAGAAGAACAATCAAGTCGAACTCACCGATAAAGGGATAGAGCTGATCACGGCGTCCGGCGAGGACCCGAGCTTTTATGTTATGCCGGATGTCGGATCCGAGGTGGCAGAGATCGAAAAATCAGACCTTTCAGCCGAAGAGAAGAAAGCCAAGAAAGACGAGTTGATGAGGGATTTCTCCATTAAATCGGAGAGAATTCACTCGATGAATCAGCTACTAAAGGCATATACCTTGTTTGAAAAAGATGATGAGTACATCATTGACGAAGGTAAAGTCAAAATCGTTGACGAGCAGACAGGCCGTATCATGGACGGCAGACGGTATTCTGACGGCTTGCACCAGGCGATTGAAGCCAAAGAAAATGTAAAAATTGAAGACGCGACCCAAACCTACGCGACGATCACCCTTCAGAATTATTTCAGGATGTATCACAAACTCGCGGGGATGACGGGAACGGCGACGACAGAAGCAGGCGAGTTTTGGCAAATCTACAAGTTGGATGTCGTTGAAATACCTACCAATATCCCGATCAAAAGGGACGACAGGGACGATATGATCTACCGTACCGCGAGAGAAAAATACAACGCAGTCGCTGAGGAGATTCACAAGTTGACAGCAGCGGGAAGGCCGGTACTTGTGGGTACCACTTCAGTAGAAATTTCCGAGTTACTCAGCCGAATGCTCAACTTGAGGGGCATAAAACATAATGTTCTGAATGCCAAACTTCACCAGAGAGAGGCAGATGTTGTTGCCGAGGCTGGAAAAGCAGGAACTGTGACCATAGCTACAAACATGGCGGGTCGTGGTACGGATATTAAGCTCGGCGAAGGAGTGCGGGAAGCCGGCGGTCTGGCGATTATAGGTACTGAGCGGCACGAATCCCGAAGGGTGGACCGGCAGCTGAGAGGCCGGGCTGGTCGACAAGGGGATCCGGGTTCGTCCCAATTCTTTGTTTCCCTGGAAGACAACCTGATGCGTCTATTTGCATCCGAGCGTATCTCCAACATTATGGTCAAAATGGGTGTCAAAGAAGGAGAAGTCATGCAGCACAGCATGTTGACCAACTCCATCGAGCGCGCCCAACGCAAGGTCGAAGAAAACAACTTTGGAATCAGGAAGCGCTTGCTCGAATACGACGACGTCATGAACTCCCAGAGGACAGTCATCTATGCAAAGCGGAAAAACGGTTTGTTCGGTGAGCGTCTCGACGTCGAATTGAACAACACCATATACGATGTGTGCGAGGACGTAGTAGCTGAGTACAAGGAGGGAGGAACTTTTGATGAGTTCCAATTGGAAGTCATTCGCCTGTTTTCAGTTGATTCGCAAATAACAGAAGAAGAGTTTACTCAACAGCCCATTGGCACACTCACCGATCGCTTGTTTGCACAGACAATAAGCTATTATCGCGAAAAAGCAAAACACATTGGTGAACAAACCCTGCCTGTCCTGAAGGACGTACACGAAACCCGTGGCCATCAGATAGAAAATGTCGCAATACCTTTCACCGATGGTCAACGCATGATCAATGTCACCGCTGGATTGCAGAAAATTTTGGACACCAACGGAGCTGAAGTTTTCAAATCCTTTGAAAAAGGCATTGTTCTTGCATTGATAGACGAAGCGTGGAAAGAGCACTTGAGGGAAATGGATGATTTGAAACAATCCGTCCAGAATGCCGTTTACGAACAAAAGGATCCGGTCGTAATTTACAAGATGGAAGCCTTTGATCTGTTCAAGGATATGCTTGCGAACATGAACAAAGAAGTCGTTTCTTTCCTGTTTAAAGGACAAATACCGAGTCAAAACCCGCGGGAAGTACAGGAAGCTCGTCCAGCTCCCCGCGCGGCTGAGCAGAAGATGACGGCGTCCAAGGCTGAAGTGGGCTCGACGCTGGGTGGTGGCGGCGGTGCGGGCATCCCGGTTGAAGACACACGGGAAGTACAGAAGCCGCAGCCAGTCAAAGTCGAACAACGAATAGGAAGAAATGATCCCTGTCCTTGTGGCAGTGGAAAAAAATATAAAAATTGTCACGGATGATCCAAATAGCGAGAGTTTTTGTGTGCTTAATGCTGTGTATGTGCGCCGCTTTCTGGGCTAAGGCTCAGAACAGGGGAGAGCTGAAGGTGTACAAAGACTCTCTTATAACCGTGATGCAAGAATATAGAAGTGGAAAACGGAGTTTTACAAAGGCTCCGGCACCTTCAGAGGATAGAAATCCTGCGACCCGCACCACCGCCCGAGGATTTAGGGTGCAGGTTTTTTTGGGCTCAAACAGGAATGAAGCTTATGCCGAACAGGCCCGGTTTAAACGATTATATCCGGACATTGACACCTATATCACCTATGAGGAGCCAAATTACAGGGTCAAAGTGGGCGATTTCAGGAGCCGAGCCGAGGCGCAGCGGCTAATGGAGGGTCTAAAACATCAGTTTTCCAATGTCTTTTTGTTTACAGAGACGATTTTTATTTATCATTAATCAGTAGCGGACAACATCAGATTGCTGGAACTTGCAACCATAAAACGCTGGTCTCTTCATTTGCATGAGGAAAACATTCAAATGAGGCGGCATCTGCATGCGCATCCCGAGCTTTCCTTTCAGGAGCATAATACCTCTCAATTTATCAAAAATAAGCTTGATAGCTGGGGCGTGCCCTATCAAAATATGGCTGACACAGGGGTGGTCGCACTCGTCCAAGGCGATCTGCCTTCGGATCACTGCGTTGCACTTCGCGCAGATATGGATGCGCTCCCTATTAACGAAGTTGGCGGTAGACCCTACGGCTCGAAATTCCCCGGAATAATGCATGCCTGCGGGCACGATGTGCATACTGCCTCGCTACTGACTGTAGCTCACATGCTCAGTATACTAAAAGCCAGTTTCGCGGGGAGGATAAAGCTGATTTTCCAGCCCGGGGAGGAGTTGCTGCCAGGTGGGGCGAGTCTGATGATCAAAGAGGGCGTTCTGGAAAATCCCATCCCCGAGGCGGTAATCGGGCAGCATGTCATGCCTCAGATACCCGTAGGAAAGGTTGGATTCAGAAGCGGGAAATACATGGCCTCCACAGACGAACTGTACTTCAGGGTGAAGGGCCGGGGTGGCCACGGTGCACAGCCCCACATGAACGTTGACCCTGTCGTGATTGCTTCGCATATTATTATTGCCTTGCAACAAGTGGTCAGTCGAAAAGCCCACCCAATAATGCCGTCCGTTCTTTCTGTAGGAAAGGTAGAAGCCAAAGGTGCCACCAATGTGATTCCAGACGAAGTCTACATGGAAGGGACATTTCGCACGTTCGATGAACAGTGGCGCAAGGATGCACACGTTTCCATTCGCAAGATTGCACAAGGAATTGCAGAAAGCATGGGCGCTGTCTGCGAAGTGGATATCCGGGTAGGATACCCCTGCCTGGTGAATGAAGAGGCACTGACCGAAAATGCAAAATGTTGGGCCGGCGAGTATTTAGGTCCGGAAAATGTAGTCGATCTGGACTTGTGGATGGCAGCCGAAGACTTTGCCTACTACACCCAAAAGGCCGACGCCTGTTTTTACCGTCTGGGCACCGGCAATCCTGACAAGAATATTGTTTCCGCTGTGCACACGCCAACCTTTGATATCGACGAAGACGCCTTGGCGCTTAGCCCCGGGCTAATGGTGTACCTGGCCTTAAAGCAACTGGGCAACTGATATGGACGTTCGCAGGATATACGGAGAAAATACGGAAGATCTGGTCAGCATCCATCAGCTGGCGCACGACATTTGGTGGCCGACCTACCAAGCTTATTTACCGGCCGAGCAAATCCAAACCATGTTGGACAATATGTATTCTCTCCCTGCATTGAACGCTCAGGTCGCGAACGGTCATCAATTTGCGCTTCTCGAGGCCGACAACCTCCCCATAGGATTTATCAGCTACCGTTTTGTGGAAAATTCACGCGTGACCCGTATAGAAAAAATCTACATCGCGCCGGCCTTTCAGGGAAAAGGCGGGGGCTTGGTCCTGTTGGATTTTGCTCGCCGCGAAGCGCTTGCCACCAAGTCTGAGGCGCTAGAGCTCAATGTAAACCGAAACAATCCGGCAAGACATTTCTACGAAAAGCAGGGGTTTGAAGTTGTGCGCGAGGAGAACCTTCCGTACGGAAAGTTCATCCTCGACGACTATGTTATGAGAAAGCCGCTTTAAAAACCAGCAACTTACTGCAATTTTTCGACTCTTCTCGGGGTGTCTGCACCTGAAACAATACTCTCTGCTCCGATTGCGATCGCTTTTATGGATGAGACGATGTTATCAATATTCAGCGTGCTCACCTCGTCCTTGACAGTATGATAATATTCATCCTTTTCTATTTGGACCGTAGAGAACGAGTGGGCGGGAACACCTGCTGCGGCAAGCGATGCATTGTCGCTTCTGTAAAACAGGTTTTGGGTAGGGTAGGGATCAGGGTGAAAGGTAAATTCGGTGTCTTTGACATTCTGTTGCATAATTTCCGCAAGATCTGATTGATCAAACCCAGTTACATACAGCGCGTTCTCACCGAAGCGTGAATCTTTTCCAATCATCTCAATATTGATCATTGCGACAACGTCATCTGGATTGATTGTTTCCGCAAAATACTTGGAGCCTACCAGCCCGATTTCCTCTGCGGTAAAGGCGACAAATAACAGTGTACGCTCGTTATCGCCGCGATTCTTATAGTATTGCGCTAGACTGAGCACCGCAGACACCCCGGAAGCGTCGTCGTCAGCACCATTGGCAATTGAATCTTGACCAACAGGAGCAATGATGCCAATATGATCGTAGTGAGCCGAAAATATCACGTACTCGTCGGGTTTAGATTTTCCCGGGAGCATGCCGATCATATTGAAAAGAGGCAGCTTTTCTATGGTATTGGTAAAACTGACCCTAAAGGACGATGGACGCGCGTCGCTGAGTACGTAAACAACCGATGGATTGGCATCAGATACATTTTCCTGACCCATTCTCGGGCGCATCAGAAAGCCTTTGTACCGTGCGAAAAGATTCTGAAAACTCGGATCCACGAGGACGATTGCGTCCTTGCCGGCATTTGAAATTTCCCTAAACTTCTGTGCAAAATCGTCGCCTGCCTGTATGCGCAACACTTCGACGTTGGGATCATCGTTCCAGACTCTTCCAGGGGAGTTGCTTGAAAAAATAACGTTCCCTTCCTCTATGTTTTCGCCATCAAATGTTACAGCCCAAGATGCAGGGCTGATGCGATTGACGTAAAAGGTTTGTCGGTAATCCTCTTCAGCAAAGGGCGCAACGCCTATTTTTTCAAATTCTTCAGCTATAAAGTTTGCCGCCTTTTCTATACCGGGCGTAAAGGACGCGCGACCCTCCATGTCATCTGCAGCCAAGGTATTCAGGATTCGGGTTACTTCTGCAACATTGACTATCTCCTGTGCTGAGCAGGAGATCAGTAAAAACCCTAGCGCAAGGGTCAGCAATAGCCTTTTCATATTTTTAAACGTTTAATTTCAATGTTTCAAATATAGAGTTTTCTGTGTAAATACTGAATATTTTACTTTTCAGGTGGCCGCCGCCGTCAATTTAACATTTTTGACGCTGAAAATCAGCATTGATCCTTTCTCCCGGTATTTTTTTTTAACTTTGGTTCGGAATCGACAAAAATTAGAGATTTATGACGAATATTAAAGAAATCACCGTAGACGAACTTAAAAAAATGAGGGAAGAAGGCACGGATTTTCAATTAATTGATGTGCGTGAGTCCTTTGAGAACGAGCATTCGAATCTTGGTGGAGAGCACATTCCACTTTCAGACGTGCTTCTCGATAAGGGAAAAATTGCCAAGGATAAGCCGGTTGTGGTGCATTGTCGCAGCGGCAAACGCAGTGCTCAGGCAATTATGTTGTTGCAAAGGGAAGGGTTCGACAATCTTTCCAACCTGAAAGGCGGTATCTTAGCCTGGAAGGAGCAGATTGACCCCTCTATAGACGTTTATTAACAGCAAAGGACTTATCGACGTATGAAAATTAAGTTTCTGTACAATACCTTGCTGACCGTCGGTATTGTACTTATGGTGCTGAGCACAGTGAGCGCTTATCAGAGCAAGCAAACGGTCATTATGATCGTGTCTTTAGCGGTTGCTATTCTGCTTTTTTGGCTAAAGATCCAGTTGCTCAAACAGGTGAGGCAAAGCTCAAAAAAGAAAGGCTAGTTCAAACGAGCGTTCAAACTAGCCTCACCATTGATGTTATCAGTTACTTTACAAAAGGGGGCTTTACGATTTTCGCCTCGATTTTTTTGTCACGTATCTTGATGTAGATGGTGTTGTCTTCTTTGGCTTGGTCTAGGGTTACGAAGCCCATTCCAATTGATTTTTTCAATGTAGGGGACTGCGTGCCCGACGTCACGATGCCGATCTCCTCTTCGTCCTCGCCCACAATCGGGTAGCCCTGCCGGGCAATTCCTCGATCAATAAGCTCAAATCCTACTAATTTTCTTTTGAGACCTGCTTCTTTTTCGGCTTTTAGCTGTTCGGAATTGACAAAATCCTTGGTGAACTTTGTCACCCACCCTAAACCTGCTTCGAAAGGCGATGTGTTGTCATCGATTTCGTGACCGTAAAGACAAAATCCCATCTCCAATCTCAAGGTGTCACGCGCGCCCAATCCCGCTGGTTTGATCCCATAGTCCTTGCCTGCTTCAAAAATTGCATCCCACACTTGACGTGCATGCTGGCTATCAACATAGATTTCAAAGCCACCGGCACCAGTGTATCCTGTAGCCGAAACGAGTACGTTGTCCACCCCAGCAAAGGTTCCTTTTTGAAAGGTATAATAGGACATGGTAGCCAGCTCTATGTCGGTCAGAGATTGCAAAGCATCTGACGATTTCGGGCCTTGAACTGCGAACAGCGCGGTCTGATCCGAAATGTCTTGGATGTCCACACCAAAAGTGTTATGCGTATTGATCCAGTCCCAATCCTTTTGGATGTTTCCGGCATTGACCACTAGGAAGTAGGTTTCCGCATCTATCCTGTAAACCAAAAGATCGTCTACAATGCCTCCGTTTTCATTTGGCATATAGGCATACTGAACTTTACCATCACTGAGCTTAGACGCGTCGTTGGAGCAGACTTTTTGCACCAGATCCAAAGCCTTTGGGCCTTTCAAAATAAACTCGCCCATGTGGCTGACATCAAAAACGCCCACGCCTCGACGAACAGCTTCGTGTTCATCGTTGATTCCTGAGTATTGCACGGGCATATTGAAGCCCGCAAAAGACACCATCTTTGCGCCAAGAGAAGCGTGCAGATCACTTAATGCTGTATTCTTCATGATATCGTATTATAAGCACAAATCTAATCAAAAAGAATCGATTTAGGCGAATCATCCCCAGCATTTAAGCGGTTTTCCTCTGTAACACCAATAGTTCATGCACGCTGATTTCCGTTACATAGCGCGTTATTTCATCCTTGTCCACGTAACTTCGGTTGACCAAGCGACCTTCAATAGAGATTTCTGAGCCCTTACCCAAGTTTTTTCCCACAAATTCGGCGAGCTTTCCCCAGAAAACGAGGCTGTGCCATTGGGTGTCAGTGACCCATTCACCCTCGGCGTTCCTAAACCGTTCGTGTGTCGCAAGCGAGGCTTTTGCCAACATCTTGTCCTCTGCATACTCGTGGGTTTCCGGATCTGCTCCGAAATACCCCGTCAGCCTGACGCTGTTTTTCAATGTGTTCATATTTAAACTATTTTAAGTAAATGAATATGCCAAAGATTTGAACTTTTTATTTAATTAGTCGGAAAAGAAACATATACTTGCGTTTAATTTCGGTTCAATTGTCTATTTTTGAACTTTTGCAACGACTAACGATACAATTCAATGAAACCCTGGTTTACTAAAAACGCGATACACATAGGAATTATCGGCTTTTTCATAGTTATTTGCTTTATTTACTTTCCCTCGGCATGGCAAGGCAAAGAGTTGTACCAACATGATGTTTTGCAGGCCAAGGCCAGCCAGAAAGAGATCATGGACATCAGGGACCGCGACGGTGACATCCCTTTGTGGACAAACTCTATGTTTGGGGGCATGCCCACCTATCAGATTTTCATTGATTTACCCTCCAATGTCGGCACCTACATCATGAGGTCTTTGAGAGCGGTTTTTCCTCACCCTATTGATGTGGTGATGATCTATCTACTTGGGGCCTACCTCCTGTTCAGTGTCTTGAAGGTAAGGCCGTGGGTCGCCGCTTTAGGTGCGATTGCTTTTGCATTTTCCTCTTACAACTTTATTTATATTGAAGCGGGCCACGCAAGTAAGGCCTATGCTATTGCATTTCTAGCACCAATTTTAGCGGGTATTTTGTTGACTTACCGCGGAAAATACTTGCTCGGTGCGGTGATAATAGCCTTTTCCGTTGCCTTGGAGGTCAGGGTCAACCACATACAGGTCCCTTACTATATGTTTATTGGGCTCTTGATCCTTACCGGCATCGAGCTGTATCATGCAGCCAGAAACGGCAGCTGGGCTGGATTTGGGAAGGCTATAGGCGTGCAGGCGGTAACCCTCTTGCTAGCGATCGCTGTCAATGCCTCCCTTTTGTGGCCAACCTACGAATACAGTCAGGAGTCCATTCGGGGGAAAGCGAATTTATCTACGGGAACTTCCTCGGGAGAAAGCGCACAGGGTTTGGATAAGGAATACGCCTACCAGTGGAGTCAAGGTATAGGGGAGTCCATTACATTTTTGATCCCAAACGCATATGGAGGTGGGATGACCTCGGCGCTGGATGAGAATTCAAATGTCGGAAAGCTGATGCTGAGCCAAGGTGCAACACCCGAACAGGCTCGTGGCGCAGCGCAGGGTTTGCCTACTTATTGGGGAGAAAAGCCCTTTACCTCAGGGCCATGGTATTTTGGTGCAGGAGTAATGTTTTTGTTCTTTCTCGGCGCATTTATCGTGAAAGGTCGTTTAAAGTGGTGGATTGTGTCATCCACGGTGCTGTTCCTCTTGCTCTCTTTCGGCAGACACTTTCCACTGGTTTCTGACCTCTTCTTTGATTACTTCCCCATGTATAATAAATTCAGGGCCGTAGAATCGACATTGATTATGGTGACTTTCTTGGTTCCAATTCTCGCTGTCTTAGCGGTGAATGAATTGATTTCTAGGAAAGACGAAGTGCCTGGATTGCAGAAGAAGCTGCTTTACACGCTGTACGGCGTCGGCGGGCTGACCTTGATTTTTGCGTTCATTCCCGGGTTGTTCCTGGATTTCCGAGGCTCGGGGTATGGTGCAATGGTCGAAAACCTTAGTTCTCAGACCGGAGACCGTGGGTTTGCCCAAAATATCGTCAATGCCCTGGTCAAGGATCGCGCATCTCTGGCGCGAACGGACGCGATTCGTTCGTTGGTTTATATTTTGTTGACATTCGGCGTGTTGTGGCTTTTTATCAAGGACAAATTCAAACCGATCACCGCAGTGATTTTATTGCTTGCGATAACGCTGGTGGACCTCTGGGTGGTCGACAAACGGTATTTGAACGATGAGCGTTTTGTAGATGGAAGCCAGTTGGAGCGTCAATTCAATGTAAAACGTGAAGTTGATGAGCTGATTCTTATGGACAAGGACCCAAATTACAGAGTTCTCGACCTCACAACCAGTCCTTTCCAGGATGCCAGAACTTCTTATTATCATAAATCCGTCGGTGGATATCACGCTGCAAAACTGATGCGCTACCAGGAACTGCTCGAGAATCAATTTTCAGGGGCGATCAATGAGGACGTGCTGGACATGCTCAACACCCGTTATTTGATTACTTCAGATCAGCAAAATAATCAAAGAATACAACGCCGAAGTACGGCGGCCGGCAATGCGTGGTTTGTGGACCGGGTCACCCTTGTCGACGACAATGCAGAAGAGATGCAAGCGATCAGTAGCTTCGATCCGCTCAAGGAGGCCTTTGTGCACCAAGAATTTAAGGATCAGATAAATGAAAACCGCCTGAGACAGGCGACAAACGCTTCCATCTCGCTGACCTCGTACCGCCCCGACCATTTGGTGTACGAATATTCGTCGCCCAATGATGCGCTCGCTGTTTTCTCCGAAATTTGGTATGATAAGGGCTGGAAAGCTTTTGTGGACGGCAAGGAATTGCCGATTCTCCGAGCCAACTATGTGCTGCGAGCCTTGCAACTGCCCGGCGGTAATCATACGGTAGAGTTTAAATTCGAGCCACGATCCTATGTGTTGGGAGAGCGCATCGCGTTGATTGCGTCGATCATCTTGGTGCTGGGCGCGCTACTTGCAATCTGGCTGAGGATCAAAAAACCCGCAAGCTTCAGAGAGCAAGCGTGAGCTGAGGGTCGGTGACCCTGAACGTTTTCCGATGGTGCGGACTCAGGCCATGCGTTAAGGTTGCAGTGCGATGGTAGGCCGTCGCGTAACCTTTATTTTGATTCCAACCATAATGAGGAAACTCGTCAGCGATTTTGACCATATAATCGTCCCTGTAGGTTTTGGCCAAAATTGATGCTGCAGCGATAGTGAGATACTTCGAATCACCCTTTACAACACAGGCGTGCGGGGTTTCTGTGTAGGGGACAAAGTGGTTGCCGTCCACAATAATGTATTCCGGTTTTAATTTCAGGGCATCCAGCGCTCTATGCATGGCCAAAAATGAAGCTTGGAAAATGTTTATCCGGTCGATCTCTTCGGGGTCGACACGGCCAATGGCAAAAGCAAGTGCTTCACTTTCAATAATCTCCCTCAACTCAAGCCTTTTGGCCACACTGATCTGCTTGGAGTCGTTGAGCCAGGGATGAGTGAAGTTTTTCTCAAAAATTACGGCCGCCGCAAACACCGGCCCCGCCAGGCAACCGCGCCCGGCTTCGTCACAGCCTGCTTCCAGCCATTTGTCCTGATAAAATGAGTGCAACATACGCTTTAAAGATAGCCAAAAGTAATATAAATATTGATAAAACCCTATGTCATCGCTTTTTTACGGATGTTTTGATGAAATATCGGCTTTTATGAAGTTACTTTGCAAAAGGATTAATCGAGATGTTAGATGAGTTTAACAAAAGAATGTAATAATTCTTATACAATTAAACTTATTTAAGAAGGATCTGTCCAAAGTAACATGATGAGAGCAGTGAAGCATTTTGGAATCATGACAGGGGCGGTACTACTAGTCGCCGTCTTTTTCGGCTCAGAGGCATTTGCCCAAAGAGGTAGAATCCAGAATGTTGAACTAAAGTGGGCGGAAGGAATAGCGGTGGACGGCGACTTGTCGGATTGGGGAGGCGAGCTGCCCAATGCCTATTCCGGGCAGGATTTTTGCTATGAAATAAGGAATGATGCATCTCACCTGTATTTGGTTGTGCAACTTGAAGAGTTTAACAGGCAGATTCAAGTGCTGAACCAAGGGCTGAGTTTTACTATAAACAAGAATGGACGGAGACGGCCATCGTCGGCGATGATTTTCCCGCTTGCAGATCGGATCGCTTTAGGGGCAATTATGTCAAAAGATGAAGACGACCGGCCGGACGATATTCGAGAAGCGGCTTTACAGGCCATTCGAGGGATTTATATTGAAGATATTCCAGGACTCAATACAGGGATGATTTCACTTGACAATGACTTCGGAATCTCTGCTGCGGCGGGTCTCGACTCGTTAGGGCGATTGATTGTCGAGATGAAGATGCCCTTGGAGCGATTACAGATGGGCGATCTTCCAGATCAAATTGCCTTTAACATCAAAATCAATGGGGTGATTATTCCGGGAAGCGGAGGAAGGAGTGCCTACGACCGGGGGATGTATGGAAGATATGGTTATCCCGTATACCGGAACAATACGCCAGTGTCCGGACCAAGGGAGGAATCAGGAGTGTGGGTGATTTCTAAGCTGGCCACAAGAGATAGGTCGGCCCGTATTAATTAACAACGATAAAAGATAAATTATTTCCATTATATATGAACGTTCTAGACTTTCATTCATCCTCCTTGAGGATAATTAGCAGAGGTATTATTGCTTTTGCATTTCTATTGGGGGCAAGCAATATGCTTTTCGCCCAGTCAAACCGGCAGGTCACCGGGTCTTTACAGAACAGATCCGGACAGCCCGTGATCGGTGCAACCATTACACTGGTGTCAGGCCAGGATTCAGTGCAAACAGCTAGCGACAACGTAGGTACGTTCAATTTCAGAAACTTAAAGGGAGTTCAGTTTTCTCTTACTGTCGTGAGTTTGGGCCACGATACCTTGCGCCATGATTTCGCCTTTGAACAAAGCCGAAACCAAGTGTTGCTTCCACCTTTGACGATGACAGAAAGTAGCCAACTGCTCGGTGAAGTGACCATCACCAGAAGGGTAGATATCGTTGTCAAAGAAGATACGTTGGAATACAGCACCAAGGATTTGAAATTACGTGAGGGCGCCTTGGCCGAGGATGCTTTGAAAAGGCTGGACGGGGTTGAGGTCGACAAGGACGGCAATGTCACTGCTCAAGGTGAAGCAATCACTCGAATCAGGATCAATGGCAAGGACTATTTCGGTGGCGACGTTAAGGCAGCGACCAGAAACCTGCCCGCTGACATCATAGAAAAAATCCAGGTGATAGACGATTATGGCGACATGGCAAACATCACTGGAAATCGCACCGGAGATCCGGAACGTATATTAAATATTCAGATCGACCCGTCAAGGAACCGAGGAACCTTGGGTAATTTCCGCGTCGGTGGTGGCACGGAGGATCGTTATCAAGCAACAGCAATGTATGGTTTGATGCGTGACAAATTACAACTAAATGTGCTGGGCAACTTGAACAACGTTAACGCCAGTCTTTTCGATTTTAATATAAGAGGATCTGGAGCACGTCGTGGTGGTGGTGGTGGCGGAGGCGGCCGTGGTGGCTTCGGCGGCGGTGGTGGTGGCTTCGGTGGTGGTGGCAGCGGCCTAACCAACACCAACTCACTAGGTGTCAACTACAGACAGGATTTTAGTGAAGCCTTCAATATGTACGGAAATTATAGCTTTAGCCAAGATAACAACAGGACTTTAAGCCTTAATATCAACGATTATTTCAATGAGAATCTGATTGAAGTGAGGGACAACCAAACCGGTAGAGTGAGCGATAACCACCGTTTCGATTGGAACTTTGAGTACAAGCCTACAGACAAAGATTACTTTAAACTATCGCCCACACTGCGGGTGCAGAGTACGACCAATGACGGAATATTGCTTTCCAATAATTCCCTGGACGGATCTTTGGTGACCGAGCAAATTACCACGACTTCCTCCCGAAACTTTCAGCCAAATTACGGGGTAAGCGGGTTATATAATAGGAGATTGAGCGAGCATGGAAGGAACTTGTTTTTCGATTTCTCGTTAAACACATCAGCGACAGAGCAGGATGAAGTTCGCGTGTTGGAAACAGCTTTCCTGGATCCCAATCTCGACAACGAAAGCTATCTCAGGACGCTTGCGGACCTGAACAATCAAAGTTTGAGCGGAGGAGCATCAGTTTCGTATTCGGAGCCTATAGGTGAATTTGGGAGCATGGAGCTTTCCTATGACTATAACTTCAGAAATTACGATAACCGCCGATCAGACAATGCGCTTGATTTCGCCGGACAACCTGTGATTGACGATGAAATATTTATCGGGGACAGGATTTTCGATTATTCCTTTATCACGCACAGGGTAGGGGCAAACTACAGATACCGGTCGGAGAATATCGTTTACTCTATTGGTGCTGAGGTTCAGCCAAATCAGCTTAAGGGCGATGCAACAATCATGGATAATCATGTTTCTATCAATAGAACGGGTTTCAATTTTGCACCCATCGCTAGGTTTGAGTACAAGTTTTCAAGAACCAAGTCTTTGAATATAAGGTACTCAGGTCGTGCAAATGAGCCCGGATTTTCGCAGTTGCAACCCTTTACTGATTATTCAAACCGGAATGCGCCAATCACAGGTAATCCAAATCTGGATGCCGAGTTTAACCACGACTTGCGCTTGAGTTTCAACAACTTTAATGCGGAATCTGGTCAATCCTGGTTTACCTCGATCTCCGGCTCGATGACCGAAGACAAAATTGTCTCCAACAGAAGCATACGTGTGGATCCTGAACTCGGTGTTATTCAGGAAACTTCCTACTTAAACGCTCAGGGGCTGCACAATCTTCGCGGATATTACCACTATTCGATTCCTTTGAAGCAAAGAACGTATGTTTTATCTTTCATGGGTATGGGAAATTATAATAACAACATCTCTTACACTGATTTCCAGAGAAATGTTGGTAAAAACTGGAGTTTAATGCAGGGCCTTAACTTCCGCTATACGCCAAGTGAGATGGTTGAAGTAAGTCCTGGTGTAAGATATATGTATAATTATACGCAAAATACAGGTACAGGCGGACGGCTTGGGGTCAACAACAATATTTCGACCTGGGCACTGACGCTAAACACCTCTATCAACTTGACTCCGACGTTAATCTGGGGCGGCGATTTCGCAAAAACCACCAACTCAGGCTACAACGCTCAAGTAGGGGCAAATCCTATGATCATTAACACTTACGTGGAGCAGCAGTTCTTTAAGGGTCGCCAGGGAGCTATACGTCTTCATGCGTTTGACCTTCTGAACGAGCAAACGAATGTTTCAAGGAACGTGAGTGACAACCTCATCAATGACAGTCGGACCAATCGATTGGCTAGGTATTTTATGCTGACCCTTTCTTATAGATTCCAAAACTTTGCAGGCGGATCGGCGCCGATGGACAATATGAGGGGCGGCGATATGCGTGGAGGCAATCGGGGCGGCAGATTCTGATCTCTCGGCGCATTTTAATTTTTCATGCCCCGGGCGGTCTCTGGACTTATCGGGGCATTTTGTTTTTGACAATTTCTGTGAAAAGAATGTTTTTTTGCGTAAATTTAACGGCTTGTACTGTTTTGTAGACGGACGCAAGCATTGAAATTCATTTTAGAATGGGAATTGGTCAGTTTGAGTACACGAAAAAGGTATTACCAGATATGTTGAAGAAAGTAATAATTGTGATGTTTGTGGTGGCTATCGCCGCCTGCGGTTCTACGCCCCGTATAAATTTGGACGGAGAAAACTATCATATAGTGCCCAATGCCCAACACGAGGTTATCGCAAAAAAAGTAGTTGAGCTTTTCGAAAGACACAGCTACAAGAAGGTCCCAATAAATGATTCTATTTCCTCCATCATTTTTGATAATTTATTGACCGCTCTGGACGACGGCAGAAATTATTTGATGGCAGAGGATGTCGAGGATTTTGAGAAATACCGTTTTACCTTGGCATCGGACTTTAAGAGTGGCGACTTGTCCGCCCCTTATCATATGTTCAATGTGTATCTGGATCGTTATGAAGAAAGGGTAGAATATGCGCTCAGCCAGATCGAGGCGCCGCATGACTTTAGTCTTGATGAACTATACATTTACAATCGGAAGAATGAGCCATGGTTTGCATCCGTGGAGGAGGCCAACGATCAGTGGCGCAAGCGCGTTAAGTATGAGTTACTTGGACAGCGATTGAGTTCTTCTGATTTGACTGACAGCGTCGTGGCCAAGCACCACGAAAATTTGAGGAACCGGTACGATCAACTGCTTTCCCAAGTGAGGAAAACAGACAATAATGAGGCCTTTCAGGTTATTATGGCTGCTCTCACCGACGCAATAGATCCGCATACGAGCTATTTCAACCCCTATTTTGCCCAGCGTTTCAATGAAGGCATCTCCAATACTTTTGAAGGTATTGGTGCCCAGCTGACCATGGAGAATGAAGTGGTGACAGTTTCCGCCGTTATAGCGGGGGGGCCAGTTTTTAGGGAAAAAGCGTTACAGATTGACGACAAGATCGTCGCGGTTGCCCAGGGCGAAGATGGCGAATTTGAAGATATTATTGGCTGGAGACTGGACAATGCAGTGTCTAAGATCAAAGGCCCCAAAGGGACGGTTGTCCGTTTAAAAGTGATACCTGCCGGACAGGATCTTGCTGCTCAGCCTAAAATCGTATCGCTGACGAGAGAGAAAATTGTTTTAGAGGAAGAGTCTGCGAAAAAAGAAGTCATTCACGTAAAAGACGATGACGGTCGGGACGTAAAAGTCGGAATTATCAGTATTCCTAAATTTTACCTGGATTTTGAGGCTTATCGACGCGGTGAAGAGGATTACAAGAGCACGACGCGGGATGTGCGCCTGATTCTGGATTCGCTGAAGGACGAGCAGGTGGATGCAGTCCTTGTGGATTTGAGGTTCAATGGAGGCGGGTCCCTGTTGGAGTCGATAGAGTTGACCGGATTGTTTATAGAACAAGGACCAGTGGTTCAAGTGCGCGACACGCGTGACAAAGTAGATATTAATAGCGATCGTGATCCCTCTGTTGCCTGGGACGGACCGTTGGGAGTAATCATCAATAGATTCAGTGCTTCAGCCTCTGAGATATTCGCAGGTGCGATCCAGGACTACGGTCGGGGAATCATCCTGGGAACCCAGTCCTATGGCAAGGGGACTGTTCAGTCGGCGGTCGACATGGTCAATGTGATCAGCCCGACGGAAAAGCTCTTGTTGAAAGCGCGCACGGAGTCCAACGAGAATTTCCCGACTGGCGCTCCGCCTTTCGGACAGATCAATCTCACAATGGCCAAGTTTTACCGGGTTACCGGGAGCAGTACGCAGCACAGAGGTGTCACCCCGGACATCGTTTTCCCATCGGTCTACTCGGCCGAGCGCTATGGCGAAAGTGCGCAGCCGTCGGCGCTGCCTTGGGATCAAATCAAGCCCACCAACTTCGTTCCGGTCGGCGATTTGTCAGATGAAATAAAAACGTTAAACGAATTGCACGAGGAGCGAATTCAGGGGTCTTTAGAGTACAAGTTTCTTTTGGAAGACATAGACCTGATGAATTCCAGGGAGAATGAGGTAAGCGTTTCGCTTCAGCAGGAAAAACTACAAAAGGAAAGGGACGAGAACCAAGCCAAGCACAGGGCAAGAATCAATGAAGGATTAAAGATGCGGGGTCTTCCCCTTTGGATGGAGGGTGAGCCTCAGCCGACTATAGATTTCGACTTTATCAAAGATGAAAGTCTGAAACTGATGCAGGACTATGTTGCGCTTTTACGATCAAAGGAATCGCAACAGGAAGTCGCCCTCGCTAAGTAAAGTTTTTTACAAAAATGGTTCAGAACGCTTCTCATCCTGCAAAATCCCTCGTTTGGCTGTTGGTACTGATGGTTGCCGGCAGTCTGGTGGTCTCGATTCTGTCAATCCTCGTCGCGCTGGTGGCAACGGGTGTGAGTGATTTGAGCCAAATGGAGGCGTTACTCAGCGGACAGAGCGGAGATATGACCTTTTTGAAGATCGTGCAGGCTGGGTCGACCATCGGAACCTTTATTTTGCCCCCGGTAATGCTGGCTCTCATTGAAAAAAACAGGAGTGCCTATCTCCGTTTCGAGGGACCCTTAGATGGAAAAATGCTTGGTATCGTGCTGGTATTGATACTATTCGCTGCCATGCCTTTGCTGGAACTCTCAGGACAGCTCAATCAGAACATGTCGCTTCCCGACTCCATGTCGGGTATCGAGCAATGGATGTATGACAAGGAGAAGCAACTGGAGGAGCTGACGGTAAATATGCTCAGTGTTTCGACCCTTTCGGGGTTACTTTTCAATATCTTTGTTATTGCGGTGTTGCCCGCATTGGGCGAGGAGCTTTTTTTCCGCGGAGGATTGCAAACTATCTTGCATCATTGGACGCGCAATCCCCACGTGGCTATTTGGGTTATTGCAGTGGTCTTTAGTGCTTTTCACATGCAATTCTACGGCTTTCTCCCGAGATTATTGCTAAGTGCGCTCTTTGGATATCTGTTTTATTGGTCGAACAACCTTTGGTACCCGATTCTGGCTCATTTCCTCAACAATGCCGCTGCAGTAATTTTCGCATTTTACCTTTACAATAATGGGGAGAGTATCGTGGATGCAAGCTTGACCGAGAATTTTCATCCCTTACTCTATGTATTGAGCGCGGTGCTGACCATTTATCTGCTATACACATTTAGGCGAAGATACAGGAAAAGAGCTATTTTAGATGGAAAAGAATTGGGTTAAATTGTTGATTAGTGCGAATCCCATGGAGGTGGAGATTACTAAGCAAATGCTTGAGGAGCACGGCATTCAGACTGTGGTGATGAACAAGCAAGATTCTTCTTACAGGTTTGGTAATCTCGAGTTATACGTTCATTACAGCCAGGAAGCTGAAGCCCGATTATTACTGGCTGTGCAAGAAAACGATCAAAGAAATGAAAACTAGAGCGATTACCGCGCTATTCTTTGTCGCGGCCATGATCAGTTCTTTTATGTTTGGTTCCGTTTTTTTCGGAATATTTTATCTTGTGCTCGCTGGCGCCAGCCTGTTTGAGTTTTATGGTATGTGGCGCCAGGCCGGATTTTCTCCTCAACGCTTACCGGGGATCTGCCTCGGCCTTGCAGGTTTTCTGATGATGACGTCGCTTTTTCAAAGTACCGATAGCGTACCCACCTTTCTGCTATTTTTATTTGTTCCAGTGATACTTGCTATAGAACTTTTCTCAGACAGAGACCGACCTTTTCAAAATACCGCACTGACTATTTTTGGCTTCGCCTATGTCATCCTGCCCTTCTATTGCTTTTACGCACTTGGGTTTTTGCAAGTTGGATTTGAACCGCTCATACCGCTCGGATTTCTGGTCATGCTATGGGCCAACGACACAGGTGCCTATTTGACCGGCAGGTTCTTAGGGCGAACAAAACTTTTCGAACGAGTTTCGCCAAACAAAACCTGGGAGGGATTCGTGGGTGGAATCCTCGTCGCAGTATTGGCGGCAGTCCTCTTGAATCACTTTACAGCCGAAGTCCTTCCCTTGAAACATTGGCTAGCCCTTGGCCTGATTATCGGTGCGATAGGCACTCTAGGCGATCTCGTCGAGTCCCTACTGAAACGAAGCCTGAGCCTCAAAGACTCCGGAAAGCTGTTGCCTGGGCATGGTGGGCTGTTGGATCGTTTTGACGGATTATTGCTAGCAGCGCCCGCTGTATACGTCTACCTGCATCTCGTGGCGCTAGGTTAATAAGCTTTTCAAAGCTCTGATTTCGTCTGCGTCCGCGATATCACCTTCCCGTATTGCCGAGGAGTGATAATAAGGAGCCCCGACCAAGGATTGTATTTTGGCAAGGTTGGACGATCGTAATCCACCACCTGGCATAATATCAAATGCCCGCCCTTTGGTAGATTCTACCATTTTTCTCAAGTTTTTTGCTCCTTGGTCTACATTTGGCGCGTGGCCTGAAGTCAATAAGGACTGAAATCCACAGGCAAGCGTGCTTTCGAGCGCTGCCTGAAGCGACGGAGTGCGATCAAATGCTCGGTGCATAATGCAAGGTAAAGGCGCGGCCAACTCTACTAGGGCCTTGTTTCTTTGCACATCAATTAGCCCATCTGCATCGAGGACACCAAAGACAAATCCGTCCACATTCAGGGTCTGAAACGCGTTGATAGCTTCTTTCATTTCCTCAAATTCCTCTTCATCATAAACAAAATTGCCTCCCCGCGGCCGAATCATGATCGTCATGGGAATGTGAATCCTGTCCCTCAATTGCTCAGTCTGGGCAAAGTCCGGTGTGAGTCCACCCTGCGAAAAATCTGAACAAAATTCGATCCTATCTGCACCATTGTCTTGGGCGATCTGAGCGGATTCGGTATTAAAGCAAGCAATTTCCAGTTTTGCCATATGGGTTTTGAATTTTCCAATAATATAAGGCAAATATATAAAATAAAATCTGTAATTTTGTTTCGCACAAGAATAATTTGTTGAATGCTGGTGAGGGGATTTAGTGGTACGGTTCAAGGAATCGATGCGACGTTGATTAGAGTTGAGGTGAATATCAGTCGGGGTATTCGTTATTATATTGTCGGTCTGGCGGACGTTGCTGTCAAGGAGAGTCTTCAGCGAATCGAAAGCGCAATCGTCCATTCGGGCTATAAGATGCCCAGGCAGAAGTTGGTGATCAATCTTGCGCCTGCTGATCTACGCAAGGTTGGTTCCGGGTTTGAGCTCGCAATGGCTGTCGGCATTTTGTTAGCATCCCGGCAGGTGCAGTGCTCTTTTCTCGAGAACTACGTTATTATGGGGGAGTTATCGCTCGATGGGCAAATCCAGCCCGTGAGAGGAATTTTATCAATTGCATTGAAGGCTAAAGCCGACGGTTTTAAAGGCATTATAGTTTCTCGGAGTAATGGGGACGAAGCTGCCTTGGTGGAGGGTCTTGAGGTCGTTTCAGCCGATTACCTGACCGAAGTACTTGGCTTTCTGTCCGGTCAGCACGAAAGGATATTTCCGGGTATGAAGATTAGGGCGGCGTCTGAAAAAGTAGGTCTTCAGCAGAATTTCCCGGAAGAATATGCTCGTGATGAAAGCGACTTTCAGTTGGTAAAAGGTCAGATCCAAGTCAAGCGTGCCATGGAAATTTGCGCTTCGGGTGGGCATAATTTGCTGATGGTTGGCCCGCCGGGTGTGGGCAAAACCATGCTTGCTAAGGCCTTTGCCGATATTCTGCCTGATATGGACCTTGCTGAGGCCATGGAAACGACAAAAATCCATTCAGTAGCGGGGACTTTGCCAGTGTCTGGTTCTATTCTCAGGAGAAGGCCGTTTCGTGCGCCGCATCACACGGTAACGCAGGGCGCACTCCTCGGCGGCGGTGGATCGCCCCAGCCCGGAGAGATTTCCCTGGCGCATAATGGGGTTCTGTTTTTGGATGAGCTTCCTGAGTTCAGGCGTTCGGTTCTGGAAGTCCTTAGGCAGCCCCTGGAATCGCGAAAGATTTTGATTTCCCGTCTGCACACGGTCATAGAATTTCCGGCGAACTTTCTATTGGTTGCTGCAATGAACCCCTGTCCATGTGGTTATTATAACCACCCTTCGAGATCTTGTGTTTGCACACAACGCATGATTAGACGGTATTTTTCCAAGATTTCAGGGCCTCTGTTGGATAGAATAGATTTGCAGGTCGAGGTACTGCCGTTGTCAAATGAGCAACTCCTGTCTGATGGGGGCGGTGAAACATCTGCGGAGGTAAGAGCGCGGGTAAATTTGGCAAAATCCCGGCAACTGGATAGGTTCAAAAATCATGAAATTCACTACAACGCCGAGATGAGAGGCACGCACCTCAAATCCTTTGTGAATTTGCCTGTCGAGGCCCGGCGAATACTTGCGGACACAGCACAGAGACTGGGCCTGTCCGCAAGGGCTTTTGAGCGAGTTCAGAAAATTGCACGCACCATTGCTGATATGGAGCAGCAGGAGCATATCAGCGCGGAACATGTGGCTGAAGCCTTGCAGTACCGGTTCCTCGACCGTGTCGACTGGGGAGCCTGGAACTTTGATTGAAGAGGACCCTAGTTGGTGAGCCGCTCTTCGAAAAGTTTCAGGATTCTCTTGTATTCGTCTGTCCAACCACTAGGTGTCGTAAATGCATGATCCTCGACGGGATATACCGCAAGTTCCCAATTGTCCTTGCCCAGCTCTATCAGTCGCTGGCTGACCCGTACGATGTCCTGGAAATGTACGTTTACGTCGAGCATTCCATGGCACATTAACAAATGGCCCTGGAGTCCTTCAGCAAAGTAAATCGGTGAGGACCGGCGGTACGCGATAGGATCGTCGAAGGGTTGATTCAGGATATTGGAGGTATACCCGTGATTGTAATGAGCCCAATCCGTGACGGAACGGAGTGCTGCTCCGGCCGCGAAAACGTCGGGCTCATTGAACAAAGCCATAAGCGTTATAAATCCACCATAAGAACCCCCGTAGATTCCGATGTTTTTGGCATTAACCCCATACTTTTCAATCAGAAGTTTTGCGCCGTCGACCTGGTCGGATAAGTCCTTGCCGCCCATGTGTCTGTAAATTCCTGTACGGTGATCCCGACCATAGCCCGAGCTCGCTGTGAAGTCTATATCCAGTACCGTATAACCTAAATCGACCAGCAAATTGTGAAACATATATTCCCGGAAATATTGACTCCACCAAAAGTGCACATTCTGCAAATAGCCAGCGCCGTGGACAAAAATTACCGCAGGCCGTGATTCCTTGGGATTCTCCGGCTGATACAGACGCGCATAGACATCATCACCATGACGGTTCTTAAAAGATATGACCTCAGGTTCACGCCATGCGTAGGCATCAAATTCTTCAGTGGTCGAGTAAGTCACCTGCGTGAGCTCAGCTCCAGGCCTGTTTTCCTGAATATAAAGTTCCCAGGGCTTGTTTGAATAAGAATACCGAATAGCCAACCACTTCTCGTCAGGGGACATGGTTACTTCGTTCCCACCTTTTTGGTTCGTGATTTGCAAGAGTGGACCTCCGGTCACGGGAAGCCTGTAAAAGTGGGTAATCCCCGGGTGATCCTTGTTTGCCGTGATATAAAAATGCTTTTTATCCGCTGATAACTCGAGAGACCGCACTTCCCAATTGCCATCAGTGAGCTGCTTTTTTTCTCCAGAATGAATGTTGGCAGTATACAAATGGGAGTATCCTGTGGCTTCACTCTGGAAATAAATGTGCTCTTCATCTATCCAGCCGACGTTGCCGCCGCGAAAACCACTGATTCCCGGGCCACCTATCCATGCTTCGTCCCTTTGTCTATCTATCAGAGAAAGGCTCGCATCCTCCGCATTTAATTTCAGTAGCCAGCGATCCTTATTGTCGGCTGCGGTCGCGACAAGGAAGGCCGCAGATCCGGTTTCATTCCATATTGGGCTTCCCAACGTCACATTTCTGTCCTCATTTTTGGCTAGTAACGCTTCTTTTTTCTCTGGATAATCATTCCAAAAGTCTGGCAAATCCTTGATCCCGGGGATGGTTGACTGGTCAATTTCGAGCACAGTGTCCCTCTCGCGGTCGTAAATAAAGGATTTAGAGGTGGAGAGCGTATTTCCCACTTTTGTCCGTGTGGAAATGTTTTCCGTGTATCCAGATTCAGTTACATAATTTGGGACGACTGTCCCCTTGTTGCCGCTTGCCGGGGAAGTGATTCTGTAACTCACAAATCGCAGGTCTGGGCTGATTTCAACCGAGTTTAAAATTCCATCCTTCACCTGAATCGCGGGAATCGCAGGTTCTCCACGGCTTGCTTCGCGCTGCGCCTGCCGGATAGAGTCTTGCCTCTTACCTTCTTTCAAGACGTCAAACAACTCCATTTGATCCTCCTGAAGCCATTTATCCTGGGTCGAAAGGCGTGACTCCCTTTCGGCTGAGCGGCCGGAGCCACCTTCTCCCCGTTGAAAATTAGTAAGCTGTATCAATTCCTGTTTTTCCAGAGAAAGCGTGAAAAAATTATCACCCTGCTGAAACACAATGCTCTTTTCCCCCGGGCCAAAGCGGACATTTATTTCGTTTGCAGAAGTCTGAGTCAACTGCGTTGTTCTTCCTGACCGTACATCCTGAATGAAAATATCTCCATTCTTTGTAAATACCATCCGTCTTTTTGCCTTATCATACACACCCGACCTTAAAATCTCTCGTTGCTCTTCAGTGCCCACCTTTTGGGGGGTCAGGTTTTTTGGGGATATTTTGAAAAGCGAAGACGTGGCTTCCGCTTCTGGATTCCAGTTGAAATAAACCTGAGAACTGTTCGCATTCCAAAAAATGCCATCCGGCGAGGTACCCATCCATTTGGGATCGCGCATGATTTTTTCTACCGAGAGTACGCTTGTCTGGCTAAATGCCACACTGGTAAAGGCACTTAGAAATAAAAAAAGTACAATTCTGCCCATTTTTATATTACGTTTAAAATTTGTTTTGACAATTAGGATTCGACTAAAATAGTCATTCTCCTTGCAAATTCGCACAGTAATTGTGAATAATTTAATTAGTTTTGCCGTCATGCAATTGCTTAGCTCTGTAAAACGGTTTTTGAATTCCAGTATAGGTCCGGGTTTGATCCTTATTGGATGCGTTGTTATCTCCCTTTTGATTGCGAATAGCCCCTTGGGGCCAAGTTTTGAGACTTTGCTGGCCACTGAACTAGGCTATCAGTCGGATTGGCTGGAACTGCGCTATCCGCTATTGTTGTGGGTGAACGATGGGCTGATGGCGATTTTTTTCCTGCTTGTAGGCATGGAAATAAAGAGGGAACTAGTCGAAGGCCACCTTTCTTCACCCAAAAAAGCTGCGCTTCCCGTGTTGGCGGCCATCGGTGGAGTGGTTGTACCTGCGTTGATCTATGTTTCTCTGAATAGTGGCACTGAGTCATCGCAGGGGTGGGCTATTCCGATGGCTACAGATATTGCGTTTGCGCTCGCCATCGTAACCATGCTCGGCAAGAAAGTGCCTATTTCTCTGAAGATTTTTTTAGCCGCACTCGCTATAGTAGACGATTTGATGGCCATCCTGGTCATTGCCCTCTTTTACGCCGGTGATCTGCATTTTACTTACTTGTGGTACGCTGCCGCGCTTTTCGCGCTAATGCTGATTTTTAACAAGCTTGGGTTGAAAAGCCTTGCGTTTTACCTGATTCCTGGGTTGTTTATCTGGTATTTCATTCATCATTCGGG
>CAYNZH010000004.1:42057-58135 GCA_964401685.1 uncultured Sphingobacteriaceae bacterium
TTGCGTTTTACCTGATTCCTGGGTTGTTTATCTGGTATTTCATTCATCATTCGGGAATTCATGCAACTATTGCAGGAGTGTTGGTCGCCTTCACTTTGCCCGTCTCAGCGGCCAAACCTGGGGGGATATCTCCCTTAGTGAAACTCGAGCATGCGCTGGCTCAGCCGGTCAGTTTGCTTATCATGCCTGTTTTTGCCTTGGTAAACACCAACATTGCCTTCGAGTCTGCGATGTTGGAGGGGCTTTTTTCTCCTTTGGGATTAGGCATCATTTTGGGTCTATTTGTTGGGAAGCCCTTGGGGATCTTTGCGATTACCTGGATTTCAGTCAGATTAGGGCTATGCGCGATGCCTGAAAACGCGCGAATGGCTCACGTTCTGGGTGTCGGGATGCTCGCGGGAATCGGTTTTACGATGTCGATATTTATCGCTGTGCTTTCATTCATGGGGCAGGAACAGCTGCTGGCTACTGCCAAGTTTGCCGTTCTTCTCGCTTCTGTTTTCTCGGCCACTTGTGGGGCGTTGTTTTTGACTTATTTGGACCGTAAGGCTGCCGCATCTGCATAGGCAAACACTTTTTTTAGGAGTGGCGTGCTTCGGCTGGCTAAATTGTTTCGGATTTGCCTTTCTTCTTGGGCCACTTGATAGAAAAGTCCCTCAATTGCTTTTTGGGTGACAAACATTTGGAGATCCGGTTCGATTTTTTCGCCTCCTAAGGGCAATTTATTGTAACCGCTGATCACCGTATTCCAGTAGCGGGCAACCTGATGCTCGTTGATTGCGGACTGCACAATAGGGCTGAATTTTTCGGTTAGAGCGGCGGCCGTAGTGCGCATAAAAAATTGGGTCGCGGCATCGTCCTGTCCGCTGAGTAGAATGTCGAACGCATCTTGGATTGTTAGCTGGGATAGTGCTGAAACGAATACTGGCGCGGCTTCTTTGACGGCCGTCTCAGCAGCACGATTGAGTTGCACAATCAGGTCGTCGACTACGGAGCCTAGACCTATGGACCGGAGTGTTTGCTCTATCTTTACGGCTTCGACCGGCATCAGGATTTTCACCGCTTCATTTCCCAGAAAGCCATCCCGCAGAGACAGCGTCTCTATGCTATTGTCTAACCCCTGACCCAATGCCTGTTTTATGCCCAGTGCGGCTTCCGTCCGGCTCACCGTCGATGATGAAGTGCCTCCTTGGGGCAAAGTTGCTAGCATATCACAGCCACTAAGCAAAAACCCCAAACACAAGCAAGCCACTGTTTTGATTGTACTACCCATTTTTATTGTTTTTTTAAAAGACTAAAATTGCATTCGCGACCTTCCTTTCCCCCTTATGATCAAAGAGTTTGTTGTCGCTTGGGTAATTAACAATTCCATCCGCCTCTTGGTTTTGAATAAAAAGAGCCGTGGAGCCACCACCGTCCAGATTGATCGCCTCAATTGCCCCCAATGCTTCTAAAAGCAGGGTTACTTCATGCATATTCATGCCCTGTGCCTGAGCATTCCGACCGTCTATAGCCATTAGAATTATTTTATTTCCCGGAAGAATTGCAACCACTGATCTAGGGTGCCGGTTATTGTTAAATGCATTGTCCTCCGGGGGCGAAGGCTTTCCATTTTGCAAAAGTACCGGTCCGCTCACCAGCAGGTTGTCGTAGTTGAGTGCCACATCCCAGTCCACCACGGTATTGTCACCGGCGATAATCTTTGCGCGCTTTCCTTTTTTCGTCAACACAAGGGCACCATTAGCGCGTTCATTCCTTGCTCCCGAGGCTAGAAAAAGCTCGGTTTGATTGAGTTCCTCGCCATCAATAACAATTCTGGTTACCGAGCCGCCAGTCTTTGTATTGAAAAATGAGGCGTTGATCGCTGCGAGTGCATTGTTTTCTTTGGCAAAGCCACTAGTGGCTTTAAATCCTTCTGCTACACCGGCTAAACCCAAGCGACGCTTGCGGTTTTTCAGGTCAATTTCCAAATAATTGATCTCCTGCACGGAGGAAAATAAGGTGTCAAAGTGCCCCTGTTTCCAGACCAGACCCGGCGCAATTTCTGTTTCATTCCATTTAAAGTTCTTAATTCGCTCAGACTCCGAACTGTTTTGTGCTAAACTGCTGCTTACCAGCCCAAATGTCAAAAATAATAGCAGTAAGCCGAAGGATGCGTTGTGTTTCATAAAAATTTATTATTTTTGATTTCACGAAACTAACAATTAATAACGCTGATTATGCAACACAGGAATATTTTTTTAGGAATTTCTGGGCTTTCTACTGAAGAACTCAGCTATCTGGACTACGTAAGCCAGACATTTTCCGAAGAACAGGCCAAGAAACTTGCGCTGATTTACAGTGGCAAAAGAAAGAGCCCCCGGGATATTATGCTCTTTACGTTGGTCGGATTTTTTGGTTTTGCGGGACTCCAACGCTTCGTGCTCAATCACATTGCGATGGGTGTGCTTTTTTTCATTACCATCGGCTTTTTTTGGATAGGCACTATCATTGACCTTATCAATCACCGGAAACTGACCAACACGTATAACGAAGCCCGCGCGCGAGAATCCGCACGCATGGTTTTGGGCAATTATTATTGAGAAACTTCGGGCGCTTCTCTCGTTCCCTTATATAGTTCATATTCCAGGAGACGGCAATCCAATCTCCCGTTATAGAATTCTATTCTCCTCGAGGCCCTGAGACCGATTTTTTTTGCTAGATCCGGATTTCCAGTAAAGACATAGCCGCGGTATCCAGGGCAGTCCTTTTTCATGAAATCGCCGATCTCAGCATAGGTCTGCTCCAGTTTTGTATGTACGCCAAGTCTTTCGCCATATTCCGGATTAAACACAATTACGCCGTTTTCATCGGAGGGCGCCGTGATCTGGCGGAAATCTGCGACTTCAAATTCGATCAGCTGGTCAACGCCCGCGGTTTTGGCGTTCGCCATTGCAATGTTGACTGCCTCTTTTGAAATATCCGAAGCTAAAATGCGTACGCCGGGTTTCTTGATGATCTGATCTTTGAGGCGTCTTCTTTCGGTAAAAAACACTTGCTCGTCATAGCCCAGAATATGCATGAAGCCATAATTCATCCTGAAAAGTCCCGGTTTGCGCTGCGTGGCAATCAGGGCAGCTTCGATGGCCAAAGTCCCCGATCCGCACATAGGATTTACGAAGGCAGCTTTAGTGTCCCATTTTGTCGCATACACGACGGCAGCAGCGAGGGCCTCTAACATGGGAGCCTTTCCGGGAAGCTTTCTATAACTGTGTTTCGCAAGGGTTTCACCCGAACTGTCTATGAAAATTTCCGCTTGTTCCTCATGCCAATGTAGGTGAATCACAGTTTTATTCAATTCCGGGCCACTATTTGGTCTCAAACCCTTCTGCGCCTTGATACGATCCGCAATAGCGTCCTTCACTTTGAGGTTCGCAAAGAGCGGCGTTGTGATGGAAGGATTGTTGACATGTGAAGTGACGCTGACGTAGCCATCAAAGGCAATGAGTTTTTCCCACTCAATCGTGACCAATTCCTGATATAGATCGTCTGGACTGTTTGCGGCAAAACTTTTTAAAGAGTACAGGATTTGGCTTGCACAATGAAGATTTAGATTCAAGCGAATGCAATCGTTTAGGGTACCTTGCATGATTAAACCCGTCTGAAAACGGCTATCCACTTCAAATCCCTGATTTACAACTTCGTCCTCTAGATAGGGCGATAGCCTTTTATTGCAAGTCAAAACGAGCTTGCTCTTAGTGTTGAAAACTTCCATATATATTTTAGCAAAGTTACTTATATTATAAGTATAAATGTGTAACTTTACGATTTAATAAACAATTTGAGATGGAAATCAGAGGAAAAGTACATGAGATTGGAGAAGTCCAACAGGTGACCGATACGTTTAAGAAGAGAGACTTGGTAGTTCAATATGCTGAGAACCCCCAGTTTGTGGAATACATCAAATTTGAGGCGACTCAGGACAGAACGAGTATTTTTGATTCCCTGGCGGTTGGGGACGAGGTCGAGGTTTCCTTCAATCTTCGGGGGCGTCCCTGGACAAATAAAGAAGGCATCACAACCTACTTTAACTCTTTAGTTGCGTGGAGAGTAAACAAAATTGCTGGGAATGCCGCTGGCTCAGCCGGTGCAGACGCCGGGTCGGGTTTTCAGGCTCCTCCTCCAGTAGATATTTCTTCGGATGACGGCAAGGACGATGACCTTCCGTTTTAATATACGGTAAATGCGTGAGGCTGGCATTTAAAAATAGCCTCAACATGTTTTGTGCTAAGAATGAGAATTAAAAATTAGAGGCCCTTCAGATTCTGGAGGGCCTCTTCATTTTGTGTTATTCCCAACGCTTTTTCGGTACGCAGGTTATGTCTTGCACTTTTCTGAGCAAAATAGGGCGGGGATCGTATCGATTTTCAAGCACAAGTGAGTCTTCAGAATAGCTTACAATCTTGTATCTAGGCAGGAATTGCCCTGAGCGGTGGCATCCGCCGACTTTTTGCTTCCAATTTTCTTTGGTGTACAGCCCGTCGACGAGCAAGCTATCGCCACGAACAACATAGACGCCTTTTGCGTATTCTTCCCATTGGCCGTCACCGTAGCATTCATCCAGGGTGTTTTTGGCCTGGGAGTGGGTGTTCATCGTTGCATAAATCGAATCACAGGTGATTTTGAGTTCGTGCATTGTAAACTGTAGCAGGTCGTCCTGGAAGGGCACACTGTCCTGGACCCAAACGCCCTGGAGGTATTCAGCTCCAGGATGCTGGTATTCCGAGTTTCGCTCACAACCGACTAGGAGCAGCGCCAAAAAAATCGTTGGAATCAGAAGCAGGGAGCGCATTTATTTGAGCCCTCCGATCATGTCTTCAGGTTTTACCCAGGCGTCGAACTGCTCACTGCTAAGTAAACCCAGTTCAATCGCCGCTTCCCGCAGCGAGGTGTTCTCCTTGTGGGCTTTTTTTGCGATTTTTGCGGCGTTTTCGTAGCCTATGTGCGGGTTTAGTGCTGTGACCAACATCAACGAGTTTTCAAGGTGCTTTTTGATGCCGTCCTTGTTAGGCTCTATGCCTACTGCGCAGTGATCATTGAAAGAAACGCAAGCATCTCCAATCAATCTGGCCGATGACAAGAAATTGGCCGCCATCACAGGTTTGTATACGTTCAGCTCATAATGGCCGTTCGCGCCGCCAAAGGAAATGGCCACGTCATTGCCCATCACCTGTGCCGCCACCATCGTCAAGGCCTCACTTTGCGTTGGGTTGACCTTACCTGGCATAATGGAAGAACCTGGCTCATTTTCGGGAATGTTGATCTCTCCAATACCCGAGCGAGGGCCTGAAGCAAGCATGCGTATATCGTTTGCAATTTTGTGCAGTGCCACAGCGAGTTGCTTTAAGGCTCCATGGGATTCCACCAAAGCGTCATGGGCAGCAAGTGCTTCAAATTTGTTCGCAGCACTAACAAAGGGCAATCCGGTAAAGCGGGCAATATGACCTGCGACGTTTTCTGCATAGCCTGGAGGCGTATTGATCCCTGTTCCGACTGCGGTCCCGCCCAACGCAAGCTCGGAAAGGTGAGCCATTGTGTTGCGCAGAGCCTTCAGACCGAAGTCCAGCTGAGCGACATAGCCAGAGAATTCCTGCCCCAAAGTCAGTGGGGTGGCGTCCATGAGGTGTGTACGCCCGATCTTGACCACATCGGCAAACGCTTTGGATTTTGCATCCAAGGTATCCCTTAGTTTTTCGACTCCAGGAATGGTGGTTTCGACCAGCATTTTATAAGCGGCAATATGCATCGCCGTCGGATAGGTATCATTGGAAGATTGCGATTTGTTGACATCATCATTGGGGTGAATGAAGGGTTTGCCCTCACCCAATTTCTGACCCTGCAAAACATGGGCCCGATTGGAAATCACCTCGTTGACGTTCATATTTGACTGCGTGCCAGAGCCAGTCTGCCAGATCACCAACGGAAATTGATCGTCAAGTTGCCCGGCTAGGATTTCCTCGCAGACCTGCGCAATCAGATCGCGTTTTTCCTCGGGCAGGATGCCGGCCTCAGCGTTGGTGAAGGCCGCCGCCTTTTTTAGGTAAGCGAAGGCCTGTACAATCTCCCGGGGCATGGATCCGGCAGGGCCGATCTTGAAATTGTTGCGGGAACGCTCCGTTTGAGGCCCCCAGTATTTGTCTGCAGGGACTTCAACCTGTCCCATGGTATCATGTTCAACTCTAAATTTCATGCTTTTCGATTTTAAAATTACTTACTCAAAAACATTGATTTCTTCGCATAAAGCTCTCTGAATACCGGATCGTTCAAATCCTTGATAAAGCGGATTGACTCGCCGGTTGACTTCATTTCAGGGCCCAATTGCTTGTCCACCTCAGGAAATTTATCGAAGGAGAACACAGGCTCCTTAATTGCGTATCCCTCAAGTTTTCGCTCAATCTTGAAGTCAGTTAACTTGTGGGTGCCCAACATCACTTTGGTCGCGATATTGACGTACGGGACATCGTAAGCTTTGGCTATGAACGGAACCGTCCTCGAGGCTCGAGGATTGGCTTCGATGACGTAGACCTTCTCGTCCTTGATGGCAAATTGAATATTGATCAGCCCTTTAACATCCAGTGCTTTTGCTAGTTTGATGGAGTATTCCTCCATTTGCTTTTGCACATTTTCAGAAAGGCTGTAGGGCGGCAGGACAGCATTTGAGTCGCCTGAATGAATGCCCGCGGGCTCGATATGCTCCATCATCCCGATGATGTGAACGTTTTCTCCATCGCAGATTGAATCAGATTCGGCCTCTTCAGCGCGATCCAAAAAGTGGTCTATCAGGACTCGGTTTCCAGGCAGATTGCGCAGTAGGTTCACAACGGCCCTTTCCAGGTCCTCGTCGTTAATTACAATGCTCATGCCTTGTCCACCAAGGACATAACTCGGACGAACCAACACGGGGTAGCCCACCTCATTTGCTACTTTCAGCGCTTCTTCTGCATTTTCGGCAACTCCGTATTTTGGATAGGGAATGTCTAGCTCTTTCAGCAGATCTGAAAATCGCCCGCGGTCTTCGGCCAAGTCCATATTTCCGAAAGATGTTCCTATGATTTTGATGCCAGCATTTTCTAGTTTTTCGGCCATCTTCAAGGCAGTCTGACCGCCGAGTTGAACGATAACGCCTTCTGGCTTTTCCAGTTCGATGATTTCCCGTACATGCTCCCAGAAAACAGGTTCAAAGTACAGTTTGTCAGCCATATTAAAGTCTGTAGAAACTGTTTCGGGGTTGCAGTTAATCATGATTGCTTCATAGCCGGCTTCTTTCGCCGCCAAGAGGCCGTGTACACACGAATAGTCAAATTCTATCCCCTGCCCTATGCGGTTGGGGCCAGATCCGAGCACTATGATTTTCTTTTTATCCGAAGCGATAGACTCGTTTTCTTCTTCGAAAGTCGAATAGAAGTAGGGCGTCGCTGCTGGAAACTCTGCTGCACAAGTGTCAACCATTTTATAAACACGGCGGATGCCCAGTTCCTTGCGACGGTTATAAACGTCGTCTTCAGTAACATTTCCTCCCAATAGCCAGGCGATCTGTCCGTCAGAGTAGCCTTTTTGCTTTAGGTTCATGAAGAAATCCTTGGAAATGTTGTTGAGTTGGAATCTTTTCAGCTCCGCTTCCATGACAACCAGTTCCTGAATCTGCTGCAGGAACCATTTGTCGATCAAGGTTGCTTTGCGAATGGATTCCAGGGGAACACCCATCTCGAAGGCATCTTTGATATGGAAAAGACGGTCATCGCTGGGGTTCTCCAGACTATGCATGATTTCGTCCAAATTTCTATTTTGACGACCGTCAGCCCCCAGGCCCAGGCGCCCGGTTTCTAGACTTTGACAAGCCTTTTGAAGGGCTTCAATAAACGTACGACCGATGGCCATCACTTCGCCTACAGCCTTCATTTGAAGCCCCAGGTAAGTATTTGCACCTTTGAATTTGTCAAAATTCCAGCGCGGAACCTTGACGATGACGTAGTCGAGAGTCGGTTCGAAATAGGCCGATGTGTGCTGCGTGATCTGGTTCTTGATTTCGTCCAGATTATATCCAATCGCTAGCTTGGAAGCAATTTTCGCGATAGGATAGCCGGTGGCTTTGGATGCGAGGGCCGAAGATCGGGAAACACGAGGGTTGATCTCAATGGCAATGATATCTTCGGTCGCAGGGTCGATCGAGAACTGAACGTTACATCCACCCGCGAAGTTACCGATCGCGCGCATCATCTTGATCGCCTGGTTTCTCATCTCCTGGTAGCAGCGATCGCTGATGGTCATGCCCGGAGCGACAGTGATGGAGTCGCCCGTGTGTATGCCCATCGGGTCAAAGTTCTCTATATTACAGATGATGATGACATTGTCGTTGCTGTCGCGGAGTAGTTCCAGCTCAAATTCCTTCCAACCTAGGACGGCCTGCTCGACAAGCACCTCGTGCGTAGGAGAGGCTTGAAGGCCCCGACTCAGTGCCGCTTCGAACTCATCTTTATGATGGACGAATCCTCCACCGGAGCCTCCCAGGGTATACGAAGGACGGATGACCAGGGGAAATCCTATTTCCTGGGCAGCTTCTTTGCCTTCCAGGAAAGAATTGGCAATTTTTGAGGTTGCGACACCGACACCTATGTCAACCATCAGTTGGCGAAATTTCTCCCGATTTTCGGTGATTTCTATGGCCGCTACATCGACTCCGATGACGCGTACCTTGTGTTTTTCCCAAATACCGCGATTTTCTGCCTCAATACAAAGGTTCAAGGCCGTCTGTCCACCCATGGTGGGCAACACAGCGTCGACAGGATTTTCTTGGAGAATTTGCTCCAGACTTTCGCAGGTCAGCGGCAAAAGATAGACATGGTCGGCAACAACCTTGTCAGTCATGATCGTAGCAGGGTTGGAGTTTATAATCGACACCTTGATTCCCTCTTCCTTTAAAGAAAGAGCCGCTTGCGAGCCGGAATAGTCAAATTCACAAGCTTGACCGATTACAATAGGGCCGGAGCCAATAATTAGAACTGATTTAATGGAAGGGTTTTTGGGCATTTTTTTTAAAATATTTTTACGAATGAACAAGCCAAAAACAGCTAGGAAAGCCAAATTTTCCGACTGCTTTGTCGGAGTGCAAAGATACGGGTTTAAAAGTTATTTTGCGTATTAATTTGCTGATTTTTTGGTATTCCCGGCAGATTTTATGGAAAAGAATAGACGCAATTAAATTTTTGGCATATTATTCGCAGCAGTATTTTGATTAACATAAAAACTACGTAGTCACATTTAAAATTTTTACTATGAAAACTAAATTATCTTTATTGGCATTGTTAATGGCTTTTAGCGTGGCGGTGTCTGCACAGGATTACCGTAATTCCATTGGTGTAAGATTGGGATCAGGTTACTATGACTTTTTCTCAGCTTCATTTAAGACTTTCGTTAGCCAGCCCGGTGCATTGGAATTCAACCTTGGTTTGGGCGGAAATGCAGCTTATACTGGAGTTTCCCTCACAGGGGCCTATCAGCACCACTTTCCTATAGCAGACATTCAAGGATTTAACTGGTATGTCGGTGGAGGTCTGATGCTTTCGAATACATTTTCCGATTGGGATGACAGAAGAGGCTTCAACGTAGGTATCTTCCCAACAGGTGGCGTAGACTATAAATTGAACAACGCACCCTTTGCCTTTTCAGCTGATATCCGGCCAACGGTACAGGTCGTCAGAGGCCACCGTTACCACAGCGGGTTTTACCCACATGGGGGAATAACCGCACGTTATACGTTTTAATTCACTTATAGATATTTACCTAGAAAGCCGACAGCATGCCCGCTGTTGGCTTTTTTACAGATATTAATGAACGTTCGTTCGTATAAAAAAATCGCTATAGTTGGCCCTGAGTCGACAGGCAAATCCGCTCTGGCTGAGGAACTTGCTGTGCGGTTCGGCACGGTCTATGTTCCCGAATTCGCCCGTACTTATTGTGAGCACCTAGACCGTCAGTATACCCTGGAGGATGAAATGAACATGTTCTACGGGCAGCTCGCTTTGGAAAAATCTATGCTTCCCCTGGCCAAAAACGATGTCATCTTCTTTGACACCATGATTCTTACGATAAAGATTTGGTGCGACCGTCTTTTCGGCTTCACTCCCCCGGAAGTTTTGCAAGCTATCAACGATACGGACTTCGACCTATACCTTCTGATGGATATAGATCTCCCTTGGGAGGACGACCCTTTGAGAGATTTTCCTGACGAAAGAAATCATTTCATGAACGTGTGGAAGAACGAGCTTCAAGCCCTCGGAGCCAGTTTTCATGTTATCAGCGGCTTAGGCGAGTCCCGTGTGAAAATGGCCGAAGCTGTGGTAAATAAATTGTTAGATTGCTCCTGATTGTGCCATTTTTTGCAAATATTTTTAAAAACTCTTAAAAAACTGCAAAAAACATTTGGACGTCCAGAAAAAAATTATTAGAATTGCTTTTGCAAGCAGGAATTTCCGACGGGAAACTAGCGCGCAACTAATAAACGGATTTATTTACCTAAATAATACCAATTATGAGAATAACCTTACTGATTTTTTTCGTGGCGCTTTTTGGGTTTTCACCCATGGCCTTAGCGCAGCAAAATGTCACCGGGCGTGTGACCTCGTCAGAAAACGGCGGTCCGCTTGCCAACGTGACTGTCGAAGTAAAAGGCACAAACCGGCAAACCCAGACCAACGCTTCAGGTAACTATACGATAGCCGCCAATCAAGGTCAGACTATCGTTTTCAGATCTGTAGGATTTGAAACAATCGAAAGGGCAGTAGGGACTTCTACCACTATTAACGTAGTGTTGACGCCTGGAATTTCAAATATAGACGAGGTAGTCGTGACGGCTTTAGGTATTGAGAGGCAGGAGCGATCGCTTGGTTATACCACCCAGTCTGTAAGTGCTGAAGATCTTACAGCCAATAAACAACCCAATCTGGTCAACGCATTGCAGGGTAAAACGGCGGGTGTTCAAATCAGAAGTACGGGAGGGGCCCCGGGACAAGGAGCCAAAATCCAAATTAGAGGGATCAACTCCATTGACCCGAATCGCGACAATTCGCCACTTTTTGTTATCGACGGAGTCGTCATGGATAATAGCACCTCTACCCAAGGGAGCCAAGCATCGGGCCGGGGGATGAGTAATAGGTCCGTTGACGTCAATCCAGATGATATTGCGGATATTACTATATTGCGTGGTGGAGCTGCGACAGCATTGTATGGCCTGCGTGGAGCCAATGGTGTTGTTTCAATCACTACCAAATCAGGTCAGTCGGGCGACGTCAAAATCGATTACCAAGGTATATATGGCTGGGACAATGTCAACAAATTTCCCGAAGTGCAGGATGTCTATACCATGGGATGGTTAGGTGTTTATGATCCTCAGGATTTTTGGCCGTCATTTGGACCCACTGTTGCGGAAGCAAGAGCCATAGACCCTACTCACCCGGAGACGCTGCCGAATCACTTCAGGGATGCCTATAACACGGGCAACCAGATGAGAAATTCCTTGTCTGTATCTGGGGGTTCCGAAAAGCTGACGTTCAGGTCGTCTCTATCCCATGCGTACCAGGAAGGAGTCATGCCGTTTACAGACTTCAGCAATATCCAGGCCCGCTTAAATACGGACATCCGGCCTAGCGACAAATTCAGGATATCTACCAACCTCAGTGTCAACAATAGTGGCGGTGATCGCGGTAATCCTATTCGATATAATGAGCAGCTTACCTATTGGGCCCCCAGGTGGGATATTCGGGATTATAAAAAAGAAGACGGGACGATCAATATGCCGTACTCCGGTTTGTCCAGTAACCCGATTTATATCGCCGAAACCAACCGTTTCCGGGACGATGTTCTACGCTTCATCGGAAGCACAAACATGAGCTATCAGCCTTTTGACTGGTTAGGCTTTTCATATACCTTTGGGGTAGACACCTATCGCGACAATAGACGTCGCTGGGCTCCTGGGTTCCAAGGGCTGGAAGGCGAAGAGTTGGTCTCTGACAACGGTGGCACCGGAGCAGGTGGCTTAGGTTTTCTGTATGTTTACGAAAACAAATACCGCACGTTCAACAGTACTTTTATGGTTACGCTTTCGCATCAGTTCTCTGAAAACTTTAGCGGAACATTGCGTTTAGCCAACGATTTATATGATCGTAATATCTATAGGTCGGCAATGGAAGGTTGGGAATTTACCATTTGGAACTGGTTTAATTTTGCGAATGCTAATAATTTAGCTGCAGGAACCTACGAATTGGATTACCGTTTGATGGGTAATTTCTTCGATGCAACGTTGAATTATAAGGATTACTTGTATCTGAACTTGACGGGCAGGAACGATATTACTTCATCATTACTCGCACCAAACAATTCATTCTTCTATCCATCGGCCAACTTGAGTTACGTGTTTTCAGACCACTGGACCATGCCTAGCTTTTTTAACTACGGTAAATTGAGGTTGTCTTATGCGCAGGTGGGTAAAGATGCCAATGCGTATGCAACCAGTCTGGGCTTTGCAAATTATAGCGGTTTTCCTACAGGGTATACGGGTTTTACCAGATCTGCACTTTTGGGAAATCCAGCGCTTAGACCCGAATTTACTGATACTTACGAAGCGGGTGTAGAGCTGAATTTCTTTGATAGAAGATTACGCTTTGATGGTAACTACTATCATTCCATCTCAAAAGACCAGATTTTCTCTGCCCCCATATCGACTACGACCGGGTTCAGTACGGCCTCAACCAATGTTGGAAGCATGGAAAATAAAGGTATTGAAATCACCTTGGGCGGTACACCCGTCCGGAAGGATAATTTCCGCTGGGATACCGAGTTCAACTTTTCTGCAAACCGCAACAAGGTGCTTTCGATTACCGGCGACGGAAGCGATTTTATAAATGTGTATTCAGAATCTGGCTACCTAAGTTCGACGGTGAGCATGCGGATCATCCCAGGTGAGTCTTACGGAATGCTTTATGGCAGGTCTTATGTACGTTACTATACACCGGAGGAGAAAGCTGCAGGGCTGGATCAATCCCTGAAGATAGACCAAAGCCGCCCAATTGTAATCGATGCCAATGGATTTCCTTTATTGCAACCTGCGGCCAATGTCAAGCAGCTCGGGTCGGTACTTCCGGACTGGATAGGCGGGTGGTTCAATACCTTTACCTACCGGGATCTGAGCATGTCAGTTTTATTTGACGGTCAGTTTGGACACTATGCCTATAACCAATTGGACAACTTCTTCTCCTCTTTTGGTACAGCAACATATACGCTGAATCGAAATGATCATGTCGTTTTTGAAGGCGTATTGGCCGATGGATCGCCAAATACCCAAGAAGTGTGGCTAGGTCAGGGGGAAGACCCTAAAACAGGCAGAAATTATGGAAATGGTTATTACAGAGACAACCATAGAGGAAACTCTGAGTTTTTTGTCCAGGATGCTTCCTGGTTGAAATTGAGATCTGTAACTCTGAACTATAATTTACCAAGCAGTTGGATGTCAAATCGCTTTATAAAAAATGCGACTGTCGGACTGACGGGAAACAACCTGTATGTTTGGACCAAATTCAATGGATATGACCCGGAAAACTCAACGACAAATAGCGGCTCAAACATTGAAGGATTTGCTGGGTTTACTTATCCACAAGTAAGGAGCATACTATTCACCCTGAATGTTGGATTCTAAAATTACAATCATGAAAACTAAAAGATATAGATATATATACGCAACCGTTGTTGCCGCGTTCTTATTGCTTTCGCATGGATGTAAGGACTATTTTGATGTGGGGAACAATCCCAATTTAATTACTAATCCTAACATTAACTCCTTACTGTCCACTGCAACTCATAAAACCGGTATGAATGCCAGGACCTACGGTAGTCTTACCTCCTCCTACAGCCAGTACACTGCAAGCCCGAGTAGAGGTTCTGCCACTGACACCTATGACATTACAGACCAGTCAGGGACTTGGAATGCTGCCTATTACGCGATGGCTGACATTTATGACATGTTGGTTATCGCCGAAGAAATGGGGGCTTATCATCACGAGGGCGCTGGCAAAATTATGATGGCCTATCAATTGAGTTTGGTGTCTGAAACCTGGGACAGTGCTCCGTATACCGAAGCCTTCATGAAGGTTCAGACAATTACTCCTGCCTATGATTCCGGCGAGCAACTTTATGAGTCTATCGGTCAGTTGCTGCAAGAAGGGATTTCGGCCTTGAATCGGGATGATGTCGCGATTTCTCTTGATGGGGATATGGACGTGATTCACGGGGGTGACCGTGCTGCATGGTTGAAGACAGGCTACGGAATGCTTGCACGTCACCACAATAGAATTACCAAGAAATCAAGTTATAACCCCAACGCTGTGTTGTCGGCCCTTGACAATTCTTACACTTCTGCGGCGGACAACATGACCATGGGCGTTTTTAATGGAAATAATCCATGGGCCTCAACAGCCATCTCAAACGCCGGTTCACTACTTGGCGGATGGCTTTCGGAGCAACTTATGAATCACATGAACGGGACGTATTATGGTGTGTTCGACCCACGACTTCCTCAGTTGACTGACCCCACAGTCAATGGAGACTATATGGGTACTCGAAACGGCGAAGGTAACAGAGGTACAGCAGCGAACACCATCAAGGATGAGACGTACATTTCCATAAATTCTCCGATTACCGCTGAGGATGCACCAGTTTTTATTATGACCTATGATGAACTGAAGTTTGTAGAGGCAGAGGCTGCGCTGCGTGCGAACCAACGTGCCCGAGCGTACGCAGCTTATCTTGAAGGAATCCGCGCTTCGATGGAGAGGTTTGAAGTCGATCAATCGGATATTGACGCATATCTTGCGGAACCTTCGGTAGCCGTAGGCGAGTCGGCACTGACTTTGGCGCTCATTTTTAAGGAAAAATATGTATCCACTTACCTCAATTTTGAAGGCTGGGTAGATGCCAGAAGGCATGATTATGCTTATGAGGGTTTCAGAATGCCTCTCGGCGCTGTTACTTCGGGCTATATCAGACGTGTCGCGATTCCATCGACAGAAATCTCGAGAAACCAGGAAAATGTTCCTTCACAGGAGCCACTGGACACGCCGCTGTGGTGGGATAGACCTTAAAATATATTTGCAACAAATTTTAAATGGCGATGTGTAGAAAAGCATCGCCATTTTTGTTACCCTTTCATTTTTCCAAAGGCTAACCCCTTGGCCTTAAAGACTCGCAGGGCGGGTTTCCGACTGCTTAAGGATGCAATCATCCACAACAATGCGCAAAAATCTGATGAAAATACTACAAACCACAGTGTTTTTTATTAATATTGCAAAAACATACAGTTTATAATACATTTTCATAAACCAATATGATTAAACAAAATTTACTCTTTTTGTGCTGTGCGGTGTTTTTAATCGCTTCATGTTCAAAAGATTCTGCCGTTCCCGAGTTGTCTACGGACAATGAGTTGATCAGTTTAAAAATAACCAAAGCAGACAATCCGCAGTTGTCGGAGGATGCATATGTGTTTAGATTTCAACGTGAATACTATATTACCCTACCCCAAGGGTCGGATCTCTCAAATATTCAGGTAGACTTTCAATATTCGCCAAAGGCTTCGCTGACGGTCAATGACCGACCCGTAACCGGAAACAAATTGAACACTGATGTCTCCGAAACGCTCAATGTTGTTGTGGAATCGGAGACTGGTGCGAAAAAGGTGTTTACGGTGATGGCTCATGAGGGGATAAAGGCGTTTGACCAGATGATCTATGACTATAAAACAAAGTACAATATCCCGGGAGTTTCCTACGCAATTTCGAGTACGGAAAGCTCTGAGATTCTATACAAGAAGGGAATTGGTTTTGCGGATGTGGAGAATCAGGTAAGGGTCAGACCGGACCATCTGTTCAGATTGGCCAGTGCGTCCAAGCAGTTTACCGCCCTAAGCATTATGAAGTTGGTCGACCAGGGATTGCTCAGTGTTGAAGATCAGGTGTTTGGCGATGGGGGAATTTTAGAGGGTGATTTTGACGGC
>CAYNZH010000004.1:58235-68028 GCA_964401685.1 uncultured Sphingobacteriaceae bacterium
TGGGAACGGCGCAGAATGAACCGGGAACGACTTTTTCCTACTTCAACATGGGTTACGGAATTTTGGGGAAAATCATCGAAAAAGTGAGCGGAAAAAAATACGAAACTTATCTAAAAGAAGTGCTCGCTGAGGCGGGGATCACCGATATCCACGTCGGTGGTGACCGAAGCCAAAAGCGCCCTAATGAAGCGGTGTATTACTCGCAAGATGGTTACAACGGCTACGCCAATGAGATGGAGGTCATTGCGGCTGCTGGCGGCGTGATCGCTTCGACCGAGCAAATGTTGAAATTGCTCACCCATATAGATGGCAAACCAAATATACCCGACATTTTGTCTCCTCAGACGCGCGAATTGATGCTGACTAAGTCCATTAACGCTGGAAACAACTTCTATGCTTTGGGCTGGCGGGGTGGGCACAGATTGTATCCGGACTCTTACTACCATTCAGGCAACCTCGCGGGAACGGCAGTCATGTGGGTGATGGGCCCCCGATTCAACGTGGTATTGCTTATGAATTCTCGGTCCTATCAGGCAGGGTTCGACGACAATATGTATTATTTACTTGCGGATATACTCACGGAGGCCGCCAAAAGAAACTGGAATTAAATGATCAATAATTGTGCATGTACTAAATTAATAAACTAATGAAAAAAACATTACTTTTACTGTTGATGGGGCTATTCTGCTTTAGCACCCATTCAATAGCTCAGACTAGAGCTATCAATGGAAAGGTGACTGACTCATCCACCGGAGACCCGGTGGCGGGAGTTACGATCACCGTCAAGGAATCGGGAACGATGACGACGACCAACAATGCGGGAAACTATTCCATCCAAGCAGCAACTGGAAATACGTTGATTTTTACCGCAGTCGGATTTGAACAAGGGCAGCTGACCGTTGCTCAGGGCAATGTACTTAACGCATTTCTGACACCTTCCAATCAGGAAATCGATGAAGTGATCGTAGTCGCTTATGGAACTGCGGATCGCCGGACTTTTACCGGGTCTGCATCGACTGTAACTGCCTCAGACATTCAGGATGCGACGTCGATTTCTTTTGAAAGCGCGATGCTTGGAAAGGTTCCAGGCGTACAAATCACGACAACATCCGGGCAGGCAGGTTCTACACCAGCTATCCGCGTACGGGGTATTGGATCAATGAATGCGTCCAACTCGCCGCTCTACGTCATCGACGGTGTGCCAACTGTATCTGGAAGCGTCGGACAAATGGGTGATTACCTTTATACGTCGAACAACGTAATGAACACACTAAATCCCTCCGACATCGCATCAATCACCATCTTGAAGGATGCTGCGGCATCTTCGCTCTACGGGTCGCGCGCGGCGAATGGGGTTATCATTATCGAAACTAAGAAAGGTCGTATTGGAAAGCCAACAATCAATCTTCGTTCGTCTATAGGCTTTACTCCCGAGTGGGCCACAGACAATTATGAGGCTGCAGGCATACAAGAGCAAATTGACATGATGTACCAGGTGTACCATGACTATCGTACTGCTGCTGGCTGGGACGAAGCCCGCGCTAGTGCGGATGCTATCACCCGACTTAACAACCGATTTGCTGTTCACGGTTATTACTTTGAAGCAAACAGCGGTCCAGGTCTCTACGAAAGTGTGACGATCAGGGGTCGTACCGACGGCGTTGAAAACCGCGATGGTCAGTATTACAACTGGGAAGACCGCCTTTTCCGCACAGGGATGTACCAAACCAATGATCTTTCGGTCAACGGCGGTACAGAGAACACAAGATATTATAGCTCGTTGGCCTACACCCAGGAGAAAAACCGGGTCGTGATCAACTCCTATGATCGCTTGAGCGGTCGTGTAAATCTGGCACAAAAGATCGGGGATTTCGTAGAGTTTACGACCAACGTAAGTATTTCTCACAACAAACAGGAGGGATACAACGATACACGTAACCTAGGTGGAAACTACTACTTGCAGTCTAGAAACCTGTTGTGGCCTCTTTATTGGCCTACGGACTACAAGACTGGAGAGCCGTTTACCTTGAGATACGGAAGTTACGCTTACAACCCAGAGTATTATGAGAACGAGTGGGATAGCTATTCAAACATTGTTCGCTTCACCGCAAACGAGACGTTGGACGTGCGCTTGATGAAGGGGTTGAATCTTAAGTCCATTTTCTCATACGAGCAGAACAATGCTCGCGATCATATCTATTACAGTGCCAACCACTACAATGCATCCACTGTCAATGGATCTGTGAGCGAGATGATGACCTCGTACAGCAAGCTGGTTTCATCAACCACGATGAACTACAAAGCCAACTTTGGTGTTCATGGCATCGACTTACTTGCAGGTTTCGAAGCTGAAAGAAATCACACCGATTTCATGAGAGCCACCGGTACCAACTTGCCATCCTCTGCCTTGCCGACGGTGGTCACCGCAGGCGAGCGTGATGCGAACGCTTACTATTGGGGAAATGCCATGATGTCGGTTCTCTCCAGAGCAGAATATAGCTATGACAATCGCATCAATCTTTCAGCCTCCTACCGGACAGACGGATCTTCCCGCCTTAGTCCGGCTGTGCGTTGGGGCAACTTCTGGTCAACAGGTGCATCCTGGAGCTTGAGCGAGGAAGCATTTTTGAGAGATGTTGAGTTTATCAATAACTTGAGAGTTAAAGCTTCCTACGGAGTCAATGGAACACTACCTTCGGCAGACTTTGGCTGGAGAAACCTGACGAGCTACGGATCCCGCTACATGGACGATGCTGGAGGAGCGCTTTCAACTCTTGGAAACGAGAACGTCACTTGGGAGACAAGTTATTCGTCCAACTTTGGTTTGGATTTTTCTGTGATGGACAATCGTCTCTACGGTACAGTTGAGTACTTTAACCGTGATACACGCGATGTGCTTCAGAATGTTCAGATATCCCGCGTAACCGGTTTCGGCTCGATTTTGAGGAATATTGGAAATATCAACAACAGAGGACTCGAAGTCTCTCTTGGCTACGATATACTCCGGTCAGACGATTGGCGTTGGAGTGTCAACGCGAATGCATCATTTGTAAAATCGACTGTGAAGAAACTTTATCGTCAGGACGATGCTGAGGAAAGCGGCGACATCCTTTGGAGTGACCCAACTGGTGGAGATGCGAGAGCAGGATATATTTACCGCGAAGGTGAGTCAATGCTCAGTTTCTACGGCTACGAATGGGCTGGTGTCAATCCTGAAAACGGGGACAACGTGTGGTATGTAAACCATCCCGAGAATCCGAACGATCCTGATACCGGTGATTTCATGTTTAACGGTAGACCAGCCACCAACCTTCATACGCGGGCTCACCGAATCATTTTGGGTTCTGCACTTCCTGATGCCTACGGCGGAATCAACACCGATGTTGAGTACAAAGGACTGACTTTAGGATTGAATTTTATTTACAAAATCGGCGGCTACCTGTATGACGGTGCGTACAAAGATGTTGCGGACGACGGGTATTACTGGGAGCGTATACGTGCACAGCACTACTACGACAACCGCTGGACGGTTGACAACCCAAGTGCACCCCTTCCTAGACTGAGCGGACTGGATCTGACAGCTGCGATGCAAAACAGTAACCGTCAAATGCACGACGCAAGCTTCCTACGATTGAAAAACATCAACCTGGCCTACAGTTTGCCAACAAACGTCGTTAGCAGAGTCGGTGTGAGCAATGCAAGATTATATTTTAACGGGACCAACCTATTGACCTTTTCAAAATATAAAATTGCCGATCCGGAAGTGAACCACTATGGAACCAGAGGATGGGAAACACCACTAGGTAAGATTTACACCTTCGGTGTTGAGTTTAGTTTCTAATCCAAAAATTTGAATGAAAATGAGAAAAATACAGATATTTGGAATGATGGTGGTCACGATGTCCATCCTTTCCTGTAAAGATTTTCTGGATGTAAAGCCCAGCAGTTCCGGGGATGCGGCGACTGCGATCCAGACGGCAGCAGATGCCCGGGTGATGATGAACGGCATAATGCGTGGATTTGCCTCGGCTGACTATTATGGGCGCAACTTTTTGATGTACGGCGACGTCAAAGGCGGTGATATCACGCTTTTTTCACAAGGACGTGGCTTGGACGCGCTCTACACTTTTAACCATAGCGCTACTTCTGGAAGCTACAACGGTTTCTGGAATGCCCTTTATGATAGAATCCTGCAAGTCAACAACCTGTTGGAGAATATCGCTAAGATGGAAGAATCAGGTTCGCCTGAGAACTTTAACAACTACAAAGGCATGGCGCTGACAGCGAGGGCTTTGGCACACTTTGACCTCGTGCGTTTGTACGGTAAAACCTACACGGACGATCCCAATGCTTATGGCGTGCCTGTTGTGACGCAGACTTTGCCATCAACGGCTCAGCCCCTGAGGAATACGGTTGCAGAAACTTATGACCAGATCATCGCGGATCTCAACGAGGCTGCACCCCTGCTTTCCAAATCCAAAGCCAACGGATTTATAAATTATTATGCAAACAGAGGAATCCTTGCGCGTGTCTATCTGACCATGGGCAACCACAGTGGCGCATTGAGCGCTGCAGAAGAGATCATTAATTCCGGTGTTTACTCCTTGTATTCCAATGCAAACTGGGTCAATTCCTGGACTCAGCAATTTGGTAGCGAGTCGATTTTCGAGTTGGGGGTTTTTCCGAACGAAACTGATCTGGGCACAGGGTCGCCAGGTTTTTATTTCAGAAGACGTGCGCACGGATCGACCAGCGCTGCCGGATGGTTTATGGCAAGTGATTATTTCCTGGACCGTTTGGGTGAGGACCCGGACGATGTCCGCTGGGGCGTGATGAGTTATGATGAGTCTTCCACCTCGCGCTTTGGTTCTATCTATAAATACAGTGGAAGCACTTCTTTGGTTGGCGACGGCAAGGCAAATACAACTGCAGTCAACATCAAGGTGATCCGCTTGTCCGAGATCTATCTGATCGCAGCGGAAGCTGCTCTTCCGACTAATCGTGCACTTGCAGCGGAGTACCTAAACGAAATCCGCAAAAGATCTCCAAATCTTGCGCCAGCAACAGCATCTACGATTACTATTGATATGATTCTGGATGAGCGTAGCAAGGAATTGATCGCTGAAGGCCATCGTTTCTTTGACATGCTTCGATTGGATCAGAGTATAGAATTCAACGACGAATTTGCAGGTATCACAGTGCCACACCGTCCAAAAGTGATAGACAGAACGTTTTACAAGACGATATTGCCTATCTCGATTTCGGAAATCAATACCAATCCCGGCATTGGCGAACAGCAAAATCCAGGATACGACAACTAAGTTTTGTTACAATACCAACCGAAGGGCTACCATCATTGGTGGCCCTTTTTATTTTGCGCAAAAATCGCCCTTCTTTGCGGTTTTCTGCCATTTTTGGCTTCCAAATCGGCCCCAAATCCTGCATTTTCTGAAAAATTCCGCAAGAACATGCACTGATTTCCATTTTATTTTATATTATTGCAATCAAGAAGTCCTATATTACACCATTTTATGAGAAAAAACTACGTATTTTCGTTTCTATTGTTGGCTCTAATTGGCCTTTCATCCTGCAACGGCTCCACAAATAGCCAGGCCCAGTCTGCTGAAAACACTTCCGATGCAATTGTTCCGGGCGCAGACCAGCTGGATGCCTATCTCCCTATGTTGGAAGGCAAAAAAGTCGGTTTAATGGGCAATCAGACTTCGGTCGTGGGTCCCGACAAGGAGCATTTAGTCGATGTGCTGATTGACCGAGGCGTTGACCTGAAATTTGCTTTCGCACCGGAACATGGTTTCAGAGGTGATATTGAACGGGGCGAGCATGTCAGCAATGAAATAGATGAGAAAACCGGCCTGCCCCTATATTCTCTATACGGCAGAAACGACCAGGCAGACTCGATCGTCAACTCTGTGGATGTGATGATATTCGATCTCCAAGACGTGGGTGCCCGTTTTTATACCTATATAACTTCCATGCACCGCGTGATGCAGCTGGCCGTAAACCAAGGCAAGAAAGTGATCGTACTGGATAGACCCAATCCCAATGGGGACCAGGTCGACGGTCCTGTGCGTAAAGATGATAAGTTTAAATCCGGCGTTTCCTACCATAAGATTGCCATGATCCATGGCCTTACCGTGGGTGAATTGGCTCAGATGATCAACGGCGAAGGCTGGCTGGAAGGTGGTGCACAGTGCGACCTTGAAGTGATCCCGGTTCTGAATTATGATCACTCGAAAATGTACGAACTCCCGGTGATTCCGTCGCCAAGTCTGCCCAATCACCTCTCTGTGAGACTTTATATGTCACTGTGCCTGTTCGAAGGGACAGACATTAGCGTCGGTCGCGGCACGGATTGGCCCTTTCAGGTTATAGGCTATCCGAACCCCGTTTATGGGGATTTCACTTTTACCCCCGGAGAGAAAGAAGGTATGGCCTTGCACGTTGAAGGAAAGGGCGAAGTCAACTATGGCGTAGACTTGAGAGATTTAAATCCAAATGAGCAAACATTTACCCTCAAATATGTGTTAGACTTTTATAACAAGACACCAGATAAATCTTCGTTTTTCGCAAGACCCGATTTTTTTGATAAGCTGGCGGGCACTGACCAACTGAGATTGCAAATACTGGAAGGCCTGAATGAGGATGAAATCCGTGCTTCCTGGAAGGAAGAATTGGACGCATATAAGCAGATGAGAAAGAAATACTTGTTGTACCCGGACGAAGTCAATTGACGCGTCTGGACTTTTTAATTATAGACTTTTGCACACGAATTATTAACTAACATAACAATAATGAAAAACACTTTACTTATTTTTATTGTTGGATTAGTTTTTAGCCCGTTGCTACTACCCTTGGATGTGATGGCAACGGATTGGACTAATTCTACGGGGCACGCCCTTATGGATGTCGCTCCTCCAGATGAGGCCGCACAACAGACCGTACAAGGAACAGTGCGCGGCCCCGATGGCCCTTTGGTAGGTGTCACCGTCACTGTGATCGGTGGTACAGCTGCGACGGCAACCGATGCAAATGGCCGATTTCAGATACCTGCTGAGAATGGAGCGATGCTCAGATTCACCAGTGTTGGGTATGTTACTCAGGAACTGCGCGTCACATCAGCAACGATGAATGTTGTGATGACTGCATCCCAGAGCTCTATTGAGGAGGTTGTCGTTAGCGTCGGATACGGAACCCAACGCGCGGCCCACCTTACTGGTGCGGTCACAACTGTCGACGCAGAAGAAGTGCTTGGAAGCAGACCAATTCCGGATTTTGCGCGCGGATTGCAGGGGGCAGTACCTGGTCTATCCATTCAAGTACCTTCGGGTGGTGAGCTGGGGTCCAACCCACTGATCAAAATTCGGGGGCATGTAGGATCTATCCAAGGAGGCAGTAGTCCGCTTATTTTGGTGGATAACGTTGAGATACCAAATATACAATTCGTCAATCCCAACGATATAGAAACCATTACGGTCCTCAAAGACGCGGCTTCTTCGTCTATTTACGGTTCCAAAGCTGCATTCGGTGTGATTTTGATTACCACCAAGACAGGAGCAGGTTCTGAAAGAACCAATGTCAGCTACTCCAACAATTTTGTGTTTCAGACTCCCTTTAAACCTTTGGATATCGCAGGAATTGACGGGCTTCAGTACACGTTAGATGCGCACGAAAATATGAATGCGCCCGATGCAGCAGGTGGGTTTTGGCGGGTAAGCCGCGAGAGTATAGAGCGCATGAAAGAGTGGCAGGAAAAATACGGTGGAATCATAGGCAACGATGATCCGGTAGTTTATGGCCGTGACTGGTACTGGGACGGTGTACAGAAATTTGGCGTCCGTATTTATGATCCGGTTGAAGCCATGGTCAAAGACTATGGTTTTTCCCAGATTCATAATTTAGCATTGAACGGTCGCACAGGCAACGTCAACTACAACCTTAGCTTGGGTTATCTTGGACAGGAGGGGATGATGAAACCGGCCAAAAATGATGATTTCCGCCGATTGACCCCAACGTTGAGCCTTACCAATAGAGTCAATGACAATTTTACTATACGCGGAGGAGTGCGCTATGCTGAAAGCACTAAAAGAACTCCGCAGTCGCTAAATACCGCAGGTTTCGGCGCTGACCCCTGGTTGTACCTCTATCGTTGGAGCCGCTTGTTTCCTGTTGGCGTACAAGAATTAGGTCAGGATCTTATCGACCCGGTATTCTCCACCAGGATGTCAAATGACGCGATCACGAACCAGCGTTATGCCAATCTGAATATTGGATCCACGGTCAATTTTATGGACAACTGGGATCTCAACGTGGATTATGCGTATAGTATGCAAAATAACCTGAGCACATCTTCTATTCCTTATGTACAGGGCCGGACCCACTGGTATGGTGTCGAAGCGTGGAGAGACGAAAACGGACAGCAAGTGTACGTGGATGCTGAGGGTAATCCCATTTATGACGAATTCGGTTTCCCGGATATGGTCAATGGAATTCCAGGCTGGCGTTTTCCTTTGACGGATCATACAACAAAAGACCAGTCAAATTTTTATCAAAACTCCTTTAAATCCGAGCGTCATACGTTCAATGCCTACTCCACCTACGATCTCTTTGTTGGAGGCGGACATGATTTCAGACTAATGGCTGGAACAAACGTTGTTGCTTATGAATTTGAAAATCACTGGTCGAGCAGGACGAACCTGATAAACCCTGACAACCCACAGTTCAACTTCGCCATAGGCACCGAAACAGCAGGTGGTGGCACCAACTGGGATTCCCAAGTCGGATTTTTCGGTCGTTTTAACTACGCGTTTCAGGATAAATATCTGCTAGAAGCCAATCTCCGCTACGACGGAACATCAAAATTCCCTTCGCACCTACAGTGGAGGTGGTATCCGTCTGTTTCAGGGGGCTGGGTGCTTTCACAGGAAAACTTCATGGAGTCTTTACAACCCGTGCTTAGCTTCGCAAAATTGAGAGCATCCTGGGGTAGTATCGGAGATCAGTCTGTATCCAATAGTCTTTATCTCGCGACTATGGGAATTTCCAAAAACAGCTGGCTATCCGGTTCAGGAGAGCAGTTTATTCAGCTTGGGACACCAGGTGCAATTTCTGCAGGCATTACCTGGCAAGATATAGAACATTTGAACGTCGGTACCGACCTGAGATTTTTCAACAACAGATTGGGGATCGTAGGTGAATGGTATCAGCGTTATACAAAAAACATGATTATCGCTGGAGATGCCGTTCCTGCAACCTACGGTACCAGTGCACCACAAGGCAATTTCGGGCACCTCAGAACCCGAGGTTGGGAGCTGAACGTCGATTATTCGCACAGATTTGACAATGGACTAAACCTGCGCGTAGATGGAAACATTTCCGATGCGGTGACCTTTACCACGAAAGGAGCCGACTGGAATACCCCTTGGGAAAATAGAAGCTTAGGAACAACTTTCTCCACGGGAAGAAGGTATGGAGATGTGTACGGCTATGTCACGGATCGACTGTTCCAAAAAGAAGATTTCGTTTATGATGACAACGGAGACTTTGTCCAAACGGTCATTATCCACGAAGGCACAAGAAAACTCACCAACGTATTAGCAGGACCGAATCCTGTATACCAAACCTATTTTGAAGACGGAAACCAAACCCTGCTGATCAAGCCCGGGGACGTCAAGTTTGTGGACGTCAACGGTGATGGGTACATCACTCCGGGTAAAAGCACCAATGGTGACCCAGGTGACCGGGTAGTCATTGGAAATATAACGCCTCGTTATCA
>CAYNZH010000004.1:68128-83821 GCA_964401685.1 uncultured Sphingobacteriaceae bacterium
GATCCATCTGGGGTAACGGCCAGTTAGCCACACCGGGCTACTTCTCCAAGGAAGGGGCGATGCCACAGGCTATTGCCGGCGATTATTGGAGAGAAGATCGCACCGATGCGTTCTATCCTCGGGCCTGGAACATGAACGGAGCCAACGAAGGTTTCGTGATGCGGGCTCAGAGTCGTTATATGTTGGACATGTCCTATTTAAAGATAAAGAACATAACCTTGGGTTATTCCTTACCGACATCCTGGATCAACAGGGCGCGACTTTCTGACGTCAGACTTTATATTTCACTGGAAAATTACATTACCTTTGACAATTTGAGAGGTCTTCCAATAGACCCTGAAGCTATTTCAGGGCACTCCATGCTGTTGACCAATGGAAACTACAATTTGGGGCGGACGGGAACGACCACTCCAGCGTTCAAATCCGCTTCCTTTGGCTTGCAGATAGGTTTATAATTTTTAAAGTAGGAAAACATGAAATTCACACATAAAATATTAATCGCAGTACTGACAATCTCATTTGTCAGCTGTAATAAATTTTTGGATCGACCACCGTTGACCTCTGAAAATGATGAAACGGCGTGGACAAGTGAAGAAAATCTGAGATTGTATACCAACAAGTATTATTTAGATTTCTTCCCCGGGTACGGAACCGGATTCTCGACTGGCGGGGCTCCGCTGATGAATTACACGAACAGCGACGACGTCCTGGTACTCGGCAATGCGCCAAATTTTACAAGATCGGTGCCCAACAGCGCGATCTGGAGCTATTCACTGATACGTTCCATCAACATTATGATCGATCGGATTGATACACGCATGGAGGATGTACTGACTCCGGAAGCACGCAACCACTGGATGGGTGTCGCTAGATTCCTGCGGGGATGGCGCTACATGCAACTGGTTCTTGCCTACGGTGATGTACCCTATTATGACTATGTCGTCGGCGACACCGACCTGGACGCGCTTTACAAGCCGCGGGACCCTAGAAACACGGTGATGGATGCGGTGTACGAGGACTTTCAGTTTGCACTCGAGAACGTTCGCACCAGCGACGGTAGCCTCTCTATCAACAGATACGTGGTTGCTGGCGTGGTCAGTCGCTTAGGATTATTCGAAGGAACCTGGCAGAAATACTATTATCAAAATCAAGATCAAGCCAGGAAATTTTTGGAGCTGGCCATCACGGCCGGAGACTACGTCATCAATAGCGGGCGCTACGATATCGTCACGGACTACAGATCCTTGTTTACGTCCAATGACTTGTCCGGTAATGCCGATGTGATTCTTTACCGCCACTATGATCCAGCAGTTGGGGTAACCCACTCCATTGTGTCAAACGCCAACTTGGAGGCGTCTACGACCAACGGACCGACTACCGACTTGATCAAATCGTACCTGACCACGGACGGGGAGGTATGGCAAAATTCTTCGGTCGCTAATGCGGACAATTTTGAACTTACAAACCTGATACAGACACGTGATCCCAGGTTTGAAGCGACTTTTCACAGCGATCCTGAACCATTAAACAGGGCCTCATTGTACTACGTCGTGAAGTTTCTTCCCCGGAGCGTAGAGGAAAGGGTACGTGAAGGTAACGGTGTTCCTCCAGAAGCCGCTAGTGACAAGAACGAAACGGACTACCCGGTACTTCGCTATGCTGAAGTTCTTCTGAACTGGATAGAAGCCAAGGCAGAAATGTCTGCTCTGGGCGGTGCCGCTGTCGGTCAGTCAGATATCGATAAAACCATCAATAAACTCAGAAATCGTCCGCTCGCCGAAGAAGCAGTTGCTCGGGGAGTGAAAAAGGTAGCGCCCATGACCTTGGGTAATCTGCCGAATGACCCGCAGAGAGATCCTTCTGTAGAGCCTCTGATCTGGGAAATTCGCCGAGAGCGCCGAGCCGAGTTTACCTTTGAGTACTCCCGTCTGGAAGACCTGAAGCGGTGGAAGAAACTTGAGTACATGGACACAGACCAAAACCCTGACTTGTTATCTGGCGGCTGGGTCGATTTCCCAAGCGAATTGCCGGGCATGCTGACCGCGGGGAACGTGGGAGCTCTGTCGGTCGTCGGGCTTGACGGATCTCAAACGATCTATAATGGCACCAATGCTTCTCAAATGGAAGGTTTCTACCGGAGCACAAACAACAAGGGTCGCCAGCCTTTCCTCAATCAGGTCAACGTCAATCCTTATCTAGCGCCTATTGGACGCGTACAAATGGATGAGTATGCCGCTAAAGGATATGTATTGCAACAAACCGAGGGCTGGCCGCAGAACTAAGGCGAAAATCTATATGGTTGAATAATGAAAATGATTCAAACAATGAAAAAGACTTATAACATACCGAGAACTGGCTTTTTGCTTGGCTTTCTGCTAGTTTTCATATTGTCCGCATGTAAAGATGACTTTCCGGAAGCGTTGGACACTTCAGACAAGGAAGTCGTCCTGACCGGTATTCGCATTCTGAATGCTGGTGCCGATGGAAGTACCATTGTGGAAGGAACAATCAACGAGGACACCAAGGAAATCTCGTTTCCCAGAGTTGAGCCAGAGACAAATGTCTCGGCAATCCGATTCGAATTCGAAGCGTCAAACGGAGCTGTCCTGGAGAGCGATGTTTATGATTTTGGCTTTGAGGAGGGCGATGCCCAAAAAACAATCGTGCTCAAATTGCTTAACGAGCCCCGATTCAGAGAGTATTTCGCGACTCTTAGGTTGAACGTCCCTGTTTTTGGTGCAGATTTCTCTAAGGCTATCGCCTACGATTTCTCCAACAATGCGACCATTTATCCGGGGGCGGCTGCTACCGTTCGTGGAACGGCCTTCAACGGAGAGTATGTAATGATTGTCGACCGTGATGGCAACTCACCGCACCTTCTGCGCGTTAGTGACCTGAAGGAAGGCAATATCGATCCGATATACTTAAATAATACCGGCATTGCGGGAGGTACTTTCACGCTGCATTCAGGAGCTATGGCCGGAGAGCATATTTATGCGGCGAGTCTGTCCGGTGGTCAGGTCTCCCCACTCAATATTTACCATTGGACAGATCCTACCCAAGCGCCAGATGTCATCAACATCAACGTGGCGACCATTCCGGGCGCCGGCGTAAGGCATGGGGACAACATGTCCATTGATATCGATGAAAACGGCAACGGGTACTTCTTCTTTGGCGATAATGCAGCGACCTCTATCCTGCGTTTTACTGTCACGAACTACACCAACGTCGGGAACCCTGTCGTTTTGGCCGCTCCAGTAGCCAATGCCGGTGCGTGGGTTTCATACAATCGTGTCGCAGGCACTGATCAGTACATTTATACTTCTCACGATGCACCTATCTATGTTCTGAATGCCTCGGGAGCAAGTGCTTTCAATCTTTCGCGAACCGCGATTCCGGTGCGCGGTATGGATGCCAGGGTTTTCATGTTCAATGGAGAACGGTATTTACTGATGGTAACCGGCGCCCGGACGGGTTCTGAGGCTACTGTGTTGTACGTTTACAATATTACCAGGGGGGATACGTTGGTGGAAGCGCTGCAGATTTTTGCAGGACTACCAGAGCGAACTCCTGTCTACGAGCGTTCGCTCGGAGGACCCGTGAACATCAATCCGACAACCAATACAGGTGTGTATATAGAGAAGGATGCCGAAGGCAATGACGAGACGCTGTATGTGTACGGCTCCTCATTTACGGCTGGGTTTGTGGTCGTAGAGATTCCAAAAAGTACATTAGACGATTGATCAAATTATTTTGAAAATGGAGGGGGGAAATCAGGATTTTCCAGGGATTTCCCCCTTTTTTATGGATACAAAAGGTGATGAGGAGAATTTCAAGAAATATCGCAGCGCTTTTAGCGTTCGCAGTGATGATACAGAGCTGTTCAAAAGACCCGGTGGCGCCGGAGCCGGAACCTGAACCACCCCCAACCGAAAAAGAAGCCGTTTTCCCCAAGAAGGAGCTGAGAGCGGCTTGGATTGCAACAGCATGGGGGCTAGACTGGCCGCAGGGCGCCTACCAGATCGAAACCCAAAAACAGCAATACATCAATTACCTTGAGAAATTCAAGGAACTGAACATGAATGCCGTTTTCTTTCAGGTCAAAGCCATGGGAGATGCTTACTATGATTCGTCCTACGAGCCGTGGAGTGCGTCTATCACCGGCACCAGAGGAAAAGATCCGGGTTATGATATCCTGAAATTTATGATTGAAGAGGCCCACGCAAGAGACATAGAGTTTCATGCCTGGCTCAATCCCTACAGGATTGCTACCCGCGCAAACACCGGGAGCACCTATCCGACTTTGCATCCGTCCATTTCCCCGGACTGGGTTGTGAGCCACGAGAAAATTCAGATATACAATCCAGCAGTGCCGGAAGTTCGACAGCGTCTGGCCGACATAGTCAAAGAGTTGATCACACGGTACGATGTCGACGGGATACACTTCGATGATTATTTTTATCCCGCAGCGTCGGCAGCAGGAACTATGGTTTCCGATCAGGCAGATTATGTCAAATATGGTTCCGGATACAACAACATACAGGATTTCCGCCGCTCAAATGTAGATAAAGCCATAGAAGCGGTGTACGACGTTATCGTCGCGACCAAGCCTGCGGTCGTATTTTCGGTTTCACCCGCACCAGATAGAAATTATAATTACAATACCCTGTATGCCGATGTGGCCAAATGGACACAAGAAGGGTGGATAGACGTCGTAATGCCCCAGCTTTACCAGGAAATCGGCAACCAATACAACGATTTCCAGACAAATCTGGGATGGTGGACTCAAAACAGCAATAAAGCAGCGTTGATGGTTGGTTACGGCTTTTACAAATTCGGCGACCCGACCATGCCGTCTGCATTTCAGACAACCGTAGAGTTGCAACGGCAATTTGCAATGACCCGAAGAAATAGCCGAGTTCAGGGACACGTGATGTATAGTGCGCGCTATCTGATGCTAAATAAGATAGGAATCACCAATACGCTCGCCGACCTATTCAAGGAACCAGCGGTCATACCTTTTTTGGGTCGAAGTATCGCCCCTCAGCCCAGTACACCTACGGGGTTGGCTTTGGAAGGCAGCACGCTCAAATGGGCCGCAAGTCCCAGCCGATCTGTGGTGTACCATTTTTCCGATCTTTCAAAAGTGGGAAAAGTTGTTAGCGTGACCTCTGCAAACAGCATTCAGGTTTCAGAACCCGGATTTTATAGCGTCACACACCTGAACGACGACAATAAAGAAAGTGAACCAACGGATTTTATTGAGAAAAAATAAAGTGAGACGACCAATTTTAGAAAGGCGCTGGTGCCTGATCCTTTGCGCCCTGCTGCTGAGTATCCCGGCCAATGTCTTGGGCCAGCAGTCCTTTAAATTTGCACTGATTACCGACACTCATGTGGGCGGCAGCACTGGATTAGAGGATCTGGAGCGGACCATCGCGGACATAAACGCAAATCCAGACCTGGATTTTGCCCTGTTTTCTGGGGACATTACCGAGTTTGGCTCGGACGAAGAGCTGCGTTTAGCTAAAAATGCGCTGGACAAGCTGAAAAAGCCCTGGCATGTCGTTCCCGGTAACCACGATACCAACTGGTCTGAAAGCGGGGGCAACACTTTTATCAAAGTCTTTGGCGCAGAGACTTTTTCATTTACTCACAAGGGGTTTCTTTTTATGGGAACCAATTCCGGCCCAAACATGCGTATGAGTCCCGGTCAGATTCCCAGGGAAAACCTGGTGTGGATGGACAGCGTCCTCGCCGAAGATGCGCAGGATAGAAGGCCTATCATCTTTATTAATCATTATCCACAAGATAGCTCGCTCAACAACTGGTTCGAGGCCATAGACCGACTCAAAGAATACAATATTCAGCTTGCTCTCTGCGGCCACGGACATTCCAACCGCTTATACGATTTTGAAGGAATACCCGGGGTGATGAATCGATCCAATTTGCGCGCCAGGGACAGTGTGGGCGCATACAATATTATCAGCGTCGCTGAAGGAAATGCCACGTTTACGCTTCGCTATCCCGGTGTCCGGACAGAGGCAGAGTCCTGGTTGACCGTCCCCCTGAAAGACCACCGCTTCGACACTTGGAATGGCGATTATTATCGCCCGAACTATTCTATAAATGACGAGTTTGAAGACGCGAGGTCTGTTGTTTGGGAGTTTCAGAGCGATAGCGACGTAGGGGCGGGCATGGATCTTCATAAGGGAAAGCTGATTTCGGCAAATACGGCCGGAGAAGTGTTCGCCCTGGATCAGAAGACCGGCAAGTTGCGCTGGAATTTTCAGACTGGAGGTAAGATTTACAGCACGCCTGCAGTGTGGAAAAACTACGTGATGATAGGGTCGGCCGACCATCATATCTACGTCTTGGATGCACGAAATGGTGAGTTAAAATGGAAGTACCAGACGGAGATGGCCGTTCTCGGGAGTCCCGTGATCCGCAATGGAGTGGGATATATAGGAGGGTCGGACGGTAAATTTCGTGCTTTTTCCCTAAAATCCGGTGATCTGCTCTGGGAATTTGAAGGGGTCAAAAACTATATTTCTGCCAAACCCCTGATTTACGGAGATTACATCTATTTTGGTTCCTGGGGCAATGATTTCTACGCACTGGATCTGAAAACAGGTGCCAAAATCTGGGAATGGTCCAACGGGTCTTCAAACCGCATGTTGTCACCCGCCGCCTGCTATCCCGTAGCCAGCAATGGAAGGATCTTTTTAGTTGCACCCGACAGGCATATGACTGCTTTGGATGCGCTGACCGGAGAAGAAATCTGGCGCGAAATGAAGCCAGGCATCCGGGTCCGGGAATCCATGGGAATTTCCGAAAGTGGCGAACATGTGTATGTCAAGACCATGGAAGGACAGGTGTTTGGTATATCTACTACGGCGGATCATATGGACGTTGTCTGGACTTCGTCCCTGCAATTGCCCTACGAACTCACACCGTCTGCCATAGAAGAAATGAACGAAATTGTTTTTGTCCCCAGCCACTCTGGACTCTTGAGCGCAGTCAGCGCGCGAGATGGTCGGGTACTTTGGCAATACAAAATATCCAATGCAATGATCAATCCTACCAAGCCAGTTGCTAAACGTAGCGTTTTCGCCAGCACGATGGACGGTAAGATTGTCAGAATTGATTGGAAAACGGTAAAATAGTATACATTTGTAAAAAATTATAGAACAGTCAAAAGAGATGATGACCAATACCACCGAAAAGGAATCGAACTATCAGGACTTAGACAAAATGTCTTTGTCCGAGATTTTGTCGAATATTAACAAGGAAGACGAAACTGTAGCACACACGGTGAATCTTGCATTGCCGCAGATTGAGGCACTGACGGCCCAGTCCGTGACGGCGATGAAGCAAGGAGGCCGCATCTTTTATATTGGCGCAGGGACCAGCGGCAGGCTAGGAATTTTGGATGCCTCGGAGTGTCCACCTACTTTTGGTGTGCCCGATGACTGGATTATTGGCATCATCGCGGGTGGCGATAGCGCAATTCGCAGTGCCGTCGAGTTTGCTGAGGATGATGAGCAACAGGCCTGGATAGATCTCAAGGAGTTTGGGATCAACGAAAAAGATGTCGTGATCGGCATAGCCGCGTCCGGCGGCACGCCCTACGTTCTCGGCGGTCTCAGAGCGGCCAACGAAGCAGGCCTCATCACCGGATGCGTGGTTTGCAACGCCAAGTCCGCGGTCGCTGCGGAAGCAAAATTTCCCATTGAAGTCATCACGGGGCCAGAGTTTGTCACCGGATCAACCCGGATGAAGGCCGGATCCGCACAGAAAATGGTCTTGAACATGATTAGCACCACAGTAATGATACAACTCGGCCGTGTCAAAGGCAATAAAATGGTCGACATGCAACTGACCAACAACAAGCTGTTCAGCCGGGGAGTCAAGATTATCATGGATGAAACCAAAACTACGCCTGAACAAGCCTCTTCATTGCTAGAAAAATACGGCAGTGTGAGAAAAGCGATCGAGCACCTTCAAATTTCAAACCACTAAGATTATGGCTCCCATCACGTTACTCGCCTTCTTGATTGTCTATTTCGCGGTATTGCTGACTGTTGCGCACTTTACCTCCAGAAAATCCTCAGACAACTCTACATTTTTCGTTGCCAACCGCAGTGCTAAGTGGTACATGGTGGCTTTCGGTATGATAGGGACAGCGCTTTCCGGGGTTACCTTTATTTCCGTTCCAGGTGCCGTCGGAGTCAGTAATTTTGGCTATTTCCAGTTTATTCTGGGAAATGCCGTGGGGTTTGTGGTGATTGCGTATGTCTTGTTGCCGCTTTATTACCGGATGAATCTTACGTCCATTTACACTTATTTGGAGGAAAGGCTCGGTCATCGCAGTTATAAAGCAGGGGCGATGATATTCTTAGTTTCCCGGACTATTGGCTCCGCCTTCCGTCTGTATTTGGTGGCTATCATTCTTCAGAGGTTTATTTTCGACGCGTGGAATGTTCCCTTTGCGGTTACTATTATCTTGTGTTTGCTGCTGATATGGCTCTATACCAACAAGGGCGGGCTGAAAACCATCATTGTTACCGATATGCTGCAGACCTTCTTTTTAGTCACAGCGGTCATTCTTTCTATTTATTTCATGGCCGACAGCATGGGTTTTGGTATTGTCGAAACCTTTGAAGCAGTCAAAAACAGCGGTTACTCACAGATCTTTTTCTGGGAAGACTTTCTTGGCAACCGTGCGCATTTCTGGAAACACTTTATAGGGGGTGTTTTTGTCACCGTCGCGATGACGGGATTGGATCAGGATCTGATGCAAAAGAATCTGAGTATGAGAACCATAGGCGAGGCTCAGAAAAACATGCTTACGTTTACAGGCATTTTTGTGGTGATCAACCTGTTTTTCCTTGCCGTCGGTGCGATGCTCTATATTTATGCTGGGCAAAATGGTGTTGATATCACCGGTCTTCCGACCCCAGATTACTTATATCCTGAAATTGCGCTCAACCACCTGGCCATAGTCCCCGGGATTATCTTTATGATGGGCCTTACAGCAGCGACCTTTGCGACAACAGATTCGGCGCTGACTGCGTTGACCACTTCGTTTTGCGTGGATTTCCTCAACTTTAATAAGAAAGAAAATCCCAATGACCCGGCGCTCATCAGAACCCGGAACAAGGTGCACTTTTGGTTTTCGGTGGTCATGCTGTTGGTTATCCTCGGATTCAGGCTTATCAACGATGACTCTGTGGTCAACGCAATATTTACCGCAGCTGGGTACACCTATGGCCCTCTTCTTGGCCTCTTTGCCTTTGGTATTTTGACGAAAAGGAAAGTCGCCGACCGTTTGGTACCCTATCTCTGCGTACTTTCGCCAATTATTTGTTACATTGTCGCTACTTTTGTAATTTTACCGCTTACATCCTATCGTATAGGGTTTGAGCTAATTATCTACAATGGTTCTTTGACCTTTTTAATGCTCTATTTGACTGGCTTAAGCATCAATAGAAGTCGTCAGCTAAGTGTTTGAGAACTATAGGATAGTAAAGTCTTCATACGCTTCGAGCCCGGATTTTGTCTGGATTGTAGCGGATTTGAAAAAAAAATCGACAACAACATGCATAATATGAAATTAATTATTTATTATTGTGCACGAGAATTCAATTAATTGTGCCGACATATGAAAAGCTACTTCCGATGAAGCCCTTCGCAATTTCTGAGGGTATCTCTATTTGAAATTATTATAGACTTAATTGTGAAAATATGAAAAAAGAAAAACTAAAGGTTGCACTCGTGCTGGTTTTGTTCTTGTTTAGCGCGCTAAGTATTTTTGCGCAGACAAGGACCGTTACCGGTACCGTGTACAATGATGAAAATGAGCGCTTTTCGGGCGTTACAGTTTCAGTAACCGGGACGTCGACACAGACCGCCACCGGCGAAAATGGTAACTTTACCATAGCTGTACCTGCAGGGGGCTCGCTGACGTTTACCGCCGTGGGATTTGAGACCCAGACGGTCCCAGTGGGAACTCGAACAAATATCAGCGTAAATATGGTGAAAAGCGTCAGCCAATTGGGTGACGTGGTTATTACAGCTGAGTTTGGTATGAAGAGGGTCGGACGTGCGATAGGTGCATCCGTACAGCAGATAGACGGCGCGACCATCGCCGAATCCGGAAGGGAAAACTTTATTTCTGCCCTGGCAGGTAGGGTTCCCGGACTGAATGTCACCTCTACCGGAGGAACACCTGGCTCTTCGACGACAGTCGTACTCCGAAACATTACCTCTATCTCCGGCAACAATCAACCCCTTTACGTTGTGGACGGAGTGCCGATGAACAACAGTACTTTCGATCCACTGTCCGGAATGGCAGGCGCAGGTGTTGACAGCTATTCGGTGAGGAACATTGACTATTCATCACGTGGAAACGACTTCAACCCTGAAGACATTCAGGAGATCACTATTTTGAAAGGTGCAGCTGCTGCTGCTCTTTACGGATCAGATGCTTCCAACGGTGCAATCATCATTACCACCAAAAAAGGACGTCCCGGTGCCGGCCGTGTGACCTACAGCAATTCGTTTAAGCTCGATAAAGCCTATGGGTACCCTGAATTGCAGACCAAATACGCGAACGGTAACTTTGGTACGACCAACTATTATTATACAGCAAAATACGGCGGACTTTATCCAGAGGGAATGCAGCTTTATGATAATTTCGCCGCTGTTCTTCAAACTGGTTTGACCGACAGGCACAATATTGCTGTCGAAGGTGGATCAGAGAGATCTACTATACGTGCTGGTGCGTCTTTCCTCAGTCAACAAGGTGTTATAAAGACAACGGACTATGACCGTACCAATATTAGCTTGGCAGGTCAGTCGCAGATTACAGACTGGTTGAGGTTTGAAGGATCTATGCAGTATACCAAAACCGGAAATCACAAAGCCCTACGTGGCACGGATGGTCCTCTTTACCGCAGTATGCTTTGGCCAGTTGTCGATGATATGTCCAACTACCTGACAGAAGACGGCATCTACATGAAAGTCCCAGACTATTATATAGATCAGGATTTGCTCAACCCTTTATTTGCGCTTAATAAAAACAGGTTTTTTGATAAGTCCGACCGCTTCATCAGCAACGTCGCCCTTACCCTGGAGCCTATTGAGAATACCTTCTTAAGGGCGCAGGTCGGCTGGGATGTCGGCATGCAGACTTTTGAAAATTCCAGACACCCGTATTATGCTGCTCGGAATGCAGGCCTGGGTGAGTACAACCTGACCCAATCTAACTTTTCCGATCCTACTATCAACATTCTTGCAGGCTACAATAACACCTTCCTGAACGATAAGCTTTCCTTTTCCGGACAGCTGGGTTATCACCAACTGGAGAATGGAGTTACCAGATTGGCAACCCGCGGTACCGACTTTACAGTACCGGATTTTCAATCCATCAATAATACCAACGTTGCGACGCAGGTTTCCCAACAGTGGAACACCAAACGCAGGATCCAGGCATTGTCCGGACAGTTCCAGTTCGGCTATGACAATCTTGCGTTCATAACGTTAAGAGGGCGTAATGACTGGTCTTCGACCTTGCCGGTCGCGAATAACCGTTATTTCTATCCATCCATAGAGGGTTCACTGATCGTGTCCGACCTGAATTTTATGGACGCCGTTCCAGCGATCAATTATTTAAAACTGAGAGGATCTATTGCCCGGGTGGGTAAGGATGCCGGACCTTTGGAGATAGATCCGCAACTGGAAGGTACAGAATTGACAGGGGGTGGATTTAAATATGGTTTTACTGGGCCAAATCCAAATCTTCGCCCAGAAATGACCACAGCGAAAGAGATCGGAGCGGACATTCAGCTTTTCAATAGCCGTCTAAACGCTAGCGTTACGTATTTTGATACGCGAAATGCAGATCAAATCGTCAAAGGATTTCGCTTGAGCTATGCAACAGGATTCGTTCTAAACAATATGAACGTCGGAACCTTTAAAACCTGGGGCTGGGAAGCTGCCTTGGACGGCGACATACTCAGACTGGAGAACGGTCTGACCTGGAACGTCGGTGTTAGTGCTTCGCAAGGCAAATCCAAAGTGTTGTACTTGCCAGAGAACGTTACTGAGTATTACAACCCTTATACCTGGAACTACGGAAATATTCGTAATGGAATCATGGTGGGCCATCCGATCACCACGCTTACTGGCTATGGGTATATGAGAAATGAAGCCGGCGATATATTGATCAGTCCGACTACGGGTCTTCCGCTGACAGATGCAGTGTGGTCCGTGATCGGTGATCGTGAGCCGCTCTTGCGTTTCGGAATGCATTCTACCCTAAGATTTAAAAACCTGCGTGCCTCTGCACTTTTTGCAGGGCGCCTTGGAGCGACGGTTGTAAACGGTACCAAAGGTCAGATGATGTCTCAGGGAACCAGCTGGGAATCTGTCGAACTCAGAGAGCGCGGTCCTTTTGTGTTTGAAGGCGTACTCAGAGACGGTTTGGAAAACACAGACAATCCGACCCGCAACACCATCGTCACCGATTATAGAAATTACGGTGCGACCATCTTCGCTGGCAGCAACGAGGATTGGCTGGAAAAAGACGTGCACTACCTGCGTTTACAGGAGTTGAGGCTGTCTTACCGCCTGCCAGCTTCCGCGCTCAGCTGGTCACGAATAGCGTCTAGTTTTGATATATTTGTCGTAGGAAACGACTTGGCTACCTGGACCAATTATTCCGGTATTGATGCCGTCGGAAACACAGTCTCTGCCGCTGCGGGTGGTACCGGGGGTGAAGGTATTGACGTATGGTCAATTCCAAATCCACGCGGATTATCATTTGGCATTAGTTTAACCCTAAATTAAAGATAAAGCGATGAAAAAATTTTTCATGTATATCGTTCCTCTGTTTTTTCTCCTTAGTGGATGTGAGAAATATTTGGACGTAAATAAAAATGTTGATGCTCCCGATGAAGTGGAAAGCTATCTATATCTGGCAAACAATATACAACAATTACAAGGCGTGTATTGGGATATCCGAGCCCTGGGGCCAATGACCCAGATGATGGGTACTTCCAGCTATACGAGTTTTGCTACCCATTACTATAGTCCTGCGAGTGATGCAGGAGGCGAAATCTGGCGTGTTGTTTACTGGTTGCAAGGGATGAACCTTGAAAATATGATCAACCAGTCTATGGAGACCGAGGAGTGGACTCTTGCCGGGATTGGGCTGGCATTGAAAGCCTTTGGCTGGGACTTGTTGACCAAAGTACATGGCGAAGTGCCTATGACGGATGCTTTCGTTCCTGGTTTGCTTTCTCACGACTATGACTATCAGGAGGACATCTATCCACAAGTAAGAGCTTGGGCCTATGAGGCCATTGAGCTTCTGGAGAGACCCGACAACACCCCTTATGGTGTCAAAATCACCAACAACGATTTCATGTACGGTGGGGATAAAAGCAAATGGATCAAGTTTGCCTATGCGGTCATCGTCAGAAACCTGGCTTCCCTCAGCAACAAGAATGACTTTACCTCGGCCTATGCCCAGGAATTGTTGGATGCTGCGGGAAAATCCTTTCAGTCTCCGGCAGATGATGCAACCGTCTCCGTTGCAGGAGGTTCTCAGACTGCAGCCTACAGCGGATATAACAATTTCTGGGGAACGGCTCGTGGAAATCTAGGGTTGAGTTATTTTCAGCATGATTATGCGGTACAGATTATGACAGGCACTGTTCCTGTGTATGATGAGTCCGGCGACAAAGTCAGGCAAGATGATAACACCCTTCACCCCTATAAGCCAGCTCCTAATCAAATTATCACCGATACGTTGAAAGACGTACCCGGGCACTTCGATCCCCGTGTCACTGTGAAACTTGCTACAGCAAGTAATCCAGATTATCAACATTTGGATAATACGGACAGCGTAAAGAACTATACCTATTTTGGCGGTTCTTTCACCAGCCGCTCCGGGCCTATTGGAACTGCGCCCTCCTACTACGGCAGAAATACAACGCCGACCGTAACTGGAGACGAACACGATGGTATGGGTCGTTGGCTATACAGGGATAATGCTCCGTATATTTTGACAACCTATGCTGAGATTCAGTTTTGTGTCGCCGAGACTTACTGGAAAATGGGTCAGCAAGGACAAGCTTTCACTGCATTTCAAAATGGAGTACGCGCAGACATGGAATTCACTGCAAAGTATATTACTCCAGGTCGCGAGGGCAGTCCGACAGGAGGAGACAAGATTACTAAGGCCGCTTTTGATGCGCTTGCTGCAGAATATCTAAGCGGACCTTATGTCGCCAACGTGAACAATTTTTCCCTATCGCACATTATGATGCAAAAATGGATTGCCTTGTACCCTTGGGGTGCGCCAGAAGCGTGGGTCGACATGCGTAAATATCATTACGATATAGACTACACCGGTGACTACCCGAGCAACGGTAATGGTTGGGTTCAAGCGGAGTTGTACATGAAGGAAGATACGGATCCGACAAAAGTGTATAAGGGCTTATACATGGCTCCCGCTCAGGTACAAAGTAGAAAATCTCCTTACAACGTTTTGAACGAGGGATCACCCAGCTACAGGTTGAGACCTAGGTACAACTCGGAGTATATGTGGAACCTGGGCTCACTGGAAGGTTTGAGACCAATTCCGGGGACTGCACCCAACTATCAGACGTCGATCCCTTGGTTTGCTTACCCAGGTGATATGCCTCAGTAAATCGTGGATTTATTCAAAAACTAAGAAAATATGAAGAAGATACCAAATATATTAGCTTTGATGATGGTACTGCTGTACTTTACCTCCTGCGAAAAGCATGTGGTTGAGTTCAATGCAGAAGAAATCAGCGACGAAACCCCGCAGTTTCAAATATTCTACATGGTGCCCCTGGCCTCTGGTACGGCTAACAATATCAATAAAGTCGAATTGGACAACAAGGTACTGACCAATGAAACAGCGCCGTTGAATACGTTCAATCTGATTCCTAGTGGAGCAGTAAATAAGTTTTTTGCAACTCCAAATAAGGATGTCAATCTGAAACTTTATCGGGGTGCACCGACCAGTTTGACATTGGCATACGACAGAAATGTCAGTTTGCTCAATGGAAAGCAGGCACTTTTTATACACAGTTTCGATGAGCCGCCTGTGATCATTCCTCACAACGGTCCCCTGCCTTCTGTCATCACTGAACACACAGGATCGACGGCATGGATTCGCTTTATCAATTTGATGTATGAGACTCCTGGCGTGCCTTCTACGCTCAAGCTTCAGTACCAATGGCAGTATACCACAGACAACGAAACAGGCGCTAAGAGCGAATGGTTTAATTTGGGTGAGCCAGTATCCTTTGGACAGGCGACTGGCTGGGAGCCTGTCGTCGTGAACAAAACCGTCGAGATTTCAGCAGGAACGGCCCGCATCGACTACAGAATCCGACTGATTGGGGCGGACGGCTCTGATCAGGGCAGTCTTACCGTGAGAAACTCCTCGGGCAACCTGGTCAATTATTCTGACTGGTGGAACGCAGGCATCGGCCGGGGTTACAACCACGTTTTCGCGGGCTATCGCAATGCAACATCCTTGGGTGTAGGCATCAGGCAGTCTTCCGCTCTGTAAGGGTTATTTTATTTTATTTGCTGCGTACGATTTTCGTGCCTGTCAAAACAAGTCGGGGCTTTCAAAAGTTAGATATA
>CAYNZH010000004.1:83921-86224 GCA_964401685.1 uncultured Sphingobacteriaceae bacterium
GCGTACGATTTTCGTGCCTGTCAAAACAAGTCGGGGCTTTCAAAAGTTAGATATACTTTTGGAAGCCCTTTTGTGTGTAATCATGGCGGAGAATTGATAACTTTGCAAGGATGAATAAATTATCAGTACTGTTTGTTTTGGGTTTTTCTCTTTCACTGCTGGTGGAAAAGGCATTTGCCCAAGATCCGGGCTGGAGTTCAGAGTTGGATTCCCTGCGTGCTTTGGAGGATCAAAAGCCCGATACGGTGATTTATTCGTCCCGATACGTGCGGTACACCACCCTGGAAATAATGCGCCGAGGGACTTTTACCTTTCAGATTGATACTACGCACAAGGATTTTCAATATTACAATCCTCAGAATCAGCCCAGAAATCCCAGTATCAATTTGGGTAGTTATGGCTTGGCCACGCGCGATCTATTGTTTAATCCCAATAAAACTATTGGCTTTCAGCCCGGACAGCATGCCTTTGAACGCTATCTGTATACCTCCGACTCTGTTCGCTATTACCGGGCGCGGGCTCCTTATTCTGAGCTTTACAACATTGGCTTCTTCTTCGATGACCAGCAAATCAGGGCGATCGTTGCGCAGAACGTTGCCCCAGGGTGGAATGTGGGAGGCGAGTTCCGGGGCTCACGGGCCCAGGGGTATTATCAAAATCAGCGATACGGAGATTTAAAGTGGGCATTGTTTTCATGGTACGAATCCGAAAACAATCGTTACAACCTCTTGTTCAATAATGTTTCCAACCGGCTCACGCCTACAGAAAACGGCTCTATTCTCAACGACACGGTCTTTCGCGACCCCGAACGCAGAAACAGCGAGGCCGAGTTTACCAGGCTGAAAAACACATTCGAGCAGCGCCCCCGGCATGTTTGGCGGGACAACCATCTCTTTTTGCGCCAAAGTCTGTATCTCGGACGATTGGATACGGTCAACCGGGGGTTGCCAGAGCAACAACTATTTCCGACCAACAGTTTCTTCCATAGCCTCAATTATCGCACTAGAGCATACACTTTTTTCAAAAACGAAGCTGATGTTTACGGCGCTTTTCCGCTAGGGCAAAGCGTGCTGACCGAGGACACTACAGCAGTACAGCAGGTGAGCAACGAATTTGGCTATAGCTTTTACCTGCGCAGCCGATCTCTGAAGAACGAAGTCAAGCTCGACTTGGGCTATCAGCACGATATGCACTGGGTGCAGGGTCGGGGAGGAGGTCGTTTTCTGCAGGACAACACCCTCAAGGCCGGACTCAGGTACCAATTCAGCGACCGCCTACACCTGGAGGGCGATTTTCAACAAATCGTTCAAGGGCAGCATTTCGGCGATTATTTATACGAAGCGAGGGCTTCCGTATTGTTAAGCAATCAGGTCGGACGCATAGACCTGGCAGCCTATACGCAAAATAAGTCGCCTGAGTATGTTTTTAATCAGGTCAACTACACCTATCATCAGTGGCAACACGACTTTGATAAAACCAAAACCACCAACCTGTCTTTTACGTATGTCAACGACTTTTTGGGTTTCACGGGTTCCGCTTCCTACTTTTTGATCAGCAATCATTTGTATTTCAGAGAAGTCGCCAATCCCTCGTATCAGCCGGATCTGTTCAGGACTATTGAGCCGGCCCAGTTTTCGACCAACATCAATCTCCTGAAACTGACGGCGACACATCAGCTAAGGTGGAATCGCTTCAATTTTGACAACCACGCCGTCTATCAAAAATCTGATTTCAACGATATTCTTGCCATTCCGGAACTTTACACCTGGCATAGTATCTATTTTAACGGCAATCTGAACCAAGCCTTGGACTTCAATGTCGGCCTGGATGTGCGATTCAATACGCCTTTCCAAACCCCTTCCTACGCTATCAATATCGCGCAGTTTTATAATGACAATGCAAAAATTCATTTTTCTACCTATCCAATCATGGACGTCTGGACAACCGCGACGCTCAAAAGGGTCAATCTCTTCTTGAGCTACAACTTTTTAAATCAGCATTTCTGGCCTAGAGGTTATTACACAGTCAGGCGCTACCCCATGAACAACGCCAATCTACGTCTCGGTGTGCGCTGGAAATTTTATGATTAAAGGCCCGAAGAAAAAAATATAAAAATAGTTTTAAATCTCAAGAATCCGTCTTATATTTGCAATCCCAATAACAGGGATCAAAAAGGGAGATTAGCTCAGTTGGTTCAGAGCACCTGCCTTACAAGCAGGGGGTCACTGGTTCGAGCCCAGTATCTCCCACAAACGATGAACGCCCCTCCGTCCAAAGCGAAGGGGCTTTTTTATTGTGTTTGC
>CAYNZH010000005.1:0-20721 GCA_964401685.1 uncultured Sphingobacteriaceae bacterium
TTATTGCTGAGCGACGTAATCGTAGATGATCTTGGATATCCTGGCCAGCGCGGGTTTGCCCTCCTTCTCGCTTATTTCGGAAGAAAGCAGGACAACTGCGTACTTGCGGCCATCGGGTAGTTCCACCAGACCAGAATCGTGGTTGGTGTTGGTAATCCAGCCCGTTTTATGGGCCACCCGAACCTCGCGCGGGAGATGTGCTGGAATGATATCCCGGTGTTTTTGATCCTGGAGGATCCGGGTCATTTCTTTGCTTGCCTGCGCGCTGATCAAATCACCACGGCCGAGTTTGGCAAAGAGCAGAGCGAGGTCTTTGGCAGTGCTCTTATTGTTCATTCCCTTTTCATAAGCAGGCAGGTCTTCTACTCCGCGGAGCACTTCCAGATCTTCGGCTCCAAGTTCTTTTAGGGTTCGCATGATGTTTTTAGCACCTAATTCTTCGATCAAAAGGTTGGTCGCGAGATTGCTGCTTTCAGTGATCATGGCGTGGATCAGTTTCCTCCAGGTGACCTTGTCGCCGATCTTTTTATAGAGATCTTTTTCGGCATCATCTTCCGGCGACAGTGCGTAGAAACTTTTATTGGCAATGCTCCTGAACCTATTGTAGATGAGGATTTCGTCGTCCAGATTGATGGTTCCTTCTTCATGCTGTTTGAAGGCCTCGATCATGACGGGGGTCTTCATGGTGCTTGCGGCATGGAATTTATCCGTACCTTGGTGATAGTACTCTTCCCCATTTTTCAAATCGATAAATGCAATCCCAAATTTTGCATCCTTGTGCTTGTCTATTTCCCTTTGGATACGTTTTTCCAAGTCATTTAAAGAAAGCATAGCGTTGTTGTCTGGCTTCAGGACGATTCTTTCAATAGAGGAACCGGCACCCGAATTTTTTGAAATAAATACTGCTTCGCGGATTGTTTGGTCCGGATTGAGGATAAATGATAGAAAGGGCCCGTCTCCGCGATCTGGGTTGTCCCAACGCATTTTGAAAAGATCACCATGGAAATGTGTCAGTCGGCCGTTGAACTGCGGCGCATCTGAGAACGCAACGTGGAGATCGTCGCCCGCTTGGGAAACGACTATCCTACCTACAAAGGAATCGCGGTATGCGCCGGCATATTTTTCCAGAGGCAACGTCCGAACCAGGCGAGGATCAGCCTCCACGGGCTTATTGTTTCTGCGGATGGAATCCTGCCTTCGCAGTGAGTTGTCTGTGTCTTTCTTAAATGCCGCGTACCAGTCAAAGGGTTCTGCCTCCATATAATGATCAAGGACATGGCGAATGATACTCCAATACGCATTGGTCACACCTTGATTGGTCATCACGATAATACCCAGATCCAGCTGTGGCACCATCGCCAACTGCGAGACAAAGCCCGTAAGCGATCCGCCGTGTCCTACCACCTTATAACCGCGATAGTCGTAGACACTAAATCCAGCTGCATAGCCGCTGAACTGTCTCTGGGCAGGCTTGAATTCTTCGGAAATTTTGCTGATCGGTATAGGAACAGTGTATTTCCAGAGTTCCTCCGTAACCTGGGGTTTGAAAAGTCGCCTGTTTTCGTCGATACGCCCGGAATCCAGGTGCATTTTTATCCATTTGGCCATGTCGACAGCTGAGGACGCTATGCCTCCGGCTGGATTTCCCGGATCGCCAATGTTTTGGACAAAAAAGGAATCAACGACCACGAGTTCGCCATTTCTGCGCGTATGTGACATGGCCAGGTTATCGTGCTGGCGGAGTGTGGAAAACCTGCTGACACTGCGTGTCATTTCCAGGGGAATAAAGATCTTTTCGGTGATAAAATCTTCCCAACTCAGGCCACTTACCTCTTCGATGACTTCCGCCGCGGCCAGATAGAGGATATTGTCGTAAGCGTAGCCCGAACGAAAATCGTAGGCAAGAGGAGCGTCTTTAAGTTTAAGTATCAGTTCCTTTCGAGTCATGTCCGCCGGGGGGAACAAGAGCATATCATTGACATAGGCGGGGAGACCGCTGTGATGCACCAACAAATCCCTGATGGTCAGATTTTGTGTCACGTAGAGGTCCGAAAGTTCAAACCAGGGCAAATACTTGACTACGCGATCGTCCCAGCTGAGTTTGCCTTGTTCGACCAACATGCCCAGCGCAGTGCCGGTGAATGCCTTGGTGTTTGAAGCAATACTGAAAAGTGTGTTCCCATCGACTCGATCCTTCTGCCCTAGCCTTTTGACTCCAAATCCTTCGGCAAGCACGACCTCGCCCTCCTTGACAATGGCTATGCCAACTCCTGGAACGTCAAATCCGTCCAGCACTTTTGCGACATATTGTTCAAAGTTGGGCGGAAGGCCAGCACGCTGTGTGTTGCTCTGTCTGGCAGCATTTGTACCTTGGCCCAGGGCCACGCCCGCGAATCCTATAAACAGGCATCCTATCAATAATGATTTAATTACTTTCATTTCCGAATCTATCTACTGCGGTTACGTAAATTCCTGTTAGGGTCTGTTTGTTCTGCGCCCCGGTCAGATCCAGTGCGTATTGCTTTTGGGTTGCGGGTAAAATTTCGTAGTTCCAGGTGTCCCCGTAGCGATAGTACACCACCCATTGCGCGATGTTGCTTTCCTGAGGGTGGCTCCAAGTCAGTTGCACCTGTTGACTACTCCGTCTTTCGTTGACTTTTGGTGCTGCAGGAATTGCATCGCTCAGCCAAGGGCTCGCAGGAACTAAGGCTTGTTTTTGGTACACGCCCTTGATTAGGCTCTCGGGCACCCGCGGGTTTCTCGTCAACGATGAAATGCTCCAGTGGATCGCGCCCTTGCTTTCAGGTACCATACCTCTGGTGATCATAATCTGATTGTTGACCTCGGCAACATTCGCATCGTCTCCACCTCGTCCTACATTCATTCCCGGCCACAGATGGCGCTGATGGGTATTTTCCTGCTGCCACCAACCTAGAAGGACAGGAAAGCTCTGCGGGATCTGTGCGATGGGCCAATAGAGTTGGGGGGAAAAGTAGTCTATCCAGCCCTCATTGAGCCATAGTTTGGCATCTGCGTAAAGGCTATTGTATTGATCCATTCCAGCTATGCTTTCCGGATAGCCTGGGCGCCAGATCCCAAAAGGGCTCAGACCAAATTTTACGTGTTTTTTTTCCGATTTGATTTCGTGGTAAAGGCGCTCAATAAAACGGTTGACATGGTCGCGGCGCCAGTCTGCGCGGGAGAGTTTGCCGCCGTTGTTTTTATAGACATTCCAGCTCGCATCGTCAGGGAAATCCTTTCCTTTGTTATAGGACTCATAGGGATAGAAATAATCATCGAAATGTACCCCGTCAATGTCGTAGCGACGTACGAGATCACGGACAACGGCAGCGCCATGGTCTTGCGTGGATTTTAGAGCAGGATCGAACCACCAATAACCTTCTTCCAGATACACGACCGATTCGGGCATGCGTTTAACTATGGACTGAGGGCTGATTTCCTTGCCAGTCGTGTGGTGCGCGCGGTATGGATTGAGCCATACGTGGAGTTCCAGGCCTCGCTTATGTGCCTCTTCTATCCAAAATTCCAGAGGGTCATAGTAGGGATCCGGAGCCACCCCTTGTTGGCCGGTCAAATAATAGGACCACGGCTCAAGGCTGCTTTCATAAAGTGCGTCGGCCTGCGGACGTACCTGGAAGATCGCAGCATTGAAGTTGTGCTCTTTCAGGAAATCTAGCCAGGCTATTGCCTCTGCTTGTTGCTCCTTGGTCGACAAACCGGGTTTGCTAGGCCAATTGATATTCGCAACGCTCGCGATCCAGGCTGCTCTGAATTCTCTCATGGCGCGTTGTGTCGGCTTTTGGGAGTCTTCGGTCACTTGCAGGGGTTTGACCGAGCCGCAGGAAACGATGATGCTGGCTAGCACTATCATTCCTATCCCCTTGATCCAATGTGTTTTCATCTCTTATAATTTTTATTTATTCAATTGATTTCAAATATTTTTCTAGGCCCACAAGAATTGCTTCCGCCATTTCCTCGTGAAATTCCGTGTCCAATAATCGCTCTTCATCGGCTGGGTTGGACATAAATGCCACCTCGACCAGTACCGAGGGGAATTCCGTGGGTGAGTTTAACGTAAAATTGAATCCTCCGACATTGCCGAAATCTGCCAGATCCAGGGCCAACATTTCATCATATATTGAGACTGATAGAGGACGGAAGGCTTGATGCCGGTAGTAAGTAGAGGCGCCAGCGACCATCGGATTACCGGCAGCATTGCAGTGGATGCTGATCAGAATGTCTGGTTCCGGGCTGCGCAACGCCTGCAGACGTTGTGTATTATTGGTATAGGTGTCATCGTCTCTGGTCATGATCACTGTGGCTCCCTTCTGTTCGAGTCGGTGTTTGAGTTTTTGGGCCATTGACAAATTCAGATCTTTCTCTTTTACGCCGGTCATGCCGATTGCACCATTGTTATTGCCGCCATGGCCCGCATCGACTGCGATCGTAAGATGCCTGAGATCCAGTTTTTCTGGTCTGGGTTTAACCCGTATCTGGAGCGAATTTCCCCGGTAATAGACCTCATGTCCCCAATGTTCCTTATCCTTAAGCTCAAGATGTACTCTAAAAATATCTTTGTTTAATTGCTCATACCAAACATTTTTGATAGCTGCAAGATCGCCCCTTTGCGTGATCCAGTTGCTATTGGAAACCGCTCCGTAAATGTCGATGACAATTTTAGTCGGATCGTCCAGCATCTGCGTAGTATAGGGCAGTCTTTGGCTGAGCCCAATGGAGACAAAATCCTGACCGCCGCGGGTTGTGACGCTCCAACTTCCGGTGATTGAATGTGGCCGGAAATTAACACCTTCTTCCAAAGTGATATCGCGCACATTGACGTAGGCCTGCGTCTGGTCGGCGAGGCGCACTTTGTACATTCCTTGCATTTTCCCCGCAATTTCAAGCCGGACCGCAGAGTCCAAGAAGCCCATTTTTGCACCTCCGAGACGATCGGTTCCTAAACCATAGTCCAGTCCCACCCGCTTTTTATTTGTTCGCCCAACGACAAGGGGCTGATCCGCCAGGACTGTGAGGGTTTGTTCACTGTCTTTCTGGATTGTTTTGCCGCTTTGGGGATCTCGAAGCAGGACCGCGACCGTTTGGTTCTGGGAAACGTCGGATTCTTTGATGAGATACTCGCCCCTATAGATACCAGCAACGCCGGTTTGTGCCGAATCGAGCTCGGTCAATGAGATTTGTTGATTCAATAAGGTGGCGTCCATGCCGGGGCTCGCTTTCACTTCGATCTGCAAATAGTCACCAGATTTCAACCAAAGATCTCCTCCTGGAATCAATCGTACAGATTCTATAGCAAAACCTGCTGTAGGACGTGGTGGCGAAGGCCTTTCATAGACGTAGACGAGCCTTCTTTTGGTGGTATCGCCGTCGATGCCGTATAAAAGTTCAAACGCATTGTGACCCTCTTCCAAGGTCAGTGCTGCCGCGAAGACCCCTGTAGCGTATATTTTTACTTCTTCTCCCTGCAAAAAGAGAAATGCCGAGGGATCGGCGAATCCCTGCAGATAAGTTGTCGCACTGCGTACATGGACACTATCCTGTACGGGAGACTTTAGCTTTAAAGGACTGATCTGTCCTAAAGCACCAATTGGCAAACTAATTCCCAGACTTAGGACCAGTACGCAGAAAACCCAGATTTTTTTGTTCATTTTATTATTGTTTTACCTTCAAAGATGACCCGATTTAGGGTGAGATTATCATCAAATACGATCATATTCGCACTTGCTCCTTGGTGGATGCGGCCTCCGTTTGCATACCCGATTGCCCTGGCCGGATAAGTGGTGGCCATGCGGATCGCTTCATCCAACGGAATTCCGCAATGATCTACACAGTTTTTCACAGCTTGCCATAAGGTAAGTGCCGACCCCGACAGTGTGCCATCAGGCAACGTGTATCGGTCGCCTGCAAATTTATGTCGATAAGGGTCCATGGTCGAACCTGTAACCGCATCGGTGATCAAAAATAGTCGCTCCCCCATGAGTTTTTTGGCAAACTCCAGGGACTCGTATGAAACATGAATCCCATCTGCGATGATGCTTGCTCGGACGTCGGGGGCCATCATTACCGCTCCTGGAAGACCCATGTCCCTGTGATGCCAGGGTGTCATTGCATTGAAAAGATGTGTCGCAAGAGTGACACCTCCCGTACTAAAAGCTTGCCAGCTCTCTGCATAAGTGGCCATACTATGTCCGGCAGACAGGACGATATTCCGACTTCGGAGGTAGTCCAGGGATTCCTGATCGAATAATTCTGGTGCGATGGTCATTATTTTTACGTTTTCACCGGCGCCATCTAGCAGTTCCGTAAGTTCATGCAATTCGGCGGGCCGGATCCACTCTTTGGGATGTGCCCCGTTGCGTGCCGGATTGAGGTACGGGCCCTCAAGGTGGAGACCAAGGCATGCAGTTGAGACGTCGGAGTTGACAGCCGCTATTGCCTCCCTGATAGCATTCAATGGTAGCGTTGCCACGGTAATTATGAAGCCCGTTGTGCCACTGGCAACGATCGTTTCACTAATATGTTTTAATGCCTTGACATCTCTTTGTGCAGCGAAAAGCACGTCATCTGACCCATAGATTTGCAAATCTATCAGTCCCGGAGCTACAGATAGTCCGCCCAGATCGATTTTGGTAAAATGACTCGGGATCTCCGTATCGTTGACAATTCCGCGAATAAGACTGCCTTCAACCAAGATAGCGCGTCCTTGCCAGATATCCTGATCACTGTAGATTTTAGTGTTATAAAAGGCTAAAAGACTCATATTGGTATTATTTTCACAATAATACAAAAATCACAAACAAAAATGTGCGTTTTCATGTATCAATTCTACATAAAAACGCACAAATCAGAATCGCTTATGGGTGATTAAAATCCTCCCAACCTGCGTGGTTGGCGAATTGGCGGCCAGGTTCCTGGACGACCGTCTCTGCCTGGAGGCAAAATTCGCTGTTCTCTGTCGACCAAAGTAGGCTCCTGAGCAGCTTTGTAAGTCATGATCGCGGTCAAGATAACGTTGTGTTCCAAATCATCGAAGACCAACTTGTCGTAGGTGTCCAGATTTGTGTGCCAGGTAATGGTGCTGTATCCCCATGACAGTGCACTTAACATAAATGCCGGAACTCCCGCCGCGATAAATGCAGCATGATCTGAACTTCCTCCCGATGGGCTTCCTGGGAAAGTGGTATTGACCTCCCTGCGGATTTCCATGGGAGCAGGTGCCATCCAGCGCTCAATAAAATCATAGGAATGTAGGAATCCGGATCCATTTATTTCGGAAACACGGCCGGTACCATTATCAAGGTTGAAAACTGCCTGTGTTTTTGCCACAACATTCGGGTTGTCGATGACAAACGCGCGTGATCCGTTCAAACCTTGCTCCTCGCTACCCCAAAGTCCAACGAGTATACTTCTTTTTGGATTTGGGAACACTTCCTTAAGAATACGGGCAATTTCCATGACAGCGATCACGCCCGTTCCATTGTCGGTTGCACCGGAACCACCTTCCCACGAATCAAAGTGAGCAGAAAGAATGACATATTCATCCGGGAACTCGGTTCCTTTGATTTCAGCAATGGTGTTGAAAATCGGTACCGTACCCAATTCTTTGGATTCTGTTTCAACGCGTAACCGCGGCTTCTCACCACTTTCTGCAAGGCGGAAGATGACACCGTAATCTTCAACGGATAAGTCAATAGTTGGAACTTTAATCGTACGGGCTCCGAAAATTTTGTTCGAACCAAACTCCTGAGACCAGTAGCACATTACAATGCCAACCGCGCCTGCATTTTCCAATACTCCAGGCAGGGAGTTTGCTGAAACGCCGGTCCTATTGATTCTTTCGGCCCATTCTCTCGCTGCATCACGTTTTTCTTGTTGCATTTTTTCGTAGGATGCCGGAGTTGCGAATTCCTTCCAGTTATAATCCGGTCTCCCTGTGGGCTGATGCATAGAAATCATCACATACTTTCCTTTGGCATTGGGCAACCAAGCCTGAAATTCAAGAGAGTCTTTCACGTTAGGAAGTACAATCACTTCACCTTCCACAGGTTTCCCACCGGTAGTTGGGCTCCAGGCTAGCTGAGTTCCGTACAAGGTTTTAATTCTCGGGTGAACCAGGTCTATGTGGGAAATCCCTCTTTCCCAACCACGCCACTCACCAAATTGCTGGTTTTCCGCGTGAATGCCCCATTTGTTGAAGGTCTCTATAGCCCAGCTGTGTGCATGGTCCATTTGAGGGGTTCCTACCAAGCGGGGTCCCACAATGTCAAGGAGCTCATGAGCCAAAACCTTGAGCTGGGAATTTTCCCGTGCTTCTTTGATAATGTTTTCAACAACAGGGTCGACAGGCGCTGGCGGTCCACCAAAAAATCTTTGTTGAGCGACCCCTGTTTGAAAAATAAAAAGAAAGGCCGCGGCAACCAAGAGGTATTTTTGTGCGACTATTCTTCTGAAGAGTTCTGTTTTTCTTTTCATATGTTTGTAATTTAGATCAAATATGACTACTAAAGTCAGGTTTTTATTTAATTAATCCTATTTTACCATAGAAAAATTACCTAATTGCCGTAATATTTAGATTAAATGGTTACTTTCTCTAAATGTGGGATAGAACAATTATCTTTGCGTGTTTAGATTCACGCTTTAATTAAACATAAAAACATGGACAAGCATGAGGACCGCACGGAGCGGATTGCTTCTCAATATTCAAAAATACTCGCTGATTTGGGCGAGGATCCAAATCGGGATGGATTGTTGAAAACACCGCAGCGGGTGGCCAAGGCCCTACAGTTCCTCACACACGGATATGAGCTGGATCCGGCGGAAATACTTCGTTCAGCGATGTTTCAGGAGGATTATAGCCAGATGGTGGTGGTCAAGGATATTGAGGTATACTCCTTGTGCGAGCATCATTTACTGCCGTTTTTTGGCAAAGCGCATATCGCCTATATACCTAAAGGTCATATTGTCGGTTTGAGTAAAATCCCCCGCGTGGTGGATATCTTTGCCCGTAGACTGCAGGTGCAGGAGAGGCTGACGAACGAAATTCGCGACTGTATCCAGGAGACGCTGGATCCGGCAGGCGTAGCCATAGTTATTGAATGTAAACACCTGTGTATGTCGATGCGCGGCATACAGAAGCAAAATTCGGTGACTACGACATCGGCCTTCACCGGAAAATTTATCAGCGAACCGACCCGATCGGAATTTTTGAGGCTGATCACTGCCCAGCTCACTTAAGACAAACAACAAACGATAGAAAATGAAGAGATTTCGTGGGAAGCAGATAAAGCAGTTGGTTGAGCAGGTCGTCGTGCACGATATTGGGGAAGAAGGAAAAGGCGTGGCCAAGGTTGGGGATCTTGTCGTTTTCATAGAGAAAGCCGTCCCCGGTGATGTCGTTGATATTGAAATTTATCGCAAGAAAAAGAACTTGGCTGAGGCTAGGATTGTCCAGTTTCGGGAGCAGTCACCCCATAGAACGCCGGCTTTTTGCCTGCATTTTGGCACGTGCGGCGGATGCAAATGGCAGCATCTGGACTACGAAGCCCAACTGAAATTCAAACAAGCCACGGTCGAGCAGGCGCTGGCGAGAATTGGGAAGGTCGACATTTCGGGGATTGAGCCTATCCTTGCCTCAGAGCAGACGCGTTATTATCGCAATAAGCTCGAATTTACTTTTTCCAATAAGCGATGGCTGGACGAATTGGATGCGGAACTTCCACCCGAAAACATGGATGCGCTGGGGTTTCACGTTCCACGCCGATTTGACAAAGTGCTAGAAATCGAACATTGTTACTTACAGGCGGATCCGTCCAATCAAATCCGCAACGCAGTGGGCTTATATGCTAAACAGCATGGGATTTCGTTTTATGACCTCAGGGAGCACAGCGGGGCGCTGCGGAACCTGATCGTCAGAAGCTCGGGCACAGGCGATTTGATGGTCATTGTGGTATTTGCGTATGCCAGCGACACGGAGCGTGAACTTGTTTTGCGCTTTATCCGATCAAATTTCCCGGAAATTACCTCTCTTTTATACGTTATCAACCAGAAAAAAAACGACACCATCTTTGATCAGGAAGTGTTGGTATATGCCGGCAACGATTATATTGTGGAGGAGATGGAAGGCTTGAAATTTAAGATTGGCCCGAAAACCTTCTACCAGACAAACTCTCGGCAGGCCCATGCCTTGTACAGTATCGCGCGTGAATTTGCTGATCTGAAAAGTGAGGATCTGGTATACGACCTGTATACGGGCGCGGGCACTATAGCCAATTTCATTGCGCCCCACGTCCGATCAGTAGTTGGCATAGAATATGTGGAAGCTTCTATAGCGGATGCAAAGAAAAATTCGTTGTTGAACGATATACACAATACCCGCTTTTTTGCCGGGGATATGAAAGACGTACTTACAGCAGATTTTGTAAGGGAGAATGGGCGTCCTGACTTGATAATCACCGATCCTCCGCGTGCGGGTATGCATCCGGATGTCGTGGAACGCCTGCTCGAGATAAGCGCCCCGAAGATAGTCTATGTAAGCTGTAATGCGGCAACCCAAGCGAGGGACCTGCAGATGATGGGTGAAAAATACGCCGTTGAGCGAATTCGGCCCGTGGATATGTTCCCGCACACGCAACATGTTGAAAATGTCGTGTTATTAAAACTCAAATAATCGAAATTCGATGGAAATCCAAGATTTTTTGACCCCTGAAAACAACAATCAGCCGACCCAACCGGCCAGTAGCCCGTTGGTGAGCCTCAAAAAGGATCTAGATTTTTATGCCGAATCTATTTTAGAAATTTCCACTGAGATTATAGCTGAGGGGCTTTCCAGATTCCCTATATTTATTGCACATCAACATGAAGTACACGTTGGGGAATTGATTCTGGACAAGGAAGAGCTGGGAACTTCCTGGTCGATCCAGGCGTCGACCTTCGAAGAATTTGTTGAAAAGGGCATCATAAAGGAAGACAGGAAAACACATTTTTTGAATAAGTATAAAAAACCTGAGGAATATATGTGTCTTTTTGTCGTTGTTCCTGAAGGTGCCAATTTTGTGTTTTACCCTTATGCGAAAGACAGCAAAAATCCTGCGTAATGTACACGGTAAGGGCTGGCTGCTTGCTTGTTTGCTTTCCTTCTTTTGCGTGCTGCTCGCAACCGGCCAGGAACGTGGACGCGTCCAAGGACTGATCCTAGAATCTGGTAAAAGCCAGCGCATCGCGAATGCAAACATCAAAAACCTCAACTCCAAAGAAGTCACAGCGTCGGATGAAATCGGCGAATTCTCCATTTTGGCAAGCATTGGAGATTCCTTGGAAGTTTCAAAGGTCGGGTTCAAAACGATAAGAACAGAAATCAAGACGTTTAGCGACATTCTTTTGGATCTCAGTCCTACCTCGGTCAGGATCGATGATGTGACTGTGACCAGCCCCAACCGCCAAGCAGAAATGCAGGATGTCATGGACAGTTATCGCCGAAAGGGCATTTATCAAGAAGGCAAGCCGTCGGTCTTGGGGTATATTTTCAATCCTTTGACCTCTTTATATGAACGATTTAGCCGCACCGGAAAGCAAGCAAGACGCTTTAAAAATTATATGAATCTGGAATACGAGGCGAGTGTTGTAAATCGGCTTTTCAATGAGTACCGTGTGATGCAGCTCACGGGATATACGGGGGAAGATCTGGACAATTTCATGCTTCTGCACAGACCTAATTATGAGCAGGCACAAAACTGGGGGGAGTATGATATTATTAAATATATTAAGGATTCGTCAAAGCAATTCGAGAAAGATGGCCGCCCACAGGCCCCGCGCTTACCGAAATTGGAAATACCGCCTATAAGTTGAGTTATACTAATATTTATTTTAACTTAGCGCAGTCATTTAAATAAGAGATTTTGATACTAGTAACTGGAGGTACCGGGTTCGTTGGAGCGAAATTGATTGAATTGCTCACGAGGTCAGGGAAAAAGATCCGTGCGGTCAAGCGGTCATCGTCGGAAATTCCAGAAATATTGACTGATAACAGCTTGGTGGAGTGGGTTACGGCAGATTTGTTGGATCTTTTTCAACTGGAAGCGGCATTTCAGGGGGTCCGGGAAATTTATCACTGTGCTGCGCAAGTTTCATACGACCCCTCGACTAGAAAATCCATGATGGAGACAAATGTGAGAGGTACTGCACACCTAGTGAACTTGTCTCTGGAATACAAATTACGTATGGTTCACGTGAGTTCAATTGCGGCCATAGGCAAAGCAAAAGCTCCCGAGCAACTGATCACCGAAGACGACATCTGGCAGTACAGTCCGAAGCAGTCTCCCTATGCGATTTCAAAATTTGAATCCGAGATGGAAGTTTGGCGTGGTATTGCCGAAGGATTGGATGCGGTGATTATCAATCCATCCTTGATTATCGGAGCGAGTGCGGGATCAAAGGGAAGTGGTGCCGTTTTTCACCTGTTGGCCAAAGGATTGAAGTTCTATACAGGCGGTTCGGTCGGGGTGGTTGACGTCGAAGACGTTGCAAAAGCCATGATCACCCTCATGGACAGACGAGACATTTCGGGTGAAAGATTTATCGTTAATCATCAAAACCTGACACACAAAGAATTGCTCACTCTCGCTAGCGTGCATCTCGGTAGAAAACCTCCACAGATATGTGCGACCCCCTTTATCCTGGGAATTGGCTGGCGACTGGCGCTCTTACAAAGTCGACTGACGAAAAAGAAGCCGACCCTCACCAAATCTTCCGCGGCGGCCTCCCTCCAGAAACTGCGCTATTCCAACAAGAAGCTGGTTGGAGCAACCGGATTCACCTTCAAGCCGCTCGAAAAGACCCTTGAAGAAATTTGCATTCCCCTAAAAAATAACTATTAAAAGTGACCAACTATTATATTATTGATTTCGACAGTACATTTACGCAGGTAGAGGCGCTGGAAGAGTTAGCAAAAATATCGCTGAGGAACCACCCGGACAAGGCAAAGGTTTACGCGGAAATAGAGCAACTCACCAACATGGCAATGGAAGGCGAAATTTCCTTCCGCGAGAGTCTGACCGGTAGAATTCGTCTCCTCAGGGCTCATCGCGATCACCTGGCAAAATTAATCTCCGTACTAAAAAAACGTGTTTCCCCGTCTTTTTCCCGAAATAAAGCCTTTTTCAAGGAAAATGCAAAGCAGGTTCTTATCGTTTCTGGAGGTTTCAAGGAGTTTATCATACCCGTCGTGCGGCCCTACCATATAAAGAAGAAAAATATCTATGCCAATGAATTTGTATTTGATGATCAAGGGAACATCGTTGGATATGACGAATCCAATCCCTTATCGGAAGAAGCGGGCAAAGTCAAGCTCCTAAAGCAATTGCAGTTGCCTGGACGCATTTTCGGAATCGGCGACGGCTATTCAGATTTTCAACTGAAAGAATCGGGATTGGTCGAACAATTTTATGCCTTTACGGAGAATATTGAGCGCAAAAGTGTGGCGGAGAAGGCCGATCACGTGACCCCTAGTTTTGACGAGTTTTTGTATGTCAATGATTTGCCGAGTGCGATTTCCTACCCCAAGAACCGTATTCTTTGCCTCGCTGTGGGGCCGGTGCCACAGGAAGCCCTACATCTTTTGAAGAGAGACGGGTTTTCCATACGCCTGAAACCTACTTTCGAGGAGAAATATACTTCCGATGTGGGCATGCTCCTGCTTGCCGATGGCGAGTCTATAGCCGATGAACAACTTTTAAGATGCGACAAGCTAATGGTCGTGGGCTATCTGGGAGATAGCAAAGGCTGGATCAACAAGCAGATCTGTAGCCGAAAGGGGATTGTTGTCTTTGATGATAGGAAGAATAAAAAGAGAAATGCTGAGTTTATTCCTCGGAGGATGGCCGAATTTATCAATAACGGAGACACCTATTCAAGTCGGAATTTCCCGCAGTTGATTTTGCAAAAAGTCCACGCCGCCCACCGCCTGATACATATTCACCGAAACGTCCCGGGTGTCATGGCGCAGATCAACGCGATTTTCGCGCAGAATAACATCAACGTCGTGGCACAGTTTCTGATGACCAAAAAGGATATAGGCTATGTGGTGACTGATATTACCAAGGACTATAATAAAAAGGAACTCATTTCTCAACTGAAAAACATCGCAGAAACCGTGAAATTCCGTGTGATTTACTAGGTCGGGGTTTGCACTAGGTGCTCTGCTGCTCGCGCCGATCCCAGCGATACAATCGCGCTGGTGTGATGCAGGCATCCATCAAAAAATCCGTTTCCAGCGTGTCCTGAATTTCGGGAACCGGGTCGAAAAAGGACAGCCCTACTTTGCGCGCATCCTGCCGACAGAGGGACAGAAACCTATCGTAAAATCCCTTGCCATAACCGACCCTATGCCCTTGCTGATCAAACGCCAGCAAAGGAACAAAGATCAGGTCCAGTTGCTGAGGACTGATGCGTTGCCCTTCAACCGGCTCGGGGATCCCCCATCGATTTTCCTTCAGACGCGTGTGCTCATCCCAAATGAAATGCTCCAGGGATCCGGTCTCCCAGTGCGTTTTACTCAGGACAAAATGCAGATCCGGGCGTTTTCCGGTGAGATATTGTTTGAGAATTAATGTGTTTGGCTCTAGATGCCGCTTAATGGGCAAAAACAGGTGCACGAAGGCACCGTCTTTCAGGGAAAAATCATCCAAATGGGAGCACATTTCCCGTACCAACGCATCCCTCTGCTCCTCGGAAAGAGCACGCCTCATACCTAGATAACGTTCCCTTAGCTGTTGCTTGGAAAATTCCCCCTGCGCCATGTCAACCGCCTTTTATTCTAAAAAATGCTTGTGAAGCGCACGCGCCGCTTCAATCAGGATTTTGGTGTATCCGTCTGTGCTCTTGTGGTCAAAGCCATTGGTAATGATGACGAAGCCAAATTTTTCTTCGGGCTGAAAGTACATTTGACTGTACAAGCCGTATGCGGAGCCCGTGTGCCCAACCATGGTTTTTCCGGGGATAAAGTTGTCCTTTACGTTCAATGCAAGCCCATAATTGCTCGGTGCGGCAGACACCGGCGTCTGCATCTCTTTTGCACTCCGCTCGCTAATGATCCGTACGCCATCTTTTGCACCGTAGTTCATATGCATGATCATGTATTTGGCCAGATCAACTGCCGAAATTTTCAGCCCACCGGTGGGGGACAAAACGGGGGTTGACCAACCCAGCGTATAATTTCTCAGCTCGTCCAGCCTCGGATGATAGGCTGCGGGGGAAGCTGAATAAGTCTGGTTTTCTGTGTTGTAAGTATATAGAGTCGCAAAACGGTCCCCCTCTAGCTCACTTGGAGAATATCCGCCGTAAAGACCTAAAGGCGTTAAAATGTTTTGAATGATATACTGGTCGTATCGCTGGTTGGTAAAACGCTCAATGACTGCGCCTACCATGTTATAGTTTAGATTGCAATATCTATAATCGCTTCCGGGGGCATAGTCGCTGTAACTTTTCGCCCAGTTGGCGTTTGAATCCGGATGGATGACCTTTAGCTGAAAATAACCCTCGCTATCATTGATGCTCGACGTGTGGGAAAGCACCATCCTCAATGTGATCTTCTGATCCGGAAATTTGGGATTTCGAATCGGAAAACCCACCAAGTCTCCGAAATCATCGTCGAGGGAAAAAAGCCCTTTTTCCACTAGCTGCATAATCGCTGTTGCTGCAAACGACTTGGAAATAGATGCAATCCTAAATAAATCATCCTGTTCCAGCGTTTCGCCGGACTCCCTGTTTTTCAGTCCAAATGCTTTATGGTAATGAAGTTTTCCGTCTTTTACCAATGCTACTGACAGGCCCACGCCCTTATTATCTTCGAGGATTTGTTGGAGTTCGTTTTCGATTAGTTGCGTATTCCGGGCCGCATCAGAGCGTGTCTGCGCTGACAGAGATAGCGTACCCATAGTCCACAAAAGGACGCTACAAAGGATTATTTTTTTCATCATTTTTAGATTTAGAATAAAAGTATTAAAAAGGAAGGCCAATTCCAAAATTGTACTGAAAAAATCTGTAACGATCAGGTGAATTGGTTGCGGCATAATTTGCTTTGAACTCGCGTGAGTCGAATAGGTGGCGGATCACCCACTGGTCGCTTCCCCGGAACTGAGGATCTTTGATTTTCAGCCCAACGTCAAGGCGTAGCATAAAATATTCCAGATCCAGACGGATCCCCGCTCCGGTGCCTATGGCCAGCTGGTTCAGGAATTGGTCTGCCTTAAATGTCCCGCCGGGATTCAGCTCATTGTCCGTGAGTCTCCAAATGTTGCCTACGTCTGCAAAGGTCGCGCCCTTGACTTTGGCTCCCCAGAGATTGTTGATAAGCCTGAAACGATACTCGGCATTTCCCTCTAGTTTGATTTCTCCCAGTTGGTCAAGGTTCCTCAAATTGGGCCGCAGGGACGGGTCTAAATTCGCTCTATTGTAATTTCCGGGGCCCAGCGTCCTGGCTTGCCATGCACGGATTCCGTTCATTCCTCCACCAAAAAAACTTTTTTCAAAGATCAAAAGACTGGAATTGTTCCCATAGGGAATGGCAATCCCGGGGTTGAGTCGAAACACCAGCTGGCGATCACCGCCCAGATGCCTGTAAAACCTGACGTCACTTTCCAATTTTGCATATTGCAGATACGGAACGCCGAAGAGAGATTTTTCCCCATCGTTGTTCGCTTCGAAATTGAAAATGTGGCCAGCAAGATTGAGCAGGTTTCCGCTCACGTCCACGCTACCCCTGAAAAACAGGAAGTCTTCGTATTGAATCAGTTTAGGGGCATTAAAAGTGAAGGAATATTGAGAGCCTAAGCCAAAATAGGCTCTGCTATTGCTTCGAACATAAAGCAAGTAGCCTTTTTCGATCAGATCCTGTGCAAATCTGGTGTCCAGTTGTCCGAGACGATACTCCAACACAAGGGGGCTGAGATGGTGTTGCTTATAAGGCGTTTCCAACCAAAGATAGGAAAGCGTGTTGACAAAATATCGGTTCGAATAAGTATCGCGCTGGTCAAAAATCTGCAAATTGGAGGTGAAAATCGTTCGGGGTACACTCAGCTTGCCGACCTCTCTGGTTCGAAATGGCGTTATCAATCGTGGTACGGTGATGTTTACGCCTACTTGAAAATCATTGTTAAAGACCCTGTCCAGGAGATTCCCCTCCAGTCGCGAATCGAACAGAACCCCGTACCTGAGCTGTATGTCCAGTTGTTCAGACCCGCCGAACAGATTTCGGTGCGAAAAGATGTTGCCCAGATTGAAGCCGCCCATCCCTGCGCTAAACGTGTATTCGCCCTCAATCTGATTGGCCATGTATGCGCGCGGCGTCAACTCGTAAATGGCTCTTAGTCGGTTGCTGTCTACTTTTTCGTACTGTATACGGACACTCCTAAAGCTATTTAGCTCGTAGAGGCGGTCATAAGTAAGGTTTTCAAACAGCAAATTGTACGGTTGGTTTTCTTTTTGAAACAAGTATCTAGCGAGCGGTTTTATGCGAAATTTGCCCGTGTAATCGAGTCCCAATACGCCTTCCGCCAACGCAGTCCGCTGGGGTTCTGCCAAATTTCTCTGAGGCTCAGCATCCCGAATGACGATAAAACTGCTATCCACATAATACTTTGTATGGAAGTCCTCATTTACGGGGTTTTCAATATGAAGTTCAATGTTTGCTCTGCCGTAGTTGCTCACTGTATCTACGTTTACATACATGTTCTGCCTCAGGTAATCGTAATAACCATGCTGACGCATCAGTACGTAGACTTCCTCCCTAACTTCGGCAAGAGAGTCCGCATCAAAGCGCTCCCCAGCATTTAATTTGGTAAATTGAGGACTGTTTTTGAGGTATAATGCAGCAATCGCTGGATCTGGCGTCTCAAAGAAGACCTGATTGATGTAAAAAGGAGGCTTGGGATCCACTTGGAAACGGATTTCAGCCCGGTTGTTTTCGATACGGATCTCTTCGTTGACTTCTGCATTGAAATACCCCTTATTGAATAGAAAACGCTGGATTTGCATGCTCGAAAGTTCGATCAGTGCGCTGTCGAGTATACGCGGGGCCTCACCAATTTTACGTACATTTCTAGTGCGGTAGCGGCCGTTTTCGGTATTCGCGAGATTGTACAGGAATAAATTAAGGCGGGAATTTGGTCGGATACCAGGCTGGATATAAACTTCGACCTCTTCGTCAAGCTCATCCGGAACACCGTTGATTTCGGTTCTGATCACAAGACTTTGCCCTTCCTCCAAAAATCTACTCGAGCGGCATCCTGCCAAAAATAGCAACAAAAACCCTATACTTGTAATCAAAAAGAATTTTTGGTAGTTAATCATTCACCAATGTTGTCAAAATCCCAAATCCGTTTTGTCAGCTCCCTGCAGAACAAAAAGTTCCGCATGCAGCACCAGGCATTCATCGTAGAAGGCTGGAAGTCTATTGAAGAGTTCCTGCATTCTAGCTATCAGGTAAAGCAGATTTATTTTACCGCTGCTATGGACGCAAAAATGGGTAAAATACCAGAGAATATAAAATTATATGAGGTGAGCGAAGACGATCTGCGAAAAATCAGTGCGCTCAAAACTCCGCAGGGCGTTGTGGCGGTGCTAAACCTCCCCGAACAGAATGCAGAACGCCATTTAGAGAGCCCGGAATCTTTTAGAAATAAATTCACGCTGGTCCTTGACGGCGTTCAGGATCCCGGCAACCTGGGAACCATACTCAGGACGGCCGATTGGTTTGGTATAGACCAGATCCTTTGTTCTCCAGACTGTGCCGACGTCTACAACCCCAAAACCGTCCAAGCATCCATGGGCTCCCTCTCCAGATTGCCTGTGTACTACACACCCCTTTTGGAAATTCTTGATCAACTGGGCAAAACAGTGTCCGTCCCCATATATGGAGCAGTCCTCGATGGCCAGCCCATAGGGGATATAAATTTCGGCAAGGACGGCATCATCATTCTGGGAAACGAGGGGCAAGGCATCCGCCCCGAGATCCAGAATCAAATACAGGTGCCGGTGACGATCCCGCGAAAAGGTGGCGGAGAATCCCTCAATGTAGCGATTTCCGCAGCCTTATTTTGTGCACGTGTTTCCGGGGTCTAGTGGTGTCAGGCCCTCAATTTCCGGCCTACTTATTTGCTGCTTCCAGCGCCTGGGTATTTAGCGTAACATACTCGCTGTTGTTCAGATTTGTAGCCATCTCTATACCTTCCTGTGCGGCTTGCACGGCTCCAGCTTTATCGCCCGCTTTTAACAAAACTCTGGATTTCCAGTATTTGATATGCGGAGCTCTTTCATTGCCCTTGTCGGCCTCTTTTATCCACTGGGCTGCACGTTGAATGTCCAAATCGTTCGTGAAGTAGTATTGCGCCGCCTGAAAATAGGGCTTCTTCTCACCCTTCATCGCCTCTTCTATGGAAGCCATAATCCGCCCTCGCTGGTCAACCTTCACTGGGAACTTCACTTTTGTGTTTTCCCAAGCCAAAGCAACCGACAAGGAACTGGGAGTCACATCTTCAAAGTTAATCGTGAAGGACTCAACCTTTTCATCAAGGCGCGTCGGATTTACTGTAAAACGAACAACATCATCCTCTTGCTTATACTGGTAGGCGCCCCATTGATTTGCAGTTTTATTCAGAATGATCGTCCATTGCTTTTCGCCCGGAATAGTAAAAAGACCGTAGGTCCCGGCTGGAATTTTTTGTCCCCCGACCTCAAATTCGTCTTCAAAAGTGAGCGCCGTGGCATTGTTTGCCCCTGTGCGCCAGACTTGGTTGTAAGGGACCAGCCCCCCGAAAATCAGGCGGTCATTGATGCTGGGTCGCTGGTAAACCAAAGTTACTTTACTGATACCCAAGTCCTGCGTGACGGTCTGTGTCGGGCTAGCCGCCGGAAGGCGCAATTGCGCTTGCGCGAGTGCTGGGGTCAAACTCAGTAAAACCCCTGCTATCAATGTCATTGTTAAATTCTTCATATATAGACTTAATTTTTGTCTAAAATATTCAAATCAATTCTAAAATCCAAGGAAAAAATCATAAATCCGTTTGAATAAATTTGTATATTTGGTGGCTAATGTTTAATTTTAACTATGGCGGCAGATTTTTACGGTGATTTTACCCTCGGCATTTTGGGCGGGGGCCAGTTGGGGCGGATGTTGATTCAGGAAGCGATCAATTTTAATGTAAATACCCATGTAATGGATCCAGACGCTAATGCACCTTGCCGCTCTCTTTGCAGCAATTTTGTGGTGGGCAAACTGGACGATTTTGATGCTGTTTATCAGTTTGGGAAAAACCTGGATATGCTCACCATAGAGATAGAAAAGGTCAATGTGGATGCGCTGGAGAAGTTGGAGCAAGAGGGGGTGAAGGTATTCCCTCAGTCCCGCATCATTCGCCTGATTCAGGATAAAGGCTTGCAAAAACAGTTTTTCAAGCAAAATGACATACCAACATCGCCCTTTCAACTGGTGAATTCGGCAGCAGAACTGTCAGATTCCAGCATGAGACCGCCATATATTCAGAAGCTAAGAAGGGATGGCTATGACGGGAAAGGCGTAAAGAAGATCGTGAATGAGTCGGACTGGGAGCACGCATTTGATCATCCGAGCCTGATCGAAGAATGGGTGGATTTTGAACAAGAAATCGGTGTGATCGTCGCAAGAAATCCGGA
>CAYNZH010000005.1:20821-79532 GCA_964401685.1 uncultured Sphingobacteriaceae bacterium
CTGGGCAACCCTGGAGCACGTACCCACGCGGTGATGATCAACCTGCTGGGCGACTCCGGGCATGATGGGCTGGCCAAGTACGATGGGATTGACGAGGTGATGGCGATGGAGGGTGTATATCTGCATTTATACGGAAAAAAATATACCAAGCCTTTCAGGAAAATGGGGCATATAACTGTTGTAAATGAGCAGCGGGATGCGGCAATGGAGACAGCCAAAAAAATTCAAACGATGATCCGGGCGATCACTTAAACCAGAAGCAAATATGCAATTGACAGAAAATAGTCCTCAGATCGGCATCATTATGGGAAGTAAATCGGACCTGCCGGTCATGCGGGAAGCCTACGATTTTTTACGCGACATGGGTATTGCCACCGAGATCGACATTGTGTCGGCTCACAGGACACCCGACAGGATGTACCACTACGCGAGCACGGCCGCAGAAAGAGGACTCAAAGTCATTATCGCGGGAGCCGGTGGCGCTGCCCACCTCCCAGGTATGGTTGCCTCCATCACACACTTGCCGGTGATTGGCGTGCCTGTCAAGTCTACTAATTCTATAGATGGCTGGGATTCTGTACTCTCAATCCTACAAATGCCAAATGGCATCCCTGTTGCGACGGTCGCGTTGAATGCGGCAAAGAATGCCGGAATCCTCGCCGCTCAGATTTTGGCTGCGGGCGATGCCCGGATTGCTGAAAGAATCCAGCTTTTCAAAAAAGATCTCGCCAAAAAAATAGAAGAATCGGCCGAAGCGCTGGCTAAGGAGTTCCAATAAGAATCGTAAGGATGATTGCCACACAGTTTCGACAATTTTCACGTATCAATACGCTGTGGCTTGTGATCCTTCTGCTGGTGGTGCTGATCCCCAAAGCGATCAACCTTCCTGCCTTCACTGAACTCTCACTCGTGGAAGCTCCGATTGCCGCGTTTTTCTGGGGAAAGCAAGGATGGGAAGTCCCTTCCTGGTTGAATGCGCTCTTGGCGGGCACTGCGATTTTTCTGCAAGCCTTGCATCTCAATCGCATTAGCAATCAATATAAGCTTTTTGCGCGACCGAGTTCCATCGTTTCCGCTGTGTACATCTTGTTGGCCGCCTATTTCCATGCGGATCTCGCCGTCACTCCGGCTTTGCTCAGCAATTTTTTTCTCATATGGATGTTCCACAAGCTGCTCAGTTTTTACCACCGGGATTATATTCTGACCGATACTTTTGATCTGGGAATAATGGTTGCCGTTGGAAGCATGATTTACCTTCCTTTTCTGGGATTTATTCTCGTCGCATGGGCCGGCCTGGGCTTGTTCCGTACCTTCGCATGGCGTGAATGGGTCGCGCCTCTTTTCGGATTTTTCGCTCCCTACTTTTTATTGTGGGTTCTTTTTTTTATTTCCGATCAGGGCAGTGCTTTTCAAGAGCTGTGGCAACCACTCATGTCCACCGCGGTATCCGTTCCGGTGTTGCAAACTTGGCATTTCTTGGAGATTTCCATCCTCATAATTATCGTTCTGCTAACCACGATAACCCTTCCCAAGACATTTTTTAAACGCATCGCCCACGTCCGGAAATCCTTTCAGCTGGCATTCATCGTGCTGATAATTGGGGTGCTGGGGTTTCTTTGGAGCGAAAACACGCTTGGCCGTCATTTTTATCTTTTGGTACCATCAATCAGCTTGTATATGGGCTATTATTTTCAGAGGTCAGAAAAACCACTCATTTATGAGAGTCTGTTTTTGACGCTCCTTCTCCTGATACTGCTTCATGGTTTGGTTTAAGGTAGTGAAATCCAGTATTTTAACCTTTTTTAACAAAATGAGACCTCTTAAGAAGTAAAAAATAAATAGCTTTGCAGTTCTTATTTTGCTATATTTATAATCTATGTGCATGTTCAAACGAATGCAAGTTGTTTTGGTTTTGTTAGTTTTTTGCGGAGTTTGTGCCGCGCCAGTGGCTTTTGCTCAAAAATCCAACACAAGTTCGCCTTATTCCAGATATGGTATTGGTGAAATGAAGGGGATTGCGCCAGCGCAGAACAAGGCAATGGCAGGTTTGTCGACAGGGGTTCGTTATATAGGCATGTACGACCATATCAATCCCGGCAATCCTGCATCCTACTCAGCAATACAGTTGACGACCATTGACGCAGGTTTGTATGGAAATATTTCGCAGCTTAGCAATCGCAACCTCTCGGAAAATTCCTATAATTTTTCACTTACCCACTTCCACTTTGCTTTTCCCATGGGCAATCCGGGAACAGTCACGTTCGGGGTAGAGCCCTATTCGGAGGTTGGATACAACTACATGGTTCCGGGAACGCTGGACACCATGACCGTACACAGTGTCTACGCTGGCGAAGGCGGGACGACAAAAGCTTTTTTAGGTTATGGTGTGAGGCTGAGCCCCCAATTCAGCGTGGGGCTGAACGCAGGTTATTTGTTTGGGACAATCAATCAGGTTCGGTCCATCGAATATCCCTTTGAAGTCGGGAGTTTAAACGGCCGGGAAGATCGAGATAATTTTATGCGCGGGTTCGTCTTTGATTACGGTGTTCAGTATTTCAAGCCTTTGAACGATCAGGTCAGTTTGGTGATTGGTGCTGGAGGAAGCGCTGCGGCTCCTATTCAGTCAAGCACAAATTTGCTAGCTATCCGTACGCCGTTTAGCGTCAGCGACGGCACAGGCACCTTGCCTGTCGATACCATCTCTTTCATTGAGGGAGATAACCAAACGATCGATTTGCCTCAGTCGTATAAACTAGGTTTTTCCGTTTCCCATAGCAACCGCTGGATGGTTGGTGCCGACTTTAATTATGGTCAGTGGTCCAATTTCCGCTCCGGTGGCATTAATGGCGGCCTGGAGGATAGTTACGGCGTTGCCGTGGGTGGACAAATCACGCCTGATCCGACTTCTGTCAGATACCTGAATCTAGTCGACTACCGGCTTGGATTTAAATATAACAAGACCGCGATAGAAATCGTCAACGAACAGGTTGATCAGCTTGCGGTAACGTTTGGCTTCGGGTTTCCCCTCCCCTCTCTTTTCGGTACGTCCTTTTATAAGGTGAACTTTTCCGCCGAATTGGGTCAAATGGGTAAAATATCAAATTCTTTAGTTAGGGAAAGATATGCCAATCTCAGTTTAGGATTTACGCTAAACGATAGGTGGTTCAGAAGAGCTTCCTACGACTAATTTTTTCTAAAGTATGAAGACCACGCAATGGGTCATAGCATTGGTTTTGTTGATTTTCAGTACAGTTGCCTGTGAGCCTGATCTGGCGGAGGTCGACCGTATTGCTTCTATTCGCGCAGAGGAGCCAGTAGACATCAGCCTGGGAGTCACCGTGATTTTCAGCGACTCAGCCCAAGTCAAGGCCCGGCTGACTGCGCCCGAGATGCGCAGTTATTCGGCAGCTGACAATCCCTACCACGAATTTCAAAAGGGGATAAAGATTGTTTTTTTCGATCCGAATGGTGAAGAAGTCCAAAATATTGTCGCGGACTATGCCGTTCGAAGGGAGAGAGAAGAACTGGTAGAATTCAGAAAGAATGTGATCATCACCAGGAGCGATGGGGTACAGATAAAAACTGAAGAGCTCATTCACGACGAAAAATCCAATATTTTTTACAACAACTCTCCGCTTTTCGGTTATTCCAGTGATGGCCGGAATACCTTTCAAGGTGCGTCATTTCGCTCAGAAATGGGTTTTAACAACATTGTGATCCAAAATTCTACCGGTTCAATGTTTTTGGATTAAATATTCTGATTTTTTTTATAAAAGTTGTATCTTGCGCCTCATTTTAAAGAAGCAACTGAATTTAAATACACCATGGGATTTATGAATTTTTTGCGCAATCGTTTGGGGATATTTCTTATCTTCTGTATCGGTTTAGCGATTGTGTCGTTTTTGTTGATGGATGTTCTGAGTTATGGCACACCTTCGTGGGCTGGCAACCAGAACGAAGTGGGCAACATCAATGGAAAATCAATTGATTATAATGAGTTTAATCAAGAGGTGGACCAGACAACAGAAATGTTCCGCCAGCAAATGGGCGGAGTTTTGACTCCTCAGATGAGAATTTGGGCAGTGGACCAGGTTTGGAACCAGCGTCTCAACAGAGAACTCTTCGAAGAGGAAATCAACAAGATTGGATTGACAGTGGGCAAAAATGAGCTCAATGATATGGTTCAAGGAGATAATCCTTCACCACAGGTCATGCAAGCATTTGGTAACCCACAAACAGGGCAGTTCGACAGAGAGCAACTGCAGTTTTTCCTTTCCCAGGTAAATACCTTACCCTCGAATCACGAGGCGCATTGGCAGTGGAACGCGTTGTTGGACAATGTCGTAGCCGAGCGTTTGAATCAGAAGTTTACCACTTTGATCAACAATAGTGTATACATTACCAGCCTGGAGGCCAATGATGAGTACCAGGCACGCAACAAAGTCGTCAACTTTGACTATATCTTGCTGGATTATTCCTCGGTTTCAGACGATGAAGTATCCCTGACGGATGCTGATTATAAGGCCTATTATGACGAAAACAGGAAATCCTTTCACAACGAAGAAGAGCTGAGAGATTTAGAGTTCGTGTTATTTGATGCGACGCCGACCAGCGCTGATACGGCAAGGGTACTTGAGGACGTACAGCGTCTGGCGACCCAATTAGCAGACTCAGGAACGGATTCTCTGTTTGCCGCGGTAAATTCGCATACGAAATACCCATTTGTCTACAGAAAAGAAGGATTTTACAGTTCAGAACTAGATCCCTTATTGTTTAACGCTCCAGTCGGTACGGTCGTTGGTCCGGTGCTGAGCAATGGGGTTTTTGAAATCGCAAAAATTGTCGACAGCAGGATGAGCCCGGACTCAATCAAGGCGAGCCACATCCTAATCAGCCCGGACGCTGTTGGCGGAATGGCGCAGGCGCGTGCCCAAGCTGATTCAATCCGCACACTCATTCAGAGCGGTGAGAGTTTTGCAGCCCTTGCTATACAATTCAGTATAGATGAAAGCAATAAATTTGATGGCGGATCTCTTAATACATTCGGAAGAGGTGCGATGATCCCAGAGTTTGAAAATCGCGTTTTTGAAGGGCGTCGGGGTGAAGTGATGGTTGTTAATACTTCTTTTGGTGTACACGTTGTGAAAATCGAAGACGTAATCGGCAATTCCAGGGTTGTAAAAGCTGCTGTGGTCGACAAACAGGTTACTAGTGGAAAAGAAACCATAGATTCGGTTTACGCGCAGGCTACTCAATTCTTTGGAAGCCTGAACCAAAGTGATCTGGCAGAAAAAGCCTCCTCGGCTGGTCTGACGTTGCAAAAAGCTTCACGAATCAACGCCCGAGAAACCTCTTTGCAGGGTATTCCTATGAAAAGAGACTTAATCCGATGGGCATTCGAGGCTGACGAGAATGATTTGACAGATAAAATCTACGAATCGGAAGATAATAACTATTATGTGGTTGCGAAATTGACGGGAATACAAGAGAAAGGCGATTTGCCTCTGAGTTCAGTCAAGGCTGAAATCGAAGACGAAGTGAGAAATCGGGTTAAAGCTAAAAAGCTAATTGCTACGGCTGCTGATGCGGTAAAAGGTGCTTCAAGTCTTGAGGCTGCAGCTCAAAAATTGGGTAGAGAGCCCATCAGCGTCGAGAACGTAGTTCTTGCAAATCCGGTTATTCCTGGAGTTGCTCTGGAGCACTCCGTGATAGGGACCATATTCGGACTCGAAGTAGCGCAGGTTTCTCAACCAATCAGAGGCAATCAGGGCGTTTACCTGGCGCAGGTTTCTGGCTTTGGCAACCCACTTCCACTAGAAAACATTCAAAACCAGAAACAGCAAATGAAACAGGGCCAGGTGCAGAGAAATTGGGCTTTGCTTTTCCAGGCTTTGAAAGACAACGCCAAGATCAAAGATAATAGGGCGAGATTTTTCTAAAGATAATTGTGTAACTTTGTACCGGGCAGCTCAGCATTAGAGTGCCCGGTTTTTTTTTGGAATTTTTTTGATAGGAGGGGATTTAGGAAATATGGAGATTCAGGAAAACATCGTTAATAAGATCGCGCAAAGCGGCTTGCTGACTTTTGATTTAACAGAGATCGCTCCAAAGGGAGAGCGGGTGATATACGATATAAAGGATAACTTGTTCCACGGATTGATTCTGCGCGAGAAAGATTTTCGGGCCTTTATTAAGGAACACGATTGGTCGCAATATGAAGGCAAATACGTTGCTATCACCTGTAGCGCAGATGCTATAGTGCCGACCTGGGCTTATATGCTTCTGGCGACCCGTCTGCAAACCCATGCAAAGGAGGTCGTCTTTGGAAATGAGCGCACCTTGGAAGACATTCTCTTTGAAAGGAATCTAGCGTCTTTGGATTTCGAGCAGTTCAGGGATCAACGCGTTGTATTAAAAGGCTGCGGCGAAATTCCAATCCCCGAGTCTGCTTTCGTGAAGTTTACGATGGAAGTGAGCAAAGTTGCAAAAAGTATTATGTACGGCGAACCCTGCTCTACGGTGCCCGTTTACAAACGAAAAACTTAGAATAACGGCATCTTTTTTGTTTTTAAATGACAAAAGAGATGTATGGAGAAACTTATGTTAGATAAAAATAAAGGTATGGGGCGTACGATCGTGGTTGTGTTGCTGACCACCCTCTCGCTGGTACTCCCGGGTGCGGGTCGGAGTGTCTCTGCACAATCACTACCCTTTTTAAAGGAATCATCCTATAAGGCCGGTGAGGAGCTGCATTACCGTTTGAAGTACGGCATACTTCCCGCGGCTACGGCCACCCTACGGGTCAAGGATTCGGAGTTGCAATTCAGTAGTCCTCACGCTTTTCATCTTTCTGCTCAAGGGAAAACCTCGAACGCTTTCAGCGTTTTATTTCCCGTGGACAACAAGTACAATTCGTATATAGATTCAAGAAGCTACTTGCCTTTTTTCTATACGGAGAACATACGTGAAGGAAATTACCGGAGGACCGACGTGGTCAGATTCGATCACAGAGCCCGCACCGTCGAGGGCAATAAAGGAAAATTCAAAAGCAATTCGGCGCAAACATTTGATATGTTGTCTGCCTACTACTTTGCGAGAAACCTTGATTTGAGAAGTGTTTCCAAAGGGCAGTCATTCAAGCTTACCTACTTTTTAAGTGACGAAATCACAACCTTGGGTATACAATACCTGGGAATCGAAACCATTGACACCCCTTTGGGAAGGCTCGAATGTCTGAAATTCAGCCCTGAAATCAAACCGGGCAGAATATTTAAGAAGGACAGCCGTTTGTACCTTTGGGTTACCAATGATGGAAACCGTATCCCTGTAAGGGCTCAAGTGGAAATCCTGGTCGGTACCGTGACGCTGGAGCTTTTCAAAGCCAGTGGACTGAAGTATAAACTAGGTGAAAAAATTTAGACAGGAATGATAGAAGTCGGAAATGTGCTGGTAAGTGAGGAATTGATCCAGGAAGAATTTGTTTGCAATTTGTCAAGCTGTAAAGGTGCCTGCTGCGTCGAAGGTGATGCCGGTGCGCCTTTGGCACAGGATGAATTAGCAACCCTTGCGGAAATTTACCCCAAAATAAAACCTTTCATGACAGCAAAAGGTATTGCAGCCGTTGAATCCGCCGGGACCGCAGTCATCGATGAGGATGGGGACTGGACCACACCCTGTGTGGACAAAAACAAAGAATGTGCCTACGTCACCTGGGAAAATGGAATCACCAAATGTGCGATTGAGAAAGCGTACGAAGAGGGCGTGATCTCGTGGCAAAAACCTATCTCCTGCCATCTCTATCCGATCAGGATTACGTCCTATCCAGAGTTCGACTTGCTCAATTATGACCGCTGGCACATATGCCAGTCGGCGTGTAGCTTTGGAAAAACCTTGAAAGTTCCAGTGTACAAGTTTCTAGAAAAGCCACTGTCCCGTAAATACGGTGAAAGCTGGTACAAAGAATTGAGCGAAGCAGCAGCGCTCTGATCGTCGTTTTTTTGGTCAAATATCTGTTGGAAATTTAAGCGAACCGAAATATCTTAGTATCTTTCGCCAAAATTTGATTGGCCGTTCGCCTGGTCACTGATGAATGCTTAAATTGACTACCATACAAGAGCCCATTGCTGGAGAACTGAATCTTTTCGAGGAGAAGTTCCGTATAGCTATGAAAAGCTCCGTTCCTTTGCTTGACCGGGTCACCCATTATATAGTCAAGAGGAAGGGCAAGCAAATGCGGCCAATGTTTGTGTTTTTCTCAGCTGGATTGACTGGGCAGATTACCGATGCCACCTACAGGGGCGCGTCTCTTGTCGAACTTTTGCATACCGCGACCCTCGTGCACGATGATGTGGTCGACAACGCGCATCAAAGAAGAGGCTTTTTCTCCGTCAATGCACTTTGGAAAAACAAGATCGCAGTCCTGGTCGGCGATTTCCTTCTGGCAAAAGGCATGCAACTTTCTCTAAAAAATAAGGATTTTGATCTGCTCGGAATTGTCAGTGATGCGGTTCAGCAGATTATAGAAGGTGAATTGCTCCAAATGGAAAAAGCCCGGCGACTCGACATAGACGAGCGAGTTTATTTTGAGGTCATCAAACAGAAAACAGCATCGTTGATTGCTTCCTGTTGCGCCTGTGGCGCGTCCTCCTCAGGGGCTTCCCCAGAAATAGTCGAAACCATGCGGAATTTCGGTGAAAAAGTCGGAATCGCATTTCAAATAAAGGACGATCTCTTTGATTTTGGCCTTGACGATGTCGGTAAACCCTTGGGCAACGATATCAAAGAAAAGAAAATCACTCTCCCCTTGATCTACGCTTTGAGCCAAATAAGTAAAAAGGAAAAGCGATATTACATCAATCTGATTCGCAATCACAGTGAAGATCCGGCAAAAGTCGCGCAGGTAATCGAATTTGTGCGAGCGAGCGGCGGAATGGAATACGCGACGCGGCAAATGGAGGATTACAAAAACCAAGCTTTTGAAATATTGAAGACCTTTCCAGAAAACACGTACAGAACAGGATTGGAACAACTAGTGCAATTTACAACAGATCGAAATAAATAAAAATGAGCAACGAAGTACTATTTTTTGGTGGATTTATGGTTTTCATCATTTTGATGCTCGCCATAGACTTAGGGTTATTCAGTAAGAGCAACAAAGCGGTAAGCTTGAAGCAAGCCGCTATCATGAGCGGGATCTGGGTGAGTTTCGCGTTGATTTTCTATGTCGTTTTACGGCTCTGGGGCCACGAACTCCACAATATTGAAAACTGGGATCAGCTGGTCGAAGTGACGGAAAGGCACCTCCACAATATTTCGCTCATTCCCGGAAATTTCGATGCGAGTCTGGAGCTCTACAAGCAAAATCTCGCGTTAGAATACATTACGGGTTATGTTGTTGAGTACGCACTATCTGTGGATAATATTTTTGTGATGGTGCTGGTCTTCGGTTCGTTTGGTGTCAGGCCCGAATACTATCACAAAGTCTTGGTTTGGGGTATCATCGGAGCGGTCGTCCTGAGGTTTATATTTATCTTTATCGGTGCTGCGTTGATCAGCCAGTTTGGCTGGATACTGTACCTCTTCGGGTTTTTCCTGGTGTACACGGGTATCATGATGTTTGTCAATCGCAACCAGGATGACGAAATCGATCCGAAAAATCATGCCGTGGTAAAATTCGCGTCCAAGTACTTTTCCGTCTACCCGACCTTCGTTGGGGGGAAGTTTTTCCACGTAGAGAACGGAAAGAAATTTATTACCCCTTTGTTTTTGGTTCTCCTGGTAATAGAATTTACCGACGTGATTTTTGCAGTTGATTCTATCCCCGCGATTTTCGCCGTGACAAAAGATCCCTACATCGTGTTTTTCTCCAATATCTTTGCCATTTTGGGGCTACGTTCTATGTTCTTCTTATTGGTAAACATTATACACAAATTTCACTACCTCAAAACAGGGCTTTCCTTTTTGCTTGTATTTATCGGCGCGAAGATGTTACTGCATGATTGGCTTACTTCCTGGGGCTTTACGACCAGCCACTCTTTGATCGTCATCTTGAGTATTTTAGTCATAAGTGTGGTCGCGTCATTGATTTTCCCCAAGAAACAAACTATAAAATAGCATTATGAATACGCAGGCTCTATATCGTTGGTTGTTGGCAGGGGTCATTTTTATGGGCCTCTCGTTTTCGGAAACTAGTCTGGCTCGGCAGACGAAAACCGAAGTGGATAAGGATCTGCTGGAGGTTTTCCACCGTATAGATCAGGAAGTGACCCACAACTCGGAGGCTTACTTTCGGCTCAGTGAATCCATCAAACAAATAGGCCATCGTTTGACCGGGTCGGAAAATGGTCGCAAGGCCGAACAATATGTGTACGATCTGCTTAAATCCTACGGATTTGAAGATGTTTCCTTTCAGGAGTTCGGGCTGAGTGGCTGGCAGCGGGGAGACCTGCATCTGAAAGTAGGATCAGACCTGGGCAAGCTCGAGGTCATGAAGGCGGTCGCCCTGGCTTATGCGCCTGCCCAAGTCGATGTGCGCGCACAGCTAGTCGATATGCACAATGGACTGGAAGAAGATTACATAGCGGCGCCAGAAAAAGCCAGGGGAAAGATCGTCCTGGCCGCCCTGAACCTTCTGCCAGGCACGCCAGCGGGAACCGCCAATATACACCGCTCATCAAAGGTAGCGCTTGCCACCAAATACGGAGCGGCAGGAATCATCCTATTTAATCGGGTCGAAGGTGGTACGCTACTCACAGGGACGGCCTCTATCGATGGTACTATCCTTACAATTCCCGCTTTGAGCATAGGTTTGGAGGACGGCATGGCACTAAAGACGACGCTTCAACAGGGTACGCAGGTCGCCAGCATTTCCATGAAGAACAAAACCGGAAACTTCACCGCAAGAAATGTGATCGCACGTATCCCAGGAAGTGAGCTCCCTCAGGAAAAAATAGTCGTCGGAGGACACTTGGATAGCTGGGATCTATCTCCCGGAGCTGTTGATAATGGCCTCGGCGCATTTAGTGTTTTGGACATGGCCAGAACCTTCAAGGCTTTGCAGTTACAACCTAAGAGGACAGTGGAATTTGTCTTTTTCATGGGGGAAGAACAGGGCTTATTGGGTTCTAACGCTTATGTCAAAAAAGTAGCCGAAGCAGGTGAGCTGGACAACATACGTTTTATGCTCAATTTTGACATGACAAATAATCCTTCTCAATTTACGGCCACCACTGAATCCAGCCGTCCTCTGCTCGAAAATCTGGCCAACCACGTCGCAGAAATACAATCCAGTTTCCAAAGGGAATTTAATCCCAGAGCGGGATTGTACAGTGATCATCAGCCCTTTCTTCTCCGGGGCATACCTACCGGAGGTGCAGGTGGCGGACGACTGAGTAGGGAGGCTTTAGACTGTTACCACGCGGATTGCGACGACCTGGAGCTGGTCGACGATCTGGAAATGCGGCAAACAGTCCGGATCGGCACAATGCTTTCGTTTGGCATAGCCAATACCGGGCAGATACAGGCCAAACGACTCAGCGATTCCGAAATCAAGCAGCTGCTCTTAGATAACAATCTGAAAGATGCCCTGGTGATCTCAGGTGACTGGCGCTGGGACTAGTCCATCAAGTCCTTGAGGCTCTCATCTCTCTCGAAGACTTTTTTGGCATAAGGACAGAGCGGTATCACCTTGACACCTCGCTCCCGGGCAAAGTCTGCCCCCGCAAGAACAAGTTTCTTGCCCAAGCCCTGACCACCAAAGGCCGGGTCAACTTCCGTATGATCGATGATAAATTTCTCGTTACCGGCCCATGTATAAGTCATCATCCCGGCTTGGACACCGTCGACGTTGGCAACAAATTTACCTTTATGGTCTCGTTCTTGACGTGTTATTTTCATTGTTCCTAATTCTTGATTTTTTGATACGGCGTCCCTGTCTGTTGGAAGAAGAACGCCCATTTGTCTACCTGTTCTGAAATAACCATTTCAGTTGGTTTGCCTGCGCCGTGCCCGGCATTGGTCTCTATGCGAATCAAAACGGGAGCATCCCCGCTGTGATAATCCTGAAGCCTGGCAGCAAATTTAAAGGAATGTGCAGGAACAACCCTATCGTCGTGATCTGCAGTCGTCACCATAGTTGCAGGATAAGATACGCCTTCTTTCAGCGCATGATAAGGCGAATACTTGTGCAAATAGCTAAACATTTCGGGATTATCGTCCGCGGTACCGTAGTCAAACGCCCATCCCGCACCCGCAGTGAACTTATGATACCTGAGCATATCGAGAACGCCAACAGCCGGAAAGGCCACCTTGAATAGTTCCGGGCGCTGCGTCATGACCGCGCCCACAAGTAAGCCCCCATTCGAACCTCCCGATATACCCAATTTTTCAGAAGAAGTGTAATTCTCCTCGATAAGGTATTCGGCAGCCGCAATAAAGTCGTCAAACACGTTTTGCTTTTGAAGCTTAGTGCCGGCTAGGTGCCAGGACTCGCCATATTCACCCCCACCACGCAAATTTGCTACGGCATAAACGCCTCCTTGCTCCAGCAATAAAATGTTAGAGGTGCTGAAACTTGGTGTCAGACTAATATTAAAGCCACCGTATGCGTACAATAAAGTCGGATTGTTGCCATCAAGAGTCAAGCCCTTTTTATGCGTAATAATCATAGGTACTTTAGTCCCATCCTTGGACGTAAAAAATACCTGCTTGGACTCGTATTGATCCGGATTGAACTGCACCCCGGCTTGTGCGTAACGCTCGGACACCCCGCTATTGATGTTATATTTGAAAATAGTCGGCGGGTAGACATAGGAAGTAAAGGAATAATAAAGTGTCGAATCCTCCTCCTTAGCATAGAATCCACTGGCGCTGCCGACGGCAGGCAATTCGATGGTTCGTTCCAATTGTCCTTCCATAGAATACTGCTGAACATAGGAAACGGCGTCTTTCAGGTAATTTGCGAATATCTTCCCACCTCCAGTCGAAGGCGATAAAACGTTTTCAGTCTCAGGGATTACATCTACCCACTTGCTGCTGCCTGGAGTTTCGGAAGCAACACGGATAACACGTCCATTCGGGGCGTCAAGGTTGGTATGGATGAGCAGAGTTCCATCCACATTGCCAAGCACGCTATGATTCTTATCAAAATTTGTGACTACAGGGACTATTGTGCTTCCAGCGAGCGACAGATCTTGGAAATAAAGCTCGTTTCCGCTTGTCGTATTGGCGGCGCTGATCACTAAAAACCGCTCATCTTCTGTCAAATACGCGCCTATGTAACGCCGTGGGGTCGCATCTCCTCCAAAAATGAGTTCATCTTCTTTTTGGGGAGTATTCAGGCGGTGGAAGTAGAGTCTGTGCTGATCAGTTACTCCCGAGAGTGTACTTCCTTCAACCGGTTTAGAATAGCTGCTGTAGTAAAAACCCTCATTGCCCCTCCAGGCGAGACCGCTGAATTTCACGTCAACCAAAGTATCGCCTATTACAGACTTATCCTCGGTGTCCATAACGACCACTTTTCTCCAGTCCGAGCCCCCTTCGGAAAGTTGGTAGGCAACCAAACTGCCGTCTTTGCTAAATGCGATTCCGGCTAGCGAAGTGGTCCCATCCTCCGAAAAGGAATTTGGATCCAAGAATATTTCGGGCTCGTCATCCTCAGACCGCTGTCTGTACAGAATACTCTGATTTTGCAGACCGTCGTTTTTGTAAAAATAAATGAAATTTCCCTCTTTAAAGGGGGCCGAAAAGCGCTCGTAATTCCAAAGTTTTGTCAAGCGATCCGACATCGCTTCCCGAAACGGAATTTGCGCCAAATAATGTTCGGTCACCTCGTTTTGTTCCTTGACCCACTGCTTGGTTTCCTCTGACAGATCATCCTCCAACCAGCGATAGGGGTCGGCGACTTCTGTGCCAAAGTAATTATCACTGATTTCCTCTTTTTTTGTGTCGGGATAATCCATAATAGAAGGATTCTGAGCGGTCTGTATAACGTTGTCGGATGAGCACCCGCTTACAACCACAGTCGCGAGTACCATGAAGCCAATTGATTTTTTCATAACAAGGCAAAATAATGTCAAAACAAATCTACGAAAATTCCATGGAAAATACAAGGTTATAAAATTTTTGCCTATGTTTGGGGGGAATTGCGATCTGTCCATGTGCTCCACGAACAAAAAAAAGAAAATTTACTTCGCTTCCGATTTCCATTTGGGATCATATCCAAAAAGCACATCCCTGGAGAGGGAAAAACGTTTAGTAAGTTGGTTGGACGAAATCAAAGAGGACGCTGCGGAGCTTTTTCTATTGGGCGATGTCTTCGATTTTTGGTTTGAATACAAGCACGCCGTTCCACGAGGGCATATGCGTTTTTTGGGGAAACTAGCAGAATTGGCTGATTCGGGCGTGAAGATCACTTTTTTCAAAGGGAACCACGACATGTGGATGTTCGGCTATTTGAAAGACGAATTAGGCGCCGAAATCGTCTCCGACGAGCTAATCATCGAGAGGAACGGAAAGACCTTTTACCTACATCATGGTGACGGTTTAGGCCCGGGCGACCGGAGTTACAAGCTATTGAAGAAAATTTTCAGAAGCCCCTTTTGTCAGTGGCTATTTGCCCGTTTGCACCCCAATTTGGGAATTGCCATAGCCCAAAAATGGTCCAAGAGTAGCCGCCTATCCAGTGGCAAGGTCGAACAATTTCAGGATGAGAGCAAGGAATGGTTGGTGGCTTACGCCAAAGAAATATTGAAGTCTACTCCCATAGACTTTTTCGTTTTCGGGCACAGGCATCTGCCGTTGGATATTGCCCTGTCAGAGAACACGCGCTATATCAATCTGGGCGAATGGATGAATTATAATTCCTACGCCGAATTTGACGGTCTGAACCTCAAGCTCAAGAGTTGGATTCCTTAGTATGTCAGATTGTAAAATCTCAGCAATTTTACACAGATTTTATTTGGAAACCGTAAAATTCCTTACTTTTGTAACATTCCGAATCCTACCTTAACGTTTTTAAACGTCCTAACCGGTAGGGTGCTAAAACGGTGAGCAAGGTGGAACTCACAAGATTCATATGTTAGATAAATTACGTGCGATAAAGGATCGCTGGAAAGAGGTGGAAAATGAACTGGCGAACCCAGACACCATCAGCGACATGAAGCGATTTGCAAAATTAAACAAGGAGTATAAAGACCTTGGCAAAATCGTGGATCAATATCATATTTACAAGAATATTGTCAGCAATATAGAGGCAAACAAGGATATTTTAGCCAATGAAAAAGATGCGGAGATGAGGGAAATGGCTAAAGAAGAGCAAGATGTATTGATGGCCGAGAAAGAGAAGAAAGAGGAAGAAGTCCGCTTGATGCTCATTCCCGAGGATCCAGAGGATAGCAAGAACGCCATCATTGAGATCCGCGGTGGAGCAGGCGGGGACGAAGCTTCTATCTTTGCGGGCGATCTATATCGAATGTATACCCGTTTTTTCGAGCAAAAAGGCTGGAGAACTGAGACGATGACTGTCACTGAAGGATCTTCTGGAGGATACAAAGAGGTTATCCTAAAAGTGACTGGTGAAAACGTTTACGGACAGTTAAAGTACGAATCCGGAGTGCACCGGGTCCAACGGGTACCAGATACCGAATCGCAGGGCCGCGTCCACACCTCAGCGGCGTCGGTGGTCGTCCTTCCTGAAGCGGAAGAAGTCGATCTATACATCAATCCCGCTGATATTGACATGCAGACCGCCCGATCGGGTGGAGCCGGCGGGCAGAACGTTAACAAGGTAGAAACTAAAGTCCAATTGACCCACAAGCCTACGGGAATTGTCGTGGTTTGCCAGGTGGAGCGTTCGCAGCTAGCCAATAGAGAATTGGCCTTCGAGATGCTTAGATCCAAGCTTTACGAATTGGAACTTCAGAAAAAACAAGGAGACGAAACAGCTTTGCGTCAAACCATGGTCACTACAGGCGACCGTTCGGCTAAGATCAGGACTTATAACTATCCCCAGGGTCGCGTAACAGAACACAGGATTGGGCTAACTCTTTATAACCTCGGAGCGATCATGGATGGTGAGATTCAGGAGATTATAGATGCCTTGCAATTTGCAGAGAATGCTGAAAAGTTAAAGGCAGGAATGAGTTTATAAAATTTTAAAAAAAAAGCTTGTTATCTTCAAAAAACAAGCTATATTTGCAGACCCAAAAGGGAAAGTTGGTCCGGTAGTTCAGTTGGTTAGAATACATGCCTGTCACGCATGGGGTCGCGGGTTCGAGTCCCGTCCGGACCGCCAACGAAAGTCAAAAAAGAGGAGGTTGAAAAGCCTCCTTTTTTATGCGCCAAATTTTGCCAGAATTGACGGACGACATCCGAAATCAGGTGCTTTTCAATAGTTCCATCAACGCATCGAAGTAATTTTCCATCAGTTGTTCACTCCCGCGGAAGTATAGATAAGGCTCGATCAGCTCTATTTCCATGAGCACGAAGCGGTGGTCAATGATTACTCCATCGACCCGCGCATAAAGCGTGGTGCCAGGGAGGCTTTCGACAAATAAGGCCGCCGCATCAATATGCGCTTGCTCAGGTGGCGGCGAACTAATAAAGCCGCCTAGATAATGCTGTACCCTGAAATCCCCCGCTTTGGGCGTTTTCAGGACGCTGTGACTGAAAGTTCCATTGAAAAAAAGAAAAGACCATTCTCCGTTTTGTATTTCGTCCACGTAGGGCTGAGCCATGTAGTCCTGTTGGGCAAAAAGCGTCCGAAAGTGTTCTGCTTGCTCTGGGAATGTACTTTGATCGACTACAAAGGTGTTCTGCGCTCCAGCACTCACGCAGGGTTTCACCACGAGCTTGTTCGTGTCAAAAAGCCCAAAGATCCCAGGATCGAACACACTCCCTCTAGGAAGAAAAGCCGAAGGGATCACCGGCAGACCCTGATCCTGGAATTCCTTTAAATAGACTTTGTTACTGTTCCACCGGATGAGACTAGCGGAGTTGAAAATCTGAATTCCCATATCCTCGAGCCTGTCCAGCCAGGCAAGAAATTCCGTCAACCTCTCGTGGTAGTCCCAGGGAGATTTGATAATCACCGCATGATAGTCCTTCCAAACCAGCTCCGGATCGCTCCAGACCTGTAAATGAACGTCCAAACCTTTTCGGCGGAGAAAAGTGACGAGTTCGGTGTCTTCATTGTTGCTGACCCCTTGGGCAAATTTTTCCAATGTCTCTGCAGTGACTAAAGCGATTTTCATCCGCCAAATTTAGCGTTTCCTTCGTAATGAACCATCCAGCTGATGCCGAATTGGTCCTGAAAGGACGCATAAAGCTCCGCAAAGAAAGTCGGCTCGAGATCCATCTCTATATTTTGGGCGTTGACACTCAATTCTTGGAAAATGCGCTTAGCTTCCTCCGGCGAATCAGTGTCTATCATCGCGTAAGTCTGGTTCCCGTTTCTTAGCGGGTCAGATCCAAAGGCTTCAATGATGTCTGAACCCATTAGCAGGGTATGTTCATTAAGCTGCAATGCCGTATGCAGTACCAGTTTCTTCAACGACTCCGGAGTGTTCCCAGTGTCGTCGGGCATGTCTCCATAACGGTGGGTTCCGAGATTGGGCCTGCGGAATACTTTTTCATAGAACCGGAATGCTTCATCACAATTTCCGTCGAAATTCAGATAAATGTGGAATTTTGTCATCATTTTTTATTTGGTTTTCACACAAAGAACGGGCTTTCGCCTTCAATCCTTCTTGTCAGATGACAAGAAATGTTATTGATGGGAGGTTTGCTTAAATCCCGGCTCAATCGTGAAATCATATTGGTGCAAAATCTCACCTTCCAGGGTAGTCACCTCAAGTGTGTATTGGCCTTCGTAAACCTTAAAGGCCCCCAGATGCCATTCTGGTTGTAGCAGGCGATAATAGAACAAATTCCGATGATCCTGGCTGCTGCTCATAACCTTGACAATTACCATATAATCCCTGTCACGCAGAAACTCTGGAACTACGTATTCATAGTGATATTCATCCTTTTTTTCAGGATTTTCCTCCACAAATCTCACTGCACTATAAAAAGCAACACGCTGATAGTTTTCCACATTCTGATCGAGAATGGGGGTAATGAAATTCAGCTGATCGTCATTCGCCTCCTCATCAAATAAAAAGATAAGGCTCAGGTACTTGAGCCCCGTGATCTTCGGAACGGGAACCATCGTGTGGTAAAGGGTCTGCCCCTTCTGATTTTCTTTAATATCATAATACCACATGCCTGCTGGCGTTTTCCGTGAATATACAGGAAGAAGTTGGCCGGATCTTGCAGCGCGCCCTCTCGCCGAGTCTCTTTCGATAACGGCCAATAGGCCAAATGGCAGGTTCTCGCCATTTCTAAATAACACCTTATGCGATTTCGGCTTATAATCAAGGAAACGCAGATTTTTTTTCTGTGAAGAGGTGAGTTTGTCTAAATTGAGCGGGGGCTTCCCATCTATCCACCAAGTATCTTTATGAAAATCGCTACCCAGGTACACCGACAGTTTTTCGTCAATGTTTACGAAATAATCATCTCCCTGCACCATATATCCGGGTTGGCTTACCTGGAAACTGCGGCATCCTCCCAGTAAGACAAAGGCAGTTACGACGGTCAATATTTGTGCGGCCCGAATCATAATTTCCTGCAATATAGCAATTTTCGGATTTTTTTATCCAAAAATGCTGAGTATTTTTGAAGCATTCATGGAAGAAAATGGAAATTTATATCATTTTACAGTAGTCGAGTCATCGATCAACTATCTTGTAACCCATTTTGTGAGGCAGCCGAGCCTAGAAGAAGTTGCTGCGCATGTTCACCTCAGTCCTTATCATTTTCAACGCATTTTCCGGGAATGGGCGGGCATTAGTCCGAAGAAATTCGTGCAATTCCTGTCTGTGGCGCACGCGAAGGAAATTTTGGCCAATAAGAAGGAATTGACGCTCTTTGATGCAGCGGACAGCCTGGGGCTTTCTAGTACCAGCCGACTGCATGAACTTTTTATCAAGCTTGAGGGTATGAGCCCGGCTTCATTCAAAAGGGGAGGAAAGAACCTGCTCATCAGCTTCCAATTCAGTGAGAGTATTTTCGGGCCTATCCTTATCGGTGCGACGGACATAGGGATTTGCTACCTCACTTTTGCGGAAAATAGAGAGCAAGCACTGGCTGAGCTGGCGGCTACTTTTCCCGGGGCTGAATTTCGGGAGCAAGCCTCCCCTTTTCACCAACAAGTGAATGCATTTTTCCATAATGATTGGACGAATCTCCCCGCACTGAAATTACATCTCAAGGGGACTCCTTTTCAACTCAAAATCTGGGAATTACTTTTGAAGATTCCAATGGGAGGGTTGACAACGTACGGGCACCTCGCACTAAAAGCGGGGTCTCCGGGTGCCAGTCGTGCCGTTGGTACAGCGGTGGGCAGCAATCCCGTCTCTTTTCTTGTTCCCTGCCACCGTGTGATCCGGTCAAGCGGCGTGATCGGACAGTATCGCTGGGGTCAGGCACGAAAAATGGCTATGATCGGCTGGGAGGCAGCAAAAACGGCGCGTCAGGAATGAGTTAAACGGTCAAGGTCGCCATCTGGATAGCTGACACAGCAGCCTCTTCGCCCTTGTTGCCGTGTTTGCCTCCTGCTCTTTCTTCGGCCTGGGTGACATTGTCCGTGGTAAGAACACCAAAAATTACGGGCTTGCTGTGCTTCAGACCTACTTGGTAGAGCCCATTTGCAACAGCATCGCAGATAAAATCGAAGTGTCTAGTCTCCCCCTGGATGACACAGCCAAGGCAGATGATGGCGTCAAAGCTGGGGTTGGCATGTAAAAGAAGGTGATCAGCCCCCGCAATCAGCTCATAACTACCAGGGACTTGAGCAATGTGAATGTCCTTTTCCGAGACACCGTTATGCAGCAGCGCGTTCACCGCACCGTCTAACAGTGCCCCTGTGATAGAAGCATTCCATTGTGAAACGACGATCCCAAACCTTTTACCCGCCGCCGGCCGGATCTCAATATGCTTGAAATCAGACAGGTTTTTGTGAGCCGTAGACATTATAACCTTGCTTCTGCCCGAGCGATGTAGGCTTCAATATTTGTCGCCTCATGGCTGCCGGGATAGTCACTGCGAATTTTTTTATACGTCTCTGCTGCTTGCTTATAATCATTCTGCGCCTCGTAAACCAGACCTAATTTTTTCAGCATCAACGGCGAAGTGAAACTATTCGCATTTTTGTTTGCGGCATTTTTGTAGTAAGTAGCCGCTTTTTTATAATCGTTCAGTTCAGAGTAGGCGTCTCCTATCATTCCTATGACCAACGGATCAAGAACCTGACTGCCCGTCGAGCTGTATTTCTCCAGTGCTTGTATAGCATCCTGGAATTGGCCCTGTTGCAAATATAAACCACCCAGGTAGGCGTGCGCTACGTTGGCCGATTTTGTATTCGTATATTCTTCTGCAATTTCCTTGAAGCCAGGAAATGAACCATCGCCCTCGATAGCTCTTTGAACCGAGTCCAGGGAAGCATAGACCTGCGCCCTGTAAATTTGTTCTTCCGCAGTTTTTGCTCGAGGCTCGAGGTATAATTGCTGATAACCAATGTATAGCAAAATTAACACGATGATACCACCACCGATGAAAACCAAGCTTTTTTGATTTTCCACGATAAAATTCCCTTTCTTGTTCCCTGAAGAAGAAGGGTTTCCGTCCGTATTTCTTTTATTCTGATTTGACATGTCCTGTTTAAAATTCGGATTGCAAAAATACACTTTTACTGATGATATACAAGACTTTCCAAACAATAAATTGAAAATCCTGTTTTTAAGGCCGATATTGACTGCCTTGAATGGCATTTCGCCTTTCCAGCTCCCGATCAATATAGGTTTGAATAGCCGATTTCCCCTTTCCCCAATTGGGTGCTATAAGTAGCTCCTGATCAGCGAGTCCAAACAGGCGCTGTATCACGATGTCGGGCCTGAGCAGAGGCACAAATTTGCACAAAAAGTCGGTGTATTCCTCCAAGGAAAACACTTTAAATGGTTCTCTCTTGTATTGCACGCCCATAATCGAGCCTTCAACGATATGCAGGTGATGCAGCTTCACAAACTTTATCTGCGGAAATCGGTTGATTTCGTCTGCATATTTGAGCATCATTTCCTCCGATTCCCAGGGAAATCCAAAAATTGTGTGCACACAGATGTCCAAGGGACTGTTCTGAACCAGATTCAATGCTTTCTCCAATTCTTCATGGCTACAACCCCGGTTTATTTTGTCCAGGGTCGCATTGTAAATCGATTCCATGCCCATTTCGAGATCGACATCGTACCGGTCTGAGTAGCTCTCCAACAGGGCAACCTTTTCAAAATCAATACAATCAGGTCGAGTTCCCACTGAAAGTCCTACGACGTTGTCCGGAACGACACTTAGCGCCTCATCATAGAGTTCTTTAAGGAAGTGCGCTGGTGCATAAGTATTTGTGTTGGGTTGAAAATAGATAATGAACTTTTCAGCTCCATACCCGTTGATTGCTCTTTGAATCCCTTCATGAACCTGCTCGGCGATGCTTGGCAGTTTTCGCGCCGAGTCGGGGGTGAAGGAATCTACATTACAATAGGAACAACCTCCGTATCCCTTACTTCCATCTCGGTTGGGGCAGGTAAAATGCCCGTCCACGATCACTTTAAAAACCCTTTTCCCGTGATACTTTTTTTTCAAAAATGCACCGTAATGATTGTAAGGCTTCTGTCCAATATCTAATAGGGTTCCCATATGTCTGATTTTCTGCACAAAGATACAAATCTGCCTGACTGAATCGGAAATTTTGTCATCATCTTTGGTGAGTATGACTTAAAAATGGGATTTATTTGTATTTTTACCGTGATTTTTTAGCCTGGAGTGAGGGCGGTATATTTTTTGCTCCTTCCAGTTTAGGATAAAACGTAGAATTTTTAAAATATTATGATAGGATACTGGATTATTTTTGGTGGGATCATGCTGGTGAGCATGTTGGTGCAGGGGCGATTTAAATCTAAATTTAAGAAATACTCGGAGACCCCGCTACTAGGGGGGATGACCGGCAGAGATGTCGCACAGAAGATGTTGAATGACAACGGCATCTATGATGTTCAGATCGTTTCCGTTCAGGGACGTTTGAGTGACCATTACAATCCCGCAAACAGGACGGTCAACCTGAGTCCGGAGGTGTACGGTGGACGGAGTATTGCGGCCGCTGCGGTTGCGGCTCACGAATGTGGACACGCTATTCAGCATGCAAGAGCATATTCATGGTTGCAATTCCGCTCAGCTATGGTGCCGATCGTAAGCATTGCATCAAATTTGGTGCAATGGGTGCTGCTAATAGGTGTGTTGATGTTTGCGTATAGCAACAACCCAACCCTTTTGGCCATAGGCGTAGCAGCACTTGCGATCACAACGACCTTTGCATTCGTCACTTTGCCTGTGGAGTTTGATGCCTCTAAGCGTGCTTTGGCTTGGTTGGATAACAGCGGTGTAACTCACAATAGCAAGGAACACGCAGGGGCGAAAGATGCGTTATGGTGGGCAGCAATGACCTATGTTGTAGCGGCTTTGTCTTCCCTGGCGATGCTTCTTTATTATGCGAGCCTACTTTTGGGCCGTCGCGACTAATTTTTTATTGCAATTATGTTTCAGAATTTACAAGATAAGTTAGATAGAGCATTTAAGGTTCTCAAAGGACAGGGAAATATTACGGAAATCAACGTGGCCGAAACCATGAAGGAAATCCGTAAGGCTCTTCTGGATGCCGACGTCAATTATAAGACAGCGAAAGCGTTTACCGATGAAGTCAAGCAACTGGCGCTGGGGCAGAACGTGTTGACAAGTATTTCCCCCGGTCAATTGCTGACCAAGATCATGAACGATCAGCTGACCGAACTGATGGGGGGCCAGGTAGATGAATTGGATCTCTCTCAACAACCCACGGTGATCCTGATCGCAGGACTGAATGGTGCGGGAAAAACGACATTTACGGGAAAGCTCGCGAAGTATCTGAAAGACCAAAAGGGTAAGAAACCACTTTTGGTGGCGGGGGACGTGCATCGCCCAGCAGCGATTGACCAGCTTCAGGTATTGGCCGAACAAGTCGGCGTGCCGGTTTATGCGGATACTACGTCGAAAGATCCGGTGGCCATTGCTAAAGCCGGTGTCGAGCAGGCGAAAAAGAACGGGAACCACGTCGTGATCGTCGATACTGCCGGTCGACTCGCTATTGATGAAGCGCTCATGCAGGAAATCACAGCGGTCAAGGACGCCACACGTCCTCATGAGATCCTCTTTGTGGTCGACGCGATGACAGGTCAGGACGCAGTCAATACGGCGAAGGCTTTCAACGATAGACTGGATTTTACGGGGGTAGTTCTGACCAAGTTGGATGGCGACACCCGAGGCGGTGCAGCCCTATCCATCAAATCCGTGGTCAATAAGCCAATCAAATTTATAGGGACTGGGGAAAAAATGGATGCTTTGGATGTGTTTTATCCAGATCGTATGGCATCCAGGATCCTGGGAATGGGGGATGTGGTATCCCTTGTTGAGCGTGCCCAGCAGCAATTTGATGAGAAAGAGGCTGAAGCGCTTCAAAAGAAAATCCGAAAAAATAAGTTTGATTTCAACGATTTTCGAACTCAGATCAAGCAAATCCAGAAAATGGGTAATATGAAGGATTTGATGGGGATGATACCCGGCGTTGGCAAAGCGATCAAGGATATTGAAATTGAGGACGATGCGTTCAAACCCATCGAGGCAATAATCGATTCGATGACGCCGTACGAGCGGGAGAACCCCGAGATTATAGATCAACGCCGTCGGGCGCGAATAGCGAAGGGCTCGGGTACCGAGCTGGTTGAGGTAAATCGCTTGATGAAGCAGTTTGGCGATATGAAAAAGGTAATGAAACAAATGTCTAATCCCGCTGCAATGGCGAAAATGATGCGTGGAATGCCAAAAATGCCGATGGGCAAGTAATCGCGTCTGAACTAGAATGACCCTATGATAAACTTTGAGCTAAGTGAGGAGCAACGTATGATCCGGGACGCGGCGCGCTCCTTTGCGCAGACCGAATTGAAACCCGGCGTCATTGAACGGGACGAGAAACAGATTTTTCCCGGGGATGCCATCAAGAAGCTCGGCGAGCTAGGTTTCATGGGGATGATGGTCAGTCCAAAATACGGAGGAGCTGGCCTGGATGCGATTTCCTATGTACTTGCGATGGAGGAGTTGTCCAAGATAGATGCTTCAACCTCGGTAGTTGTCTCCGTCAACAATTCCCTCGTATGCTTTGGCCTTGAGAAATACGGATCTGAGTATCAGAAAGAAAAATATTTGATCCCGCTGGCGAGCGGCTTGCAGATCGGGGCATTTTGCCTGTCAGAGCCGGAGGCTGGCTCCGATGCGACGTCACAGCAAACCACCGCCATTGATATGGGAGATTACTACCTGCTGAATGGCACAAAAAACTGGATCACTAGTGGCAATTCTGCGAGTACCTACATTGTGATTGCACAGACCGACCCTGAGAAGAAGCACAGGGGGATCAATGCGTTTATCGTAGAACGGGGTATGGATGGATTCACCGTCGGACCCAAGGAAAACAAGATGGGGATCCGAGGTTCAGATACGCATTCACTTATGTTTTCCGATGTCAAAGTACCTAAGGAAAATCGCATCGGTGACGATGGTTTTGGGTTTAAGTTTGCCATGCAAACGCTCGAGGGCGGACGAATCGGAATCGCATCGCAGGCTTTGGGTATCGCTGCAGGCGCTTTCGAACTATCGGTCGCCTACGCAAAGGAACGCAAGACGTTCGGTAAGCCAATCGGTCATCATCAGGCAATACAGTTTAAACTAGCTGACATGGCGACTGAGATTGACGCAGCCCGACTGTTGTGTTTGCGCGCAGCATGGTTGAAGGACCAAGGCAAGCCCTTCACACAGGAAGCGGCAATGGCCAAGTTATTTGCGTCCGAAGTAGCCATGAGAACCACGACCGAGGCGGTTCAGATCCACGGCGGCTATGGCTATGTCCGCGAATACCATGTGGAAAGGCTGATGCGTGATGCCAAGATCACTCAAATCTACGAAGGGACGTCCGAAATCCAAAGAATGGTTATCGGTCGGGAAGCTCTTGGGTAGCAGTCGGGGCTTGATACCCGCTCACGCCCTAAAGTAGCAGTAAAAATTGGGGCAAATTATCCTCTCTTTCTAATTTTAGCTTTTTCTTGATCCAATATTTTCTGTTTGTAAGCACTTTTTTCCCACTTAGACACGGGAATTTTTTGAGATCTTCATCAGTGTAGCCCAATTTGTAGAGTGCACATATCTTGAACTCCGTGTCATTGATAGAGGGAGCAAGGGATTTTAACTTTTCACCAAAATCGCTGAATACTCTTGTGAATTCTGTCGTAAATACTTCGAATTGTTTCTTTTTTATTAAATTGTGAAGGCGACGGATGTCTTTTCGATGGGCGATCTGCGCGATCCAAAAAAGCTTGATTGATTCCATTAATTTTCGAATTATAGATTATTAAATAGGCAATAAAAGGCGCAAATAAGTTGCAATCGTGTCAGACTTGCATAAAAGTCAACGCAATATCGTGAAAATGCACGATTTAAAAAAATTTATTTCTAAAATTATTGTTTTTATTTTTCCGCGATGTGCTGAGAATAATACTTACAGAAGTTTGTCAGCGGACATATGCTGCACTTGGGAGTGCGCGCCACACAGATGTAACGCCCGTGTAGGATCAGCCAATGGTGAGCCACAGCCAAGGTGTTTTCAGGAAGATACTTTGTAAGCTGCTTCTCTACGGCTAAAGGAGTTTTCGCATTGGTGGTGAGTCCGATTCGATTCGCCACTCTAAACACATGGGTGTCAACGGCTATGGCCGGAATTTGAAAGATCACAGAGGCAATGACATTGGCTGTCTTGCGGCCCACTCCGGGGAGCTTCTGCAGTTCCTCAACTGTGTTCGGAATAATCCCGTTAAATTCGGTCAGCAGCATCTGAGCCATGCCAAGCAAGTGCTTCGCTTTGTTGTTTGGATAACTGATACTTTTAATGTATTCGAAAATTTCATCTTGGGTGCTTTCGGCAAGAGCCTGTGCGTCGGGGAAACGCGCAAACAAAGCAGGGGTAACCATGTTGACACGTTTATCGGTACATTGTGCAGAGAGGATTACAGCAACAAGGAGTTGAAAAGGATTTTCATAATACAATTCAGTTTGAGCCTCGGGCTGGTGTGTGGAAAAGTAGTCTACAAACGCTTTATAACGATCTGCTTTCCGCATATGAAAACGTCCTCTACCTCGTACTTTTTGAATTGTACATAATAAAAGCGATACTCTCCTGGCCAGGGCGCTCTAAAATTGCATCCAACTCTGGTTTCACTTGCCTGTAAAACGCATCGCTTTCTAACTGTTCGCAAGCGAAATCTGCGAAAAAAAACGGGCCTTGGTCATCGTCAACGGAAATTTCATTAGTAAAATTTTCTATCATATATAGTATTTTGATTAAACCTTCTAATTAATAACGTCACCTTTAATAGAATCGTATAAGTTAAGGCGTTTTGAAACGTTTTTCAGCGAGAAGTAGAGCCTCGTAGGCGTTTACAACGCCACCGGAAACCGATATATCCCGCAAACGCACTGACTTCCTTCGTCCATCTGAGGAGCGGATTCTGACTCTTCTATTGACTGGAATGACAGACTCCATGATGATTTCCTTAGTTTGTTCGGCCGTCAGTTCAGGGTAATAAGAACGTAATAATGCCGCAATTCCGGACACGACTGGAGCAGCCATACTGGTTCCGTTATGTGCTTTATATTCGTTGCCAGGTATAGTGGAGTGTATTTTTGCGCCCGGGGCGAAAACATCGACCGTATTTTTCCCGTAATTGGAGAATGTGGCAACCAAATCCCGATTGAATTCCCAGGTGCTTGCACCCACGGTGATCCATGCATCGGCCATGCCTTTGGTATTGCCCAAGCTATCAACAAAAAACTTGTTGGGGAAGTTGGCTTTAATGTCAATGTCTTCAGAGTCGTTTCCTGCCGCATGTACAATCAGGACGTCATTTTCCATGGCATATTGTATGGCTTTTTCGACTATCCCTTTATCGCTTGCATAACCTTTTCCGAAACTCATGTTGATGATCTTGGCACCATTTTCCACGGCATAAAATATGGAGTTAGCGACATCCTTATCCCGTTCGTCCCCGTCAGGAACTGTGCGCAAAACCATGATTTGCACCTGATCCGCTATCCCTTTTATACCAAGGTCATTGTACCTGTTTCCGGCAATAATTCCAGCAACATGAGTCCCATGTTCTGCGTCCGGCCCAGTTACATCTGCATTGCCGTAATACCTCTCTTCGCTGTTGGAATAATCATCGCCAACAATGTGTCTCGATCTATAATCCTTGTTGAGGTGGTATTTGACCTGATTGTCAAAATACTCTCTCGCTTCGGCCAGTTCTTCCATAAATTTGGAAAAATCGGGCTCTTTTTTTAGTTCTGAGCGGATGACTCTCAACGCAAATTTTTCTATATCGTCGTTGGCTTTGTATCTTTGGAAATCAGCTCGGGTGGGCTGTTCGATCCCCATGCGACTGACAATACTATCGGTCGCACGAATGAGCATATGATAGGTCAATTGTCCATTCTGGGCGACTTTCAGTTTTGCCGTATAGTCTGTCACCATCTTTTGATAAGCCTGAAACTCCCTGCGCTCCTCTGCAGACATGGGAGTGGAAGGTAAGATAGAAATATACTTTGGTTCCAGGTCCCTCACCAGCCGTGTAACTTCCAAATTATCATAATGAACGTTTTCACCATTAGGATTTCCAATGAAATTCCAGCCGTACTTATCGTTGACATAGCCATTTTGATCCGCATCGAACCCCGTTTTTGCACTGTCTGATACATTTATCCACAGGGCATGTAGCAAATCTTCATGCGTCGTGTCGACACCACCGTCGATCACAGCGACGATAACAGGTTTTGCGGTCCTACCATTTAAAAGTAAATCGTATGCCTTCTCTGTACTCACTCCGAAAATACCATCCCGTTGCAAATCAAGGTTAAACCAGTTTGGTGGCGGCGAGTCGTTCTTTTGGGATAATGCCAGGAAAGGCATTAACAGCATCAGAAACGAAAATAAGTTATGCTTGAAATTCATAAAACAAATATAGTGTTTTTCTCAGAAAGCTAGGGTTGTGCTTCCTGTTTGCGCATCTCAAAATTGCTGGCCGCGTTTTTACTTGCTTTAAGCGAAACGATGAGCGCGACGACCACCATGACGATTATGATGACGATACCTAGTATTCCCTTCCTCCTGTCCTGCTTCATCAACCACAGCAAAAAGGCAATAAGCGGAACTAGAAAAATGATGAAAAAAAACCAACTCGTACTAATCATGGTGCAAAAAAATTAAGTTGCCTTCAAGCAAAGATCGTCATTTCAGCTGGCTCTCGCAAGTGGAATGTTAAACATTGTTAAATAGGTGAAGCACTTGTGCGATATTTTCTTTATCTTTGTCACATGTTTTTAAATAAACGTTTGATTGCCGGAGTTGCCGGTATTTTATTACTTACCCTGTTAGTTGGCTGCAAGAGCAAGTTTGAAAAGCTTCGTGAAAGCAATAATGTTGCGGCGAAATATCAGGAGGCTATACGCTTGTACGAAAACAAGAAATATAGCAAGGCGCTGGTTTTGTTCGACGATCTGAACCAACGCTACCAGGGACATGCTGAGGCAGAGGATTTGCTGTTTTATATCGCGTATACAAACTATTACTTGTATGATTATTCTACAGCGAGATACCACTTCAGCCAGTTCTCCAGTAATTATATCAATAGCCCCCGCGCTGAGGAAGCTCGGTTTATGGCGGCATACTGCTATTATCAGGAGTCGCCCAAGTATTCGCTGGATCAGGAATATACTCATCGAGCAATTGAGTCGCTGCAGCTGTTTATCAACCTTTACCCTTATTCGGAGCGCGCAGATGAAGCTGCAGACCTGATACAGGAACTGAGGGATAGGTTGGAGTATAAGGTGTATTCCAATGCCAGGTTGTACCTGGATATGGGGTTGATGGATGATTATCGTGCGGCAGTGATTGCTTTTGACAATGCGCTCCAAAATTATCCGGACACCAAGTATGCGGAGGAAATGGAGTTTTTGAGCATCAAGGCACAATATTTGTACGCATCAAATAGCACTTTGCGCAGGCAGGAAGAGCGATTTGGCGAGGCGATTGATCTATATCAGCGCTTTGTTTCATCCTACCCTGAAAGCCAGTTTTTGAAAGAGGCGAACGAACTGAAACGTGATTCGGAGCGCAAGATGGCTGAGGCTAAAACGCAGATGGCGATCCAGGCACAAAGGATTGCCGAACAGGAAGCCCGGGCTAAACGTATAGCGGAAGCGCAAAATGTATCCGGGGATCAATAAAAGAGTATTAAATTTTCGAAAATGAGTACTGTAACAAATAAATTAGCTATCCCAAGTTCGACCGTCACTCGGGATTTACGTGAGATTGACCGGGCAACTGACAACCTTTATGAATCTATTGTCATCATTTCCAAGCGGGCAAATCAGCTTTCTGTAGAGTTGAAAGAAGAATTGAACGCGAAGCTGGCGGAGTTTGCCACAACCAATGACAATCTCGAAGAAGTGTTTGAGAACCGCGAACAGATTGAGATATCTAAACATTACGAGCGTTTACCCAAACCTTCTTTAGTGGCTATAGACGAGTTTCTGAACGATAAAGTTTACTTCAGGAATCCCGCAAACGAAGAATAAAACGATGAAAGTCATCCTCGGTGTGTGCGGAGGGATCGCGGCGTATAAGGCTGCTCTTCTCGTTCGTGGCTTGGTCAAGGCCGGCGCTGAGGTTCAGGTCATCATGACACCCGATGCTCGGAGTTTTGTGACCCCTTTGACCTTATCGACCCTTTCCGGCAAGCCAGTACTGATCGAATATTTCGACGCAACCACTGGCTCCTGGAACAACCATGTCCAATTAGGCATGTGGGCAGATCTCATGCTCGTTGCACCGGCGACCGCCCACACTTTGGGAAAGCTAGCACAAGGGCTGAGTGATCATTTGTTGGCCGCAGTGTATCTGTCGGCAAGATGCCCCGTAATTGTCGCCCCGGCGATGGATTTGGACATGTGGGCGCATCCCAGCACGCAACGCAATATCGACCTTCTGAAATCTTACGGTAACCATATCATTCCTCCAGCAGAGGGCGAATTGGCCAGCGGGCTAGTTGGAACTGGCCGTCTCCCCGAGCCTGAGGAGATTCTTCAATATGTAGAGAGATTTTTCCCAAATAAGGACTTGAATTCGAGTGGATCGGAGGAAATGGACAAGCTCCAAGCTTTTTTTTCCGGCAAGAAAGTGTTGGTCACGGCGGGACCAACCTACGAAGCCATTGATCCCGTCCGTTTTATTGGAAATCACTCATCTGGCAAAATGGGCGTTGCCCTAGCCGAGGAACTTGCCGGTGCGGGAGCGAGGGTGACTCTGGTTCACGGGCCGCTTTCTATCCCGGTGCCCGATAGATCAATGATATCGGCAGTGGCCGTCCGAAGCGCTGCGCAAATGTATGATGCCTGCGTTGAAATGGCGCACGAGGCAGATATCATCGTGATGGCGGCGGCGGTGGCGGATTACGCACCCGCCTCAGTTTCGGAGGAGAAGATAAAGAAGAGTTCGGATAACCTTGTCATCAGACTCGAGAAAACCCAGGATATATTAGCAGAATTGGGCAAAAGAAAGCGACCAGGCCAAATTCTGATCGGTTTCGCATTGGAAACTGAGAACGAAGCGGCAAACGCTGCTGATAAGTTGGAGCGGAAGAACCTTGATTTTATAGTCCTGAATTCCTTGCGAGATGAGGGTGCCGGTTTTGGTGGAGATACCAATAAAATTTCCCTACTGCGCAAAAACGGTGAAACAAAAATCTTCGACCTGAAGTCGAAGACCCTGGTTGCCAGAGACATTCTCTCCGAGATTTCATCGATCTAACACAACTTTTCTTTTGCTTTGGGTCAAATACAGTCCAATTATCACGAAGGCAAGCCCGACGATAGTATAGGATGAAATGGGTTCTTTTAGCCACGCCCAGGCTATAAGGAAACCGGTCACCGGGCAAAGAAACAGCCAAAAGGATGCTTTTACTGGATCCTTTTTCAGAAGATAAAGCCACAACAACACAGCGAAAATAGAAACAGGGATTGCCAGCCAAAGTATACTTGCGAACCAGCGCAGATCGAAGGCATTCAGTTCCGGTCGGTGAAACGCAAAAAGGAAAGGCAATAAGACCACCCCTCCGATGAGCGTTTGCCATCCATTGATCGTGAGAATATGCAGACCTCCCCAGTCTTTTTTAGCATAGTAAATTGCACCGGCAGAATAGGAAAGCATGCTAAAAAAGAGGATTCCCAACCCATACATGCTTGCGTGACTCGTTCCGATCAGAGGGTAGGAGACGACTGCGAGACCCACTAAGCACAGGGTCAGACTGATCCAAGTAATCCGGTTCACGCCCTTTTTGTACCAGATCGTACCCATCAGGGTTATCAACACTGGATTTGTTGCTACGAACAGCGTTCCCAGACCAGCGGAAACCTCCTGCATTCCGAGCACGTACAAACCCAGGTATAGGCCTACATTGAGGCATCCGTAGATAAAAAGTTGCTTCCAGATTTTGGTTCCCTGTGGCAGGGGCTTTTGCAACAGCAAGTGGCTGATCAGAATCATCAGCGCCGCTGCAACAGCAAAGCGGGTGACCGCGAGCATAAACGGCTGTACCGATTCGAGACCGACTTTTGTAACCGCTGAGGCCGAGGCCCACAGTATAGAAAAAATTATTCCTGCAAGAATGAGCCTCGATCGATCGAAAAACGCTTTCAAAGGACTGGCGTTTAGCCTTGTTTGAGCAATAAATTCTTCCAGCCGACCCGATCAGACACCATGGTGTACATTTGATCTATATGCATTCTCTCTTGTTCCATGCTGTCACGGTGGCGGATAGTGACGCTGTTATCCTCCAAACTTTGATAATCTACGGTAATGCAAAACGGAGTACCTATGGCGTCCTGACGTCTGTAGCGCTTTCCGATGGAATCTTTCTCGTCGTACTGTACGTGGTAATCCATTTGTAAGCGACTAAAGATCTCCCTCGCCTTATCAGGCAAACCGTCTTTTTTTGTCAAAGGCAACACCGCCGCCTTCACAGGTGCCAGTGTGGGATGGAAGTGCATCACTGAGCGGCTGTCTTTCTTATCTGCAGTGCTCAGATCCTGCTCCTCAAACGCTGTACAGAGTACCGTCAGGAAGAGGCGGTCCAATCCTACCGAGGTTTCAACGACAAACGGAATGTAGTTTTTGTTTATCTCCGGATCGAAATATTGCAGCTTCTTGCCAGAAAATTTCTGATGCTGTGCGAGATCAAAATCAGTCCTTGAGTGGATGCCCTCGACTTCACGGAAACCAAAGGGAAACTCAAATTCTATATCTACAGCGGCGTTCGCGTAATGTGCTAGTTTTACATGGTCATGAAAGCGGTACTTTTCAGGGTCTGCACCTATAGCTTTGTGCCAGGCCAGACGATTTTCCTTCCATTTTTCGTACCATTCGAGTTCTGTACCCGGGCGGACGAAGAATTGGAGCTCCATTTGCTCAAATTCCCTCATTCTCATGATGAATTGCCGGGCAATAACTTCGTTTCTAAAGGCCTTGCCTATCTGTGCAATCCCAAATGGAATTTTCATGCGACCGGATTTCTGAACATTGAGATAGTTGACAAAAATCCCTTGGGCAGTTTCCGGACGAAGGTATACTGTGTCGGTATCCTCAGCTGCAGCACCCATTTTTGTGGAAAACATCAGATTGAATTGCCGAACGTCCGTCCAGTTTTTAGTCCCAGAGACCGGGCAAACGATGTCATGCTCTTCGATAAGCGCTTTGACCCGCACCAGATCATCGTCGTTGAGTGCTTGATCCATCTCAGCCTGCAACGACGCAGCTTCCTGAACTTTGCCATCGGCTTGATACCTTTCAATCTGTGCTTCGAGCAGCTGATCGGCGCGATATCTTTTCTTAGAATCTTTGTTGTCGATCATCGGGTCGTTAAAACCGGCAACGTGTCCCGACGCCTCCCAAATTTTCGGGTGCATAAAAATAGCCGAATCGATCCCGACAATATTTTCGTGCATCTGCACCATGGATTTCCACCAATATTGCTTGAGATTGTTCTTCAGCTCGGCACCCATCTGCCCATAATCATAGACTGCGCTCAGGCCGTCATAAATTTCACTTGAAGGAAATACAAAACCATACTCCTTGGCGTGGGAAATCACATTCTTGAAAAAATCCTCTGTCTGCTTGCTCATAAGGGGCAAATATAGTATTAATTAATGAGGTCACGAATTTGCTCGACCGCATTTTTGCTTTTCACTTTACGTATGACATGGCTGATTTTGCCCTCCTCATCGATGATGAACGTGGTGCGTGCAGTGCCCCAAAATTTGAGTCCGTACATGTTTTTTTCTACCCAAACGCCGTAGTCATTGACAATTTTCTTGTCCACATCGGCCAAAAGGGTGAACGGCAGATCGTGTTTATTGCTGAATTTTTGATGGGAAGCCTCAGAGTCCGTGCTGACACCTATTACTTCGAAGCCCTCAGCCGCGAGTGCAGCGTAATTGTCCCTAAAATTGCAGGCTTCCGCGGTACATCCAGGGGTACTGTCCTTGGGGTAAAAGTAAAGTATGATCTTTTTCCCGAGCAAATCTTTCAGCGAAACGGTATTGCCGTTTTGATCAATTCCCGTAAAAAGAGGGGCTTTGTCACCGACATTCACTTTATATTCCATAATTCTTGTTTTTATTAACGGGTAAACGTTGCTTCAAATACACTGGTGTTCTGCTTTCCATCGCTGACCTCCAGTCTAAATCTGTGTGAACCCCGCGCTAAACCTTGTTCAAACCTATGCCAGAGGGAACGAGTCTTCGGATCGTACTCCATTAGTACCCATTTGTCGTCAATATATCCATTAAATTCGGCTATCCCTGAAAGGTTATCACTTATGCGAAAGCGAACTGTCGCTACATTCGCGAGATTGCGCCCATTGCTGATATTCAGCGCCTCAATTCGCGGTGGAACTGTGTCTACGCTTACGTAAAAATTTCCGAAAGAACCCGCCCGGGCAGTCACCATCCCGTCCTGCTCGCTGTAGGATCCGCCTATAGAATTCCGCCTTTCATTGACGATCAACGCCTTGTTGCGGAGATGCGGTGGCAAAGTGTCATCGGGCCGAATTTTCAGCTCATAGGCATGAAAGAGCGGAGTAAGATCGTTGTGCACGTATTGAAGCAAGGAATAGCCTCCTTCAGGCTTGGTTCCCTGCCTGTACTGAAAGTAGATGTTGTCGTAAAGCGCATTTTCCGGCATGACCAGCGAAAGGTTTTCACTGCTAAATTTATTTTCCTGATTGTAGCGGAATATCGCAGTCCCAGGCGTGAATTTCCTGTCCGGTACATAGTTGGGATCGTGAACTATGGGGACAGTGACCACGCTAGTATTGCCGTGGACATCCCGCACCCTGATGGTCATCAAGGCAGATTGTCCCTCAACGAGGTCAAATGTTCCATCCTTTTCCAACAAATGAAAGATGTTGATGGGGTTGTTCGGGTCTTTAAACGTCTTTTGGAACCGTTGATTGGTTCGGCGGTAATGGGGGTAGTCGACATAGGAATGAATGGCTCGCGACGAAGAGAAATCCAGTGATTCGAAAACTACGGTACTCAGTGGCTTTTCATCGAGAAAAACTTCTATGGAGTACACGCCATGACTGAACGAAGTGCCGCTGTGCTTGTCTATGGTATTGATAGCGATTCCGGTTCGACCATTGACTGAGAGAGGGCTACTCGGATCGACCTGATAGTGACCGGCGGCCTGATTTTTTACCTTCAAAATACGCCTGGGAGTATTCTCCGTGAACGGTTCCCCACCTAAATCGTAAAGAATAAGGCCGTTGATCACAGGAGGTAGTTTGTCCGGAAAATGCAAACCAAAAAGCTGAGGATTCAATGGATTCTGTGTAGCGGTCTCCCGGATTTCAAAATGCAGATGCGGTCCCTGGGAACTTCCGGTGTTGCCGGCACTGCCGATTTGATCCCCTTTCTTGAGGCTAATAAGGCCAGGAAGAACTTTAACATCTACGGCGAATTGTTGATCTTCGTATTGTTTTTGTTTGACCAATTTGGCCAGGTCGGGTGCAAAATCTTCCATGTGCAGGTAGACCGACGTGAAGCCGTTTGGATGATCAATGTATGCCGATAAGCCACCGCCTCCGGCCTGTACTCGGAGGCGTGATACGTAACCGTCTGCTACCGCAAACAGCGGAAGACCAATACGTTGCTGAGTTCTATAGTCGTCGCCCGCGTGAAAATGGGTCGAGCGGAGCTCGCCGAATGTTCCCGACGCCTGGGGCGGGATGTTCAGCGGGTTGCGGAAATAGTTTTGTGGGTATTCTCTGGTCTTGATTACGGGCCCTGGAGCGGGTATCCGCTGCGCAGTCGCCAGCCCGCTGCATGCTGTAAACGTGATCAAAAATAGTAGTAAATTCTTCACATAACTTGCTTTTCTCACCATCTTGCGTATCTTCCTTATTTCACTTTTAAATCCAATAACTTGCTTTCGCCTAAAAAGCCTGTGAGGTGATCGCCGATCTGGACTGGCCCCACGCCGGCCGGAGTCCCGGTTAGCACAATATCTCCCTTTTTCAGCGTGATGTACTTACTCACAAAAACCAAAAGTTCTTCGAAGGAAAACAGAAGGTCGGCGGTATTTCCCTGTTGCACGATTTGTCCGTTTTTTTCAAGGCGGAAATCCATGTCGTAAAGGTCCACGATCTGATCTTTAGCTACCCAATCACTGATAGGCGCAGAACCGTCAAACGCTTTGGCCAATTCCCAGGGCAAGCCCTTCTCCTTATGTTTCTGCTGTATATCTCGTGCGGTAAAATCAATTCCAAGGCCAACAGCATCGAAATAGTCTGACGCAAATTTGGCTGACACATGTTTTCCTTCTTTGCATATCCGGAGCGCCACTTCGATTTCATGGTGAATATCTTGGGAAAATTCAGGGTAATAAAAATCCCGACCGTCTTTCAGCACTGCTGTATCAGGTTTTAGAAAAATCACCGGCTGTTCCGGCACCGGATTGTTCAATTCTTTGGCGTGTTCGCTATAATTTCTGCCTACCGCTATGATTTTCATTATTTTTTTCGTATATTACTGTAAATATAAGAAATATTGTATAATCTCTCTATGAAAGCAGTACTATTTGACATGGACGGGACACTGATAGATTCCGAGGTTTTTTATTATGGTGCGTGGGTCAGCGTACTTGATCACTATGGTATTTCAATGGACCAAAGTGAGTGGCTGGCGACGATGTCCGGCCGGACTGTGCCTCAGGTTTATGCCTATTTTAAAGAACATTTTTCGCTTTCTGCTGAAGAGTCGGACTTTTATCAGCGAATCAGTCTTTCGGTTGCTGCACAATACAAGCACGGTAGGGCAGGATTGATGCCGGGTGTGAAGGAAATTCTGGCCTTTTTGCATGAGCAGGATATCCGTATGGCGGTTGTGACATCGAGTCATCTGGAGATCACTGAGAGCAATTTGCATCATCTGGCAATCAGGCATTATTTTGAAACGCTGGTCACCCGCGAGGATGTCACTCATCCGAAACCTGCGGCCGAACCTTATTTGGTGGCTCTTGAGCGCATGGGATTGGCGAAAGAGGACTGCCTGGTCCTTGAGGATTCTCTCCCAGGGACTATGTCTGCGCAAGCTGCTGGAATTCCTTGTTTCGCAGTACAGAGTCAACAGAAAATGAGAACCTCGTTGCCAGCAACCAATCATTTTTCCAATCTCGGTGAGGTTTTGGAAGAGTTGAAAGTGCTGGTGTAAATTTAGCCTGGCGCCCTAAATTATTGTACAACCTTTGTGCTTTTATGCAAATTTCAGAAAAACCGAGCTGATTGGTAAACTTCAATACGCCCTTGACATTATAATAGTAGTCTTTAAATGAAACAATGCCCGAGCTTGATTTTTTTAGTTCGGGCATTGAAAACTTTCATCAAAACCTAACTACACCACGATCTCGGTATCCATCATGAAATCTTCATTGCGAAGATGGACGATTTCCATGGACTTTTCGTAGTTAGTGGATTTCTTGGAGAAGAAGTCGTGCTGGGTTGTTTCCAGGTTAAGGCCATTTAAAACGATCGGATTTACATTTTTGACCTCAAACAAGGGTTCAAAACCCAGATTCATCAAGGCTTTATTTGCATTGTACCGTACATATTCCTTTACTTCAGCGGTCAGACCTACCTCAGTGTAGATTTCCTCGGTGTATTTGAGCTCGTTTTCGTAAAGATCGTTGAGCAAGGTATACATTTTCTCTTTGGTTTGCTCCGGATTAGGTAGTTTGGCGAAAACCTCCTGAGCTAAAAGTCCGACGAACACACCATGTATAGATTCGTCAGCGACGATTTTTTTGATAATGTCCGCACTCGCTACCATAGCGCCTTGTCCGCATAGCCACAAAGGCATGAAAAAGCCGCTGTAGAATAGGAATGACTCCAGGAAAACCGAGGCTGCCATCCCCAAAAACAGATCTTCTTTACCGATGTCTTTATTTTCCAGTTTGCGGTAATGCTTGTCGATGGCGGCAGCTTTGAACTGAAGATACTTATTTTCCTGAACCCAGTCAAAAATGTATTCTATTTCCTGCCCGGAAGCGACGGTCGTAAAGATCGTGGAGTACGACTTAGCATGAATTGCTTCCATCATACACATGTAGGAGAGTACGGCTTTGTTTTGCAGGGAGTCCACATGATCGATGATCATAGGCATTCCCGTGTGACTTTGCAGCGTATCCAACAAAGTCAAGCCCCCAAGTGCTTTTTTGTAGCAGTCGCGCATTTCGGGGGAAAGAGATTTCCAACTATCGATATCCTTTGAAGGGATGTACTCCGTGTCGATCCAGAATTGCCTGATGTTCTGTTCCCAAAACATCAGTGCGTAGTCGTTGTCCGGCACGTTCCAGTTGACTGCGTTATATTTTTTGTTTGCTTTTTTTTCCATGGTAATACTTGATAAACCCTTACTTATTTCACGTTCTGACTAGGCAGAGCAAGACACACATTCGTCAATGGTGGATTTGCGGGTACGCGTATAGTAGAGGGATTTCAGGCCAACTTTGTGGCCGTAAATGTAATATCTTGCCAAGTCCCGGGTCGAATCTTTGGAATTGGTATGCAAGATCGTTGATACGCCCTGATCAATATGCCGCTGAATCACGGAAACCAGGCGCAGAACTTTCATTTGATCCATGTCGTACGCTGATTTGTAATAGAAATAATTTTCATTGGTCAGGTAAGGCATGGGGTAATAGGTGGTACTGTCGCCGTATTCTCGGACCTCGATGACGTCCACGATCGGCATAACGGACGCAGTTGCGTTCATGATGTAGGATGTGGACTGGTTCGGGGCAATGGCCAAACGGTAAGCGTGGTACACACCGTGCTCCATAACCTGCGCTTTCAGTTCCTTCCAGTCTTCTTTGGTCGGAATCTCTATACCGTCGAAAAGCTCCGCTCCTTTGATTGTTGTTGGATAATATTCCTTGGTAACGTACTTATCGAAGTAGGAGCCGTCGGCGTAGGCGGATTTTTCAAAGCCGACGAAGGTTTTCTTTCTGTCTCTTGCAATCTCCATGGATGCTTGAATGGAGTAGAAGTTTACCATCATAAAGAAGACATTGGCAAAATCCATGGCCTCCTCGCTTTCGTACATGATGAAGTTTTTGGCGAGGAATCCGTGTAGGTTCATCGCACCCAATCCCACACTGTGCAATTCGCGGTTGGCCTTTTGTATGGAAGGAACCATCGCAATGTCGCTCACATCGGAAACAACGGTAAGGCTGCGGATCGCTGTTTTTACAGACTCTTTGATGCGCTTGTTGTCCATCACCGTAGCGATGTTGAGCGAACCCAGGTTGCAGGAAATTCCATAGCGGATGGTGTCTTCCTGTCCGTAAATATTGATGTCCGATACGTTGGAAATCTGCATAATCTCCGTGCAAAGGTTCGAGAACTTGACCTTGCCTAGTCCATTGAGCGCATGTTGCCTGTTTGCATTGTCCTTGTAGAAAATATACGGATAGCCGCTCTCCTTTTGAGTTTGTGCGATTTTCACCAAAAGATGGCGCGCATTGATTTTCTTTTTCTTGATGTTTGGATTGGAGATAAGCTCGTCGTACATTTCGTCCATATCCATCTCATCAAGATACTGCCCATACTCTTGCATCACCGTGTGCGGCTGTATAAGGTAGGCAGGTTCGTCTTTTTCTGCCAATTCCATGAATTTGTCAGGCACGATAATACCTATGGAAAGGGATTTGATACGAACTTTCTCGTCTACGTTGATCTTCTTACAGTCCAGGAATTCCTCTACGTCTGAGTGGAAGATGTTTAGGTAAACCGCCCCCGCCCCTGGTCGCTGTCCCAGTTGGTTGGCATAGGAAAAGGTGTCTTCCAAAATTTTCATGATGGGAAGAACTCCTCCGGCCCGACCTTCTACGCCTTTGATGGCTTCTCCCCGTGCGCGAATTTTTGAAATATTGAAGGCAACTCCGCCGCCTATAGATGAGAGTTTCATGGCTGAGTCCACTGCATAGCCAATCCCGTTGAGGTTGTCGCCGATTTCATCCAGGAAACACGAGACCAGCTCTCCGGAGCGTTTTTTGCCCGCGTTGAGGAAGGTCGGCGTTGCAGGCTGGTACTCCTGATTGATCATGATCTCTGCATATTCCAATGCTTTCTTGTCGTCGCGACCCAAAAACAGGGCTACAGCGACGATTCTGTCTTCGTACCTTTCAAGAAATTTTTCGCCGGAGTCGTCGCGCAACGCATAGCTTTGGAAAAATTTGAATGCACTCATGAACGACGGAAAACGGAATTTTTTGGAGAAAACAAAGTCGTAAACTTCTTTCATTTCCTCAAAGGTATACCATTGATAGAAGTTGATATAGTACTCATTTTCTATCAGGTAGTCTATCTTCTCTTTCAGTGTATAAAAGAAAACAGTGTTTTTATTTACATAATCCAAAAAGTAGGAACGCACCGCTTCCTTGTCCTTATGTAGGCTAAACTCGTCCTCATGTTTGACCATGATTTCGTTGTTAAGCAATATCCAGTTTTTTGCTATTTGGTTCTTTATCATAGTGTTTGTTTTCTATAAAATTGATAAATGCCTGTACATCTTCTGATGTCCCAGATAATTCGAACTTGATGCCTATGGGCAAGCCAAATTCGGCCGATATTTTGTCGGCCGCAATGCCGAAATTGCGACCCCAGTTGCGATTGCCACTCGAGGAAACCGATTGCAGATAAGGCGCAGCTTGCTGTAAAAATAATCTGGTAGCCTCAGGGAGTTCTCCAAATCTTGTTGTAAATGTGATCAAGTGCCCTTTTTCGTGAATCTCTTGCGCAGGATCGATTTTTATCACTTCCCAGCCGGTCTGTTCTTTGATTTTCTTGACAAACCGGTCCACATTTCCTGTTCTGCTATCGTAATAAATTCTTTCCATGTTCCTTCCCCTTTTTCAGTGGGCGGCCAGAGTGGATAGTTCGTCGGGTTTAAAGCCGATAATTCTCTTTGTCTCCTCTTCCTGATCGAGGACGATGACCGTCGGTACAGTTCGAACCTTGTATCGGACAGCCATCTCCGGTGTGTCGAATGGGTTTACAGTTTCGTAACTGATTCCTTTACTGTCTAAATAATCAGATACTTGGTTGCAAGGCGCACAATCGTTTTTTTCGAATTTGATAATCCTAGTCATGGTTCAATATTTTAAATGTTCAACAATTTGAGAATCCCTTCCTTTTGCCCAGGCGGTAGCCTCGGCATTTGAATGAACGTCCTCTGAAACGTTTCAAAACAAATATGCGTTTTTTTATTCAGGAGAGGTAGGAATTGTTATCAACAGATGTGGAATTTATCCACAAGTCGTCGATTGGGGGCTCCTAGATCAGATATTCGAATAGGGTTTGGTCGGTATTGACTGTAATAAAATCAAAATTGTTTACGGTCATACGCTGAAGCAAAGCTTCGTAGTCTCCCGCTTCCTTGAGCTCTATGCCCACAAGTGCCGGTCCCCGCTCTCGTTCTGTTTTTTTGATAAATTCAAAACGTGTGATATCGTCTTGGGGGCCAAGAACTTCGTTTACAAAATTCTTAAGTGCACCCGGCCTCTGTGGAAAGCGGACAATGAAGTAATGTTTCAGCCCTTCGTGGAGAAGGGACTTCTCTTTGATCTCGCTCATGCGATCAATGTCATTATTGCCTCCGCTGATAACACAAACTACCTTTTTTCCCTTGATTTCCTCAGAATACAAGGCCAGAGAAGCTATTGACAGAGCGCCCGCCGGTTCTACGACGATCGCATCTTTATTGTATAATTCTAAAATGCTGGTGCACACCTGGCCTTCGGGGATGAGTTTTACATCGTCAACGACGGCTTGGCAAAAGTCAAAATTGATATTTCCGATTCGGGCGACGGCGGCTCCGTCGACAAATTTATCAACTTTCTCCAGCGTTACCGGTTGGCCTGCCGCCAGAGCGGCTTTCAGACTCCCCGCTCCTGCAGGTTCTACTCCGTAGACCCGGATCTCAGGATTTTTTTGCTTGAGATAATAACCCGTTCCTGCTGCCAAGCCTCCACCGCCGACGGGAACGATGACAATGTCCGCATCCGGAAGGTCTTCCCAGATCTCGACGCCAACAGTCGCTTGTCCCTCAATGATATCCAGATCATCGAACGGCGGAATAAAGTTCATGTGATGGGCGCTGGAGTAGTCGAGGGCTGCACGCTGGCAGTCGTCGAAGGTGTCGCCAGTCAAAATGATTTCTACCATCCCGTTACCAAACATCTCCGTCTGCGAAATTTTTTGCTTTGGCGTCGGCGCCGGCATGAAAATCACTCCTTTGATCCCGAGTTTCTTGCAGGAGAATGCAACTCCCTGGGCGTGGTTGCCCGCACTGGCGCACACAACCCCCTTGAGCCGTTCATCGTGGGAAAGACTGCTAATTTTGTTGAACGCTCCCCTGAGTTTGTAAGAACGCACAACCTGCAAATCCTCCCGTTTCAAATAGATTTCCGCCTGATGCTTTTCAGATAGGTGGTGGTTGTATTGCAGGGGAGTCCGGCGAACCACTTGTGAAATCCGTTTCTGTGCGGCTTCAGCATCCGGTTTGCGGACCAATGTAGGTATGTCCATCCGCTCTAAACCAGTTTTTTGATCAGCTGACGCAAATCTTCGTCTTGTATATTCTTATTGCCGTCGGCCAGGATCAGAAATTCGGTGTAGACCTCGTTCAGACCTTCTTTGTCGAGCCTATAGCCCAGTCTTTCCAAGTGATGCTTCAAAGCATGGCGACCGCTTCTTGCGGTAAGAATTATACCCGCTTCGTCCAAGCCTACATCTTCAGGGTTGATAATCTCGTAATTTTCCCTGTGTTTCAAAAAACCATCCTGATGGATGCCTGAGCTGTGGGCAAATGCGTTTCGGCCAACAATAGCTTTGTTGGGCTGCACAGGCATGTTCATCATCTCGCTCACCTTCCGGCTGATCGCTGTGAACCCCTTGCTGTCTATGTTTGTTGAAAGATCAAACAGGCTAGTTCTATGCACCTTGAGAATCATGGCAACCTCCTCTAATGACGTATTTCCAGCCCTCTCGCCAATACCATTGATGGTACATTCAATCTGCCGGGCTCCGTTTTGGATGGCCGCAATAGAGTTTGCAGTCGCTAACCCGAGGTCATTGTGGCAGTGTGCCGAAATTATAGCCTGATCAATATTCTTTACATTTTCCTTTAGGAAGCGAATTTTAGCTCCGTACTGGTCGGGTAAACAATAGCCGTTGGTGTCCGGAATGTTTACGACTGTCGCGCCCGCGGCAATGACGGCTTCTATCATTTTAGCCAGGTACTCAATGTCGGCCCGACCGGCGTCTTCTGCGTAAAATTCAACGTCTTCGACAAAGGATTTCGCGTATTTTACGGCTTCTACCGCTCTTTCCAGGATTTCCTCCCTATTGCTATTGAATTTATACTGAATATGCGTGTCGGAAGCGCCGATGCCGGTATGTATCCGGGGTCTCTTTGCAAATTTTAATGCGTCCGCAGCTACCTCGATGTCGTTTCTGTTCGCTCGGGTTAGTGCGCATATTATCACGTCATTCACTGCTTTGGACAGCTCTACAACGCTTTGGAAATCACCTGGGCTTGATACCGGAAATCCTGCCTCTATGACGTCAACGCCGAGTTTCTCTAGGTCTTTCGCGATTTCTACTTTTTCTGGAGTCGACAATTGACAGCCCGGCACCTGCTCTCCATCCCGGAGAGTCGTGTCGAAAATATATAGATGATTGGGATCGTGTAACATAATTTAAGGTATTATAAGGGTAAATTCGTCATCGCTTGCTTTTTTCCTTCCACCAAATCGCCATCGGACAAGAGCGCTGTCAAAAAGCCGACGACCTTTTGCCCCATTTCAGCGGTGCCTAGCGTCTTTTCTGCAGGAGTTGCCGTATCTGCAATATCGCTCGTTCTCCAACCCGCCTTCAAAGTTTTGTCTACCGCGGCATTGACCGCTGCAGCTGCTTCAGTCAGCCCGAATGAAATCTCTAGCATCAGCCCTGCCGATAAAATCGAGGCGAGGGGATTGGCAATGTTTTTCCCTGCAATATCGTGAGCCGAACCGTGTATGGGCTCAAAAAAGCCAGTTCCGTCACCAATAGCAGCGGAGGCGAGCATGCCCATTGAACCTGCTATCTGAGAGGCTTCATCGGTGAGGATATCTCCGAACAAATTGGCGGTAAGTACCACGTCAAATTTTCTCGGATTTTTCACGAGTTGCATTGCCGCATTATCTATAAACATATGTTCTGTCTGTACATCCGGGTATCTTTTTGCCGTCTCCTGCACGACCTCACGCCACAATCTGGATGTTTCCAAAACGTTGGCCTTGTCTACAGAACACAATCGTTTGCTCCTGTTTCGTGCGGCCTCAAACGCTCTTTCGGCAATCCTTTCTACCTCGTAACGATGGTAATTCATCAGATCGGAAGCAAAATTATTGTCCTCCGAACGGTTTTTCTCTCCAAAATATACATCGCCGGTCAATTCTCTGAAAAATAAAATGTCAGTTCCTTTCAGCACTTCTGGTTTAAGGCTCGAGGCTCCCAAAAGTTCGTCGAAAAGGAGAATTGGCCGCAAATTGGCATACAATCCAAGTTCCTTGCGAATTTTCAACAATCCTTGCTCGGGACGAACCTTAGCCGTGGGATCATTGTCGTATTTTTCGTGACCGATAGCTCCGAACAGGATAGCGTCACTTGCTTTGGCTTTTTCCAGAGTTTCATCCGGTAGGGGGGTGCCCGTAGCTTCGATCGCAGCGTGCCCCATTATTCCTTCGTCAAACTCAAACTCATAGCCTCCATGCTTGGCAACTGTCTCTAACACAGCTTTTCCCCACAGGGTAACTTCCTGTCCTATGCCATCACCAGAAATAATCAATATCTTCTTTTTCATACTAAAATGGTCTTAATTCCCGCTCATAGTGTTCTACTTCATCCATCTTGCTGAGTATATAGTCGATATCATCGTAACCGTTCAATAAACAAGCTTTTTTATAGGCATTGATTTCAAAGGACTCTTCTCGGCCTGTGCTTTCCAGACGGATAAGCTGGGCTTCCAGATCCACCTTCATCTTTACACCAGGGTCCTTTTCGATTTCTCTGAAAATTTCCTGTAGAAAATTCTCACTCACCTGGACAGGCAACAATCCATTATTTAGGGCATTTCCCTTGAAAATATCGGCGAAGAAGCTGCTGATTACGACATCAAAGCCATAATCTACCAAGGCCCAAGCAGCGTGTTCACGACTACTTCCGCAGCCAAAATTCTTACCTGCAACCAGGATTTTGCCCTGATAGGACGGGTCGTTGAGCGGAAAGCCCTCGATTGGTTGATTTTCAGAGTCATAACGCCAATCCCGGAATAGATTTTCGCCAAAGCCCTCCCGTGTGGTCGCTTTGAGGAAACGTGCCGGTATGATTTGATCCGTATCCACGTTTTCTGAACGGATCGGAACTAATGAGGAAATTATATTTTTAAAAATTTTTGTTGCCATAATCAGTTTGCTAACAGTTCGTCTTCCGTCAATAGTGCGCGTATATCTGTAACCTTGCCAGTGACCGCGGCTGCGGCAGCCATTAGGGGGCTAGCCAGGAAAGTGCGCGAATTTGGTCCTTGGCGGCCTTCGAAATTCCTGTTTGAGGTAGATATACAGTATTTTCCTGCGGGTATTTTGTCTTCGTTCATGCCCAGGCATGCGCTGCAACCCGGTTCTCTCAGGAAAAATCCAGCAGATTCAAAGATTTTGTCCAAACCTTCTTCTTTTGCCTGTTTTTCCACCTGCTTGGAACCCGGGACTATCCACGCTGTTACATGCTCCGCCTTTTGCTTGCCAGAAACAAATGCAGCTACCTCTCTCAAATCTTCAATTCTACTATTTGTACAGCTTCCGATAAACACATAATCCACGTGATGCCCGAGTATGGGGCTACCATCTTGCAAACCCATATATTCAAGCGCTTTCTTATAAGAACGCTGTTCGCTTTCCTCAATTTGATCCACTCGCGGAATGTCCTCGCTTACGCCCATTCCCATGCCGGGATTCGTACCGTAGGTAACCATTGGTTCAATATCCGCAGCATCGAAGTTCAGCACCTTGTCAAATTCGGCATCCTCATCAGAGTACAAAGTCTCCCACCAGGCCATTGCTTTATCCCAGTCTTCGCCTTTGGGCGCGAATTCCCGGCCTTTGACATAATCAAAAGTGGTCTGATCCGGTGCGATCAACCCGCCTCGTGCACCCATTTCTATACTCATATTGCAAATGGTCATACGACCTTCCATACTCAATGAGCGAATGGTGTCGCCGGCATATTCGACAAAATAGCCTGTTCCGCCCGCAGCTGAAATTTTCGAGATAATATAGAGAATGATGTCTTTGGCACCAACTCCCTTTTGAAGAGCTCCATTGACTTCAATTTTCATACGCTTGGGCTTATTTTGAAGCAGGCACTGCGTAGCGAGAACCTGCTCAACCTGAGAAGTCCCAATCCCGAAGGCGATTGCGCCGAACGCACCGTGCGTAGAGGTATGGCTATCGCCGCAAACATAAGTGCCGCCTGGAAGCGTTATCCCTAGTTCCGGTCCGATGACGTGGACAATTCCCTGAAAGGGATGTCCCAGCCCATAAAGTTCTACCCCGAATTCCTTGCAGTTTTTGGTAAGCATATCGACCTGATACCTGGAAAGCTCTTCCTTGATAGGGAGATGCTGGTTGATGGTCGGAACGTTATGATCGGCCGTCGCAACGGTTTGCTGGGGCCTGAACACAGGAATTCCCCTTTTGCGCAATCCGTCAAATGCCTGAGGGCTGGTCACCTCGTGTATGTAATGCGTATCTATATATAAAATTTCAGGAAATCCCTCTTTGCGGCTAACCACGTGAGCATCCCAAACTTTATCAAATAATGTCTTTCCCATATTCTTTATTCCAATTTCCTGTTGACGGAGACGGCATAGGTGTCCGCCTCCTCTACAAAGTTAAGGAATTATTTTCAAATTTTAGGATAAAAAAAAGCCTGGACGAGAATGCGTGCAGGCTTGGTAGCTTATTGATTTTCTGGCCGAAGGCTCCGAACAGCCGCTCCCGCCTTCCACATTTCGCTTTCGCGTAGTTCGGCGAGTTCCGCTTCAAGTTTTTCGCGATAATCCTCCTGGCTGTTACTGTCAATTGACTTCTGGGACTCCTTTCCGCTGGCCACACTTTCGTACAATTCTTTAAAGACAGGGGCGGTCGCATCGCGAAACTTCGTCCACCAATCCAGGGCGCCTCGCTGGGCAGTTGTGGAGCAGTTGGCATACATCCAGTCCATCCCGTTTTCAGCGACCAAAGGCATCAGGGACTGGGTGAGTTCTTCGACCGTTTCGTTAAAAGCCTCAGACGGCGAGTGTCCATTGTCGCGCAGCACCTGGTATTGGGCGGCAAAAATTCCTTGGATAGCACCCATCAGCGTGCCTCTTTCACCAGTCAGATCCGAAAAAACTTCTTTTCGGAAGTCGGTTTCGAAGAGATACCCGCTTCCTACGGCAATACCCAGGGCGATCACCCTATCTCTGGCCTTGCCTGTAGCATCCTGATAGATAGCAAAACTCGAATTCAATCCGCGTCCTTCCAGAAAGAGTCTTCTTAAAGAGGTGCCGGAACCCTTGGGTGCAACCAAGAATACGTCGACATCCGCTGGCGGAGTAATGTTGGTCTGTTCGTTGAATGTGATACCAAAGCCATGCGAGAAGTATAACGCCTTGCCCTTGGTCAAGTGTTTTTCTACCGTTGGCCACAATTGGATCTGTGCTGCGTCGCTTAGCAAATAGCATATTATTGTGCCTTTTTCAAGAGCCTCTTCGATTTCGAACAAGGTTTCGCCTGGCACCCAACCGTCGGCAACAGCTTTATCCCAAGATTTAGAATTCTTGCGCTGACCGACAATCACATTGATTCCGTTGTCCTTCTGATTCAGCGCCTGACCCGGACCTTGAACACCATATCCGATGACTGCGACAGTTTCATCCTTAAGAACCTCTTGTGCTTTTTTTAGAGGGAATTCCTCGCGCGTGACGACGTTTTCTACCGTACCGCCAAAATTGATTTTTGCCATTTTAATTCTATCTGTTTTTTTTTATGTTAATTTTCTTTTTTGCGCCATTGCGTAGCCCAGATGAAGATTGTCATGCATCAAGCAGGTTGTCAGGACATCTTCTATGCTTTTTAGTTCCAGACCGTAGGTCGAAGTGGAAAAGGACGTGATTTTTTCAAATTTACCCTGCTTCAAATCCGATGCAATTTGGTCTATACTTGAGAATGCCAAATCCGTCAGCAGCTGCAACTCATCGTTCTCGATAAAGTAGGTGGGCCGGGTGCCTTTTCCATAGTTCGCCTGCAAAGGAATGATTATTCCGGGATTCACTCCTGTTCGCTGATAGCAAAGCGCCAGAGTAGTCACGGCAATATGTCCGAAATTCCAGGCAATATTGTTGTTGAAACCTTGGGGAATTTTGTTTAGTTCTGCGGAATTCAAGTCTTCTAGCAACGCTGAAAACACTTTCCGTCCTTGATAAATGTTTGCAAGAATGATGTCTATCATAGTTGTCCTGTTAGCTGGTCTTCGACTAAATTTGAAGAGCGCCCCTGAGCCTCAAATTGCATGAGCTTTTTATGGAAGCCTTCGCTTTCCTTGATTATCGCAATCCGGCCGCTGCGTACAAATTCGATAAGATTATACTCGGTCAGAGCTGCGGTCAATGCGTCAATGTCCTCCCTGTGCCCCGCCGTCTCAAAGACTGTATAATCGTTGCGTATAACGACTGCACTCGCGCCGAACTGGCGCAGCAGACGCTCTACGGGTGCTTTTTCGGTAACTACTTCTGTCGGAACCTTATAGAGCGCCTGTTCCTGCCAAATTACTTCATCGTTTGTATTGTAATATGCTTTCAACACCTCCACTTGTTTTTCGATTTGTGTGCAGAGTTTGCGCGCCACTTCTTCGGATTCTTGAATCAAGATCGTAAAACGATGGATTCCTTCTACCTCTGACGGTGAGGTGTTCAGACTTTCAATATTTATTTTACGCCGAGAAAAAATTGTTGCTAACCGTCCGATTATTCCAATGGAATTTTCAGTGTAGGCGGTAATGGTAAATTCTTGTTTGTCCATTGTGATAATTATTTAAGCCTAATTTCCGAAACACTACACCCTTGGGGGACCATAGGGAATACGTTGTTTTCCTTTCCGACCATTACTTCTAGAAGATATGCTTCGGGATGCGCAATCATGCGTTCTAATGCGCTGCGGAGTTCCTCCCGCTGACAAATCGAATTTCCTTCAATGCCATAGCCCTTCGCTACAGTTACGAAGTCTGGGCTGGTAATATTTACAAAAGAGTATCTTTTATCATGGAAAAGTTGCTGCCATTGGCGGACCATGCCCAGAAATTCGTTGTTCAAGATAAGAATCTTAACTTTTGCACCGAATTGCATGATGGTTCCCAGCTCCTGGATGGTCATCTGAATCCCTCCATCTCCGATGATCGCGATGACGTCCCTGTGCGGCGCGCCATACCAGGCACCGATCGCAGCGGGAAGCCCGAATCCCATGGTGCCCAAACCGCCAGAAGTAACATTGCTTTTGCTCTGATTGAACCGGGCATAGCGACATGCTACCATTTGATGTTGGCCGACGTCGGTGACGATGATCGCGTCGCCGCCGGTGATCTCGTTCAACTGCTGGATGACCTCACCCATAGTCATTTTTTCGCTGGTCGGAAAGAGTTCATCCTGGATTACTTCGGAAACTTCCTCCGTGGCAAGCCGCTTAAATTCGGCGTGCCAGGTCTCGTGCGTTTTTTCCTCTACGAGTTCCGTCAGCAAAGGTAAAGTCTGTTTGCAATCTCCCCAGACTGCGACCTCAGTCTTGATGTTTTTGTCTATTTCAGCCGGATCTATGTCCAGATGGATGACCTTGGCCTGTTTTGCATATTTGTCCAGGCGCCCGGTGACCCTGTCATCAAATCTCATCCCGATTGCGATCAGCACATCGCAGCTATTGGTGAGTACATTCGGCGCGTAATTGCCGTGCATGCCTAGCATTCCCACGTGTAAGGGGTGACTTGTCTCCAAGGCACTTAGACCCATAACCGTGCAGGCAGCGGGAATTCCGGTCTTTTCGATAAAAGCTCTGAATTCGGCTTCCGCATGACCGAGCAAAATTCCTTGTCCAAAAAGTACAAAGGGTTTTTTTGCGGCATTGATGATTTCAGCTGCTTTCTCAACGTATTCCCGGCGTACAATTGGTGCGGGCCTGTAACTACGAATGTATTGGCACGGCGTATAGCCAGGGTAAGCGAACTCTTGGAGCTGGGCATCCTTGGTAATATCGATCAGGACAGGACCTGGTCTCCCAGATTTAGCGATATAAAAAGCTTTTGCAAGCGCCTGAGGAATTTCGCTCGCGTGGGTCACCTGGTAATTCCATTTGGTTACCGGGGCAGTGATATTGATTACATCCGTTTCCTGAAAGGCGTCCGTTCCCAACAGATGGGAAAACACCTGGCCAGTGATGCAGACAATAGGATTGCTGTCAATCATAGCATCGGCCAAACCTGTGACCAGATTTGTGGCTCCCGGTCCGCTTGTTGCAAAAACGACGCCGACGCGCCCTGAAGTTCGCGCGTAGCCTTGGGCTGCGTGAATCCCCCCTTGTTCATGACGCACGAGGATGTGCTTGATTTTGTCGTTATAATCATAAAGCGCATCATAAATCGGCATAATCGCGCCACCGGGATAGCCAAAAACAGTGTCCGTATTCTCTGCAAGCAAGGCTTCCAAAACTGCTCGGGAGCCGCTTAGCTTGGTAGTTGAAATCAATTCCAGTGTTTCCATTCGCACTTTTTGTTAAATTTTTTGAATCCTATCAATCTTCGTCGGTGACGCACCCTTTGGAAGCATCGCTGACCGATTTTGCATATTTATAAAGCACCCCTCTGCTGACTTTCAACTTGGGCTGCACCCAGTTTGCGCGTCTTTGCGTTATCGTTTCGATGGGCACCTTGAGGTTTATCGCATTGTTTGCGACATCGATCACAATGATATCCCCATCTTCAACCAGGCCGATTAAACCTCCGTCGTAGGCTTCAGGGGTAATGTGGCCAACGACAAAGCCATGGGTGCCGCCGCTGAAACGCCCATCGGTGATGAGCGCGACCTGACTGCCAAGCCCCGCACCGATGATAGCGGAGGTGGGTTTGAGCATTTCCGGCATACCCGGCGCGCCTTTTGGGCCTTCGTTTTTGATCACCACCACGTCACCCGGCTGTACTTTGCCAGCAGCCAAACCTGCAACCAAATGTTTTTCCCCGTCAAACACGCGCGCTGGCCCTTCAAATTTTTCTCCTTCTTTTCCCGAAATTTTTGCAACACTCCCTTTTTCTGCCAAGTTGCCATAGAGGATTTGCAGATGACCGGTAGGTTTGAGCGGATTTTCGAGTGTACGAATAATTTGCTGCTCTATTTGGTCTATCGCAGTGATTTCCGCCAAGTTTTCCTCAAGAGTTTGCCCCGTAACGGTGAGGCAATCGCCGTGAAGAAGGTTATTGCGAAGTAGGTACTTCATCACCGCAGGCATGCCCCCGTACTGATGCAAATCCTGCATAAGGAAGCGGCCGCTCGGTTTAAAGTCGGCAAGAACTGGGGTGCAATCGCTCATTGCCTGGAAATCGTCCTGCGTAATTTCCACGCCGACGCTTTTACCCATAGCGATAAAATGCAAAACCGCATTGGTACTTCCGCCGAGTACGATGATTAAGCGCAACGCATTTTCAAAGGCTTTTCGTGTCATGATATCCGAAGGCTTGATGTCCTTCTCGAGCAATATCTTGATGTACTTACCTGCGTCTCTGCACTCCTGCTCCTTTTCGCGACTCACAGCGGGGTTCGATGAAGAGTAGGGTAGGCTCATGCCCAGCGCCTCGATAGCTGCGGCCATGGTATTTGCAGTGTACATACCGCCGCAGGCACCAGCACCTGGACAGGTGTGCTTGATAATTCCCTTGAAATCTTCTGGCGTCAGGTTCCCAGCAATCTTTTGACCCAGGGCCTCAAAAGCAGACACTATATTTAAATCCTGACCATTGTAGTGTCCAGGTGCAATAGTTCCGCCGTAAACCATGAGTGACGGCCGATTTAGCCTGCCCATGGCCATGATCGATCCCGGCATATTTTTATCGCAACCTGGGATCGCGATCAGTCCATCGTAGTATTGCCCTCCACAAATCGTTTCAATACTGTCTGCGATGATGTCCCGACTCACGAGTGAATACCGCATTCCATCGGTTCCATTGCTCATTCCGTCGCTCACGCCAATGGTATTGAAAATTAATCCCACGGAGTCCTCTGACCAGACGCCTTCTTTGACCCATTGTGCCAGTTCGTTGAGATGCATGTTGCAGGTGTTTCCGTCGTATCCCATGCTTGCAATCCCGACTTGAGGTTTAGTCATGTCTTCATCGGTCAGCCCGATTCCATACAACATCGCCTTCGCAGCGGGCTGCGTTTCATCCTCGGTAAATACCCGACTATATTTGTTCAATTTCTGCTTGTACAGAGACTCATCCATTTGTTCAAACTTTGATTTTGTTAAGTTAGGCTCTTTGGTATATCTGTGCAATAGCTAACAAATATTTTTGAAAAAAGAATTTAATTCGTAAAATTATCAATATCATCGCCTACGGCACTTGAATTTGTCAGAATATTAGAATAATATTTTAGGGTAATCAGACTAAATCCAAATTTGGTTTTCAGTCCATTTCTGGCGAGGATCTCTTTTTTTTAGGAATTTCTGCGTGAAAATTGAAATTGTCCGGGAATTTTACTGAAAGGACGGGGAAAAAAGCAAAAAAAAACCCTTCCCGATTGCTCAGGAAGGGTTCCAAATCTTCTATGCTTTTCTTATGCGTCGATAATTCCCTCGGCGAGCACGGTCACAGTGTTTTGGATCACTTCGACGACCCCGCCGGTAATTTGAATTACTATTTCGCTTTTACCATCACGGACAATGACCTTGCCTTCTTCCAGAGAAGAAACAATAGGAGCGTGGTTTACAAGAACTTCAAAACTACCTGAACTTCCAGGTACAGTTACCGAAGTGATGTCCCCATCAAATATCTCTTTGTCCGGTGTGATAATGGTCAATTTCATCATATGCTATTAAACAGCTGCGTCAGCCAGTAGTTTCTTGCCCTTTTCAATGGCTTCTTCTATAGATCCGACAAGGTTAAAGGCCGCCTCTGGATATTCGTCCACCTCACCGTCTATAATCATGTTAAATCCTTTAATAGTATCCTTGATGTCTACCAAGACTCCTTTAAGACCGGTAAATTGCTCGGCCACGTGGAAAGGCTGGGAAAGGAAACGCTGTACCCGACGTGCACGGTGTACGGTCAACTGATCTTCCTCTGAAAGCTCATCCATACCGAGGATCGCAATGATATCCTGCAATTCTTTGTAGCGTTGCAAAATTTCCTTTACACGTTGAGCGGTATTGTAGTGCTCATCGCCCAAGGTTGCAGCGTTTAGGATTCTCGAAGTTGAATCCAAAGGATCCACCGCCGGGTAGATACCCAATTCGGCTATTTTACGGGAAAGTACGGTAGTCGCATCCAAGTGGGCAAAGGTTGTAGCCGGTGCCGGGTCTGTCAAGTCATCCGCCGGAACGTATACAGCCTGAACAGAAGTAATGGATCCTCTTTTGGTTGAGGTAATTCTTTCCTGCATGAGTCCCATTTCCGTCGCTAGCGTTGGTTGGTAACCTACCGCCGACGGCATACGTCCAAGAAGGGCTGACACCTCAGAACCTGCCTGCGTAAAACGGAAAATATTGTCAATAAAGAATAATATGTCTTTTCCTGAACCTTCGTCGTCTCCATCACGGAAATACTCAGCGATAGTCAAACCTGAAAGCGCTACACGCGCACGTGCACCCGGGGGCTCGTTCATTTGTCCGAAAACAAAGGTTGCCTTGGATTCTTTCAGTTCATTGGCGTCGACTTTCTCAACGGGCCAGTCACCTTTTTCCATGGCTTCCATAAATTCGTCGCCGTAACGTATAATTCCGGATTCGAGCATTTCACGGAGCAAGTCATTACCCTCCCGTGTACGCTCACCAACTCCCGCAAATACCGATAGACCAGAGTACGCTTTGGCGATGTTATTGATCAATTCCTGAATCAATACAGTTTTACCTACACCAGCACCACCGAAAAGACCAATTTTTCCACCCTTTGCGTAAGGCTCGAGCAAATCAATTACTTTGATACCCGTGAACAGGACTTCTGTTTCCGTGGATAGATCCTCAAATTTAGGAGGTGTATTGTGTATACTGCGACCATTTGACTTGTCCAAATCCCGAATACCGTCGATCGCATCTCCGACAACATTAAACACACGGCCTTTGATCTCTTCGCCAACAGGCATTTTGATCGGGCCGCCGGTTTCTTTAACTTCCATGCCACGAACCAATCCTTCGGTAGCGTCCATCGCAATGGTTCTGACCCGCTCTTCACCTAAGTGCTGCTGGACTTCCAGTACGACACGCTGTCCGTTCTCTTTTTCAATGACCAACGCATCTAAAATTTTTGGGAGACCGGCATTCTTGCTGAAACTGACGTCAACAACCGGTCCGATGATCTGGGCTATTCTTCCAATATTGGACATATTTACAGGAATAAAATTATAAATCTAATCAATACCAACATGTTACTTCCCACATGTTTTGGCCTGCAAAAATAGGCTTTTTTCTTTCTAAAAGCAAATTAAATTTAAACAAATATTTTGACCTTCTTAGTGGGGTCTGTTGTTGATTTCGTCCTGCAGTTGGCGCTTAAGTTTTTGCTCTCTTTCTAGGGCTTTTTTGCGATGTTTATCGTGTTCTTCCTGAAGTGTAGCAAGATTTTCCCGAGCTTCGCGGGCGGTTCTTGCGTTTGCGAAAGTTCTTTGGTAATTGAAAATTAACAAAAGAAGTAAAACACCAATCGTAACCCAGAGTATCGTGTGGTAAATGTTTTTGTCGATGGCGATACCCAGCACGGAAACTTCGTTTTGCACGGCCTTTGCCATTTGCAGTTCCGCCTGAAGGTCTTCGACGGTCCCGCCAAGTTGCTCTAATTTTTCTTCCAGCGCCTCGTGCCCGCTGTCTGCTGCAATAATTTCCGCCTGAAGTCGGTTGATAGAATCACGGATATTGGATTGTAAAGTCTGAAGATGATCCCTGCGAATCAGTTTTAGGCCTTCTGAGGTTCGTGACATATCGTTGAGTTGCCGAAACTGGTCCTCGATAGTGCCCGAAGGCCAAGCTGCTCTGGCCACGGCGGCCCTGCTTTGCTGTGCGAATGCAATTTGTGAGACGTTTAAGAACGACCAACAGGCAATTGTCAATAGTAGTATCCTTGTCATTTTCTTCGTCAGATTGTTGAAACGCTGACTAAGGTAAGGATTATTAGGCAATTATTCGATTCAGGGTCTAATTTTGTCCTGATTTGGTATGTAGATTGCGAGCAAAGTTCCCTTTCCCGGAACAGAATCCAGTTCCAGGGTACCCTTTAACAGGGACACCCGACTTTCAATGTTTTTAAGCCCTATTCCCGAAGTGAAATTTTGATTTTGTGGATCAAATCCGATCCCGTTATCTTCAATAGTCACGGAAATTCCATCCTCATCCTTGACGATCTGGATACTCAAATGATTGGCTTGTGCATGCTTTACGACGTTATTGACCGACTCCTGAATGCATCGATACAACAATGTTTCTGTCTGATTGTCCAAGCGTTCCTGTAACCCGACAATATCCAGATTAATTCTAATATTCTCGCTTTCAAGTTTGTGGAGAAATTCACGTACAGACTGGGCCAAGCCCGATTTTATCAGCACATTTGGCATCATTTGATGGGAGATATCCCGCATTTCGTCATAACTGTTTCGGACGAGTTCTTCCGCATTGACTATCAATTCCATCGCATAGTCCTCACCTCTAGAAAAGCGAATGCGCTCCTGGAATTGTTTCAAGTTTAGCAGAGCAATCGATAGAATTTGCCCAACGCCGTCATGCAGATCTGCCGCGATTCGCCTTCGTTCGGCTTCTTCGGCATCCAAAACAGATCTCGTCGCTTCTTCTTGTTGTGCTTTTAGCGTCTGTTGCAGGCGAACCTCTGTTTTGAGTCGTCTTTGCCTGATAAGCAGGTGCGCTCCGAGAGCTAAAATCCCTATCAGCGCGATAGCAATGGCCAGCCAGGTCTTTTGCCGTTCCAACTGCAGCATCTGAATCCTGTTTTTTTGATTTAACAGCTGAATCTCTTCTTCTTTCTTTTCACTTTCATACTTGACGAGCAGCTCCTCCGCTATTTGAGTTTTTTCCAGTGCAAAAATCGAATCTTTATAGACAAGTGATTCAGCAAGGTGTTGGTAGGCCTGTTCATATTGCTTGTTTCCTGCCCGTATCAGCGCCAGTTGTTCCAAGGCGTGGAATGTTATGTTTTTGTCTCCAAGAGATTTTGAAAGACGCAGTGCCGAATCCAAATGGTGTAGCGCCTCGCCTGTCCGACCCATCCTTTTAAGCGATAACCCCAAATTGTAACGGATTCCGGCCTCTCTGTACGCATTTTTATCTTCAATACTACGTTCCAATCCCAGGTTCAGATAATGCAGTGCTTTGTCCAGATCACCTTGATATTCGTACTGGATGCCGAGATTTTGATAGGTCCCCGCCAAGTTTCTGTGTCCACCAAGTTGCCTGTAAGCCTCTTCTGCGAGCGTTAGGTAGTGTATGGCAGAATCAGGTTTATCCATTTCGCTGTAAGTTCCACCTAGGTTGTTATAGGCAGTGGAAATTTCCAGTTGATCCCCCGTTTTTTTTACCAACGTCAGGTAGCTTTTAAAATAGTCAACTGCCTTTTCCATATCATCATGATTATGAGCGGCGATTCCTAGCAAATTGTAAATTCTACCCACACCATTCCAGTCTTCTAGCGCTTCAAACCATTTTAAAGCCTCGACGGCATTCGCGGTAGTTTCGCTATAATCGTGTTTGGCGTTGTAAGCATTCGCCACATTGTAATGTGCCTTTGCGATTTCCAGAGAATCCCCTAGTTGCGTATAGAGTTCGAGCGCATTCTTGTAATATGTAAGCGCCTTGTCCATTTCGCCTTTAAAAAAATGTGAAATACCCATCAATTTGCTAGCCATGGCTCGCCCTGGTATATAGTCCGTTTGCGATGCGAGGTTATAGACTTGAACGGCGACCATCGCCAGGGAATCCGGCTGGGCCATTAGACCAAGCGCTTTTTGATTAAGACTATCAATTCTGGCCTCTCGACTCGTTTGCGCACTTGCCATGAGGAGCGTAAAAAAATAGAATAAAACGAAAACTAGCGGGAATTTCTTCTTTTTCATTCTAACTTTGTAATTTTATTTCAAATAAGAGAAAAATAATTTGGTATTTTAAATGAAATTTCGTATTTTACTGGTAGACGACCATCCCATTTTGACCGATGGACTGAAAATGCTTCTACGCGATAATGAGCGGTTGGAGGTGGTGGGTACCTTCCATGCAGGCAAATTTGCTTTGGCATTCTTGAACACGGATACTCCGGTCGACTTGGCAATTTTAGACTACACGATGCCTGATATGACCGGGGTCGAACTAATGAAACGGATGAAAGCGATCAGACCCGGAATTAAAGTGCTTATGCTGAGTATGCACGACGAACCAGTTATCATTAAAGAGGCCATTTCCGGAGGAGTGAATGCTTTCGTCCTGAAAAAAAGCGTCTCCGACGAATTAAATGTAGCAATTGATAGTGTTTTAGCGGGAAAATCATTCTGTTCGGCAGCTGTGGGGCAAAGCTTATTCCTGGATGCAAGGTTGGAGGGTCAGACTTCCCAGACCATCACGGCACGCGAATCCGAAGTGTTAAAGTTGATTGTCAAAGAGCTTACCAATAAGGAAATTGCGAAGCTTCTGTTTATCAGTGAACGGACTGTAGAAGTACATCGAAAAAATCTCATGCGTAAATTAGCTTGCACAAACACAGTGGGGTTGATCAAATACGCGTTTAAAAACGGTTTGATCTAACCCCCACTGAACGTAGTCTACATTTTGATTACTATCCCCGCATTCAGCCAGGCGATCCCATAACCCAGCTCGGCGAACACCCCAAAGCTCGGGCTAAAATAATAGCGTGCACCTACGTGACCTCCATAGATAAGGCCGCCCGCTGAGGCAGTCGGCAAATTGGAAGTCGTAGATACAGATGCGATATTGTAGCCTAATAATGCACCTGCATACGGATCAAGATTTTCTACCCCAAAGTCAAAATGGTAAGAACCCCTGCCTCCAAGTAAAATGTAGTTGTAATTCCAGTCTCCCATTCCTGTTGCGACCTTCGCCGTCGCGTACCCACCGTAAGCTCCCAAACTAAATTTGTCACTTAGACCTACCTCAAAGCTTAATCCAACCGGAGGAATAGATTTTGCGCCGGCGACGGCAAATTGGCTTCCCAAGCCGACACCAAGGTTGAGCATTTTATCCCCTTTTTGAAAACTTTGCGCCCAAGCCGTGCTGCTCGCCAGAAAACATAAGGTGATAACGAGAAATAAAACCTGTGTTGTTGTTTTTTTCATTGTGAATTTGATTTATATTGAATAGTTAATTGATTTCTACTCCAGTAAGTGTATAAGAAGACTGCCGAACAAAGTATACTTTTTTGCCTCCAATTATTTCGTTTGAAATCGTGTAAGCGTTGGTTTGGATGATTCCATTTTTGGTAGAACGCAGGGTTGCGAGCTCTGCCGAAGTGAAGGTAGCGCTGTTGCTATTGCCATTAAGTTCTTT
>CAYNZH010000005.1:79632-85676 GCA_964401685.1 uncultured Sphingobacteriaceae bacterium
GTGAGTTTAGTGAAATCGGGCATCCAGGTGTGCACACCATTGATAAAAGTCAATTCCGTATTGTTCAAGACGACTTTGCCAGCCTTTGCGTTGTCCTTGAAAAGCGCAATACCCAAGCCGATGTCCATTACAACAGGTGAATCTCCGATTGGCATGCCGGGCATGCTCGGGAGCGAAACAGGAGAAGGAACCGATGACTTGAGCGCGATCAGTACCGCGTCAGCGTCCGAAGGTTGAGGATACTGAGTTGCTGGCATCGCCATAAGATTGTCGTCGGGTTTGACGTCGTCTTTATCACAGGCATAACATAGGAAAAGGACCAAGGTCATAGCCAGCCAGGGCCTAAAAACCTTTGGGAGGGTCAAAATTGGTGGTTTCATGGGATTTTTCTTTTAGTTCATCTCACTGAACGGATTTTCCGTTCGGGTGTTAATGCAAAACTAAAGGAGATATCGACCCATGTAAATACACACAATTACGTAATTTATCTACGTAAAATCACGTAGATACCTAAAGTAATTTGTAAACGTCTACAATTTCGTTAATCTTCTTTGAAGTACTTTTTTTGGTTGAGTAAAATGAGGATAACCCCAACCGTTATCGCAGAATCCGCAATATTGAAAACTGGCCTGAAAAACATGAATTCTTCGCCACCCCAAAAAGGTAACCACACAGGGAAGGTTCCTTTGATCAGTGGAAAGTACAGCATGTCCACGACTTTGCCATGCAGGAAAGACGAGTAACCCCCACCGGCAGGAAACAATTCAGCTGTTGTAAACCAAGTGCTTTCAGAAAAAATGACCCCATAGAGTGCGGAATCGATAATATTGCCCATCGCCCCAGCAAAGATCAGTGCCACACAGAGTATAAAACCCTGATGGTATTTATGCTTGATCATGTAATGAATGCCGTAGGCTATCGCAATAACCGCAACAATTCTAAACAGGGACAGCGCAAGCTTACCCCAGTCGCCACCGAACTCCAGACCGAAGGCCATTCCATTGTTTTCGGTAAAATGGATGATAAACCAATCACCCAAGACCTTGAACTCCTGACCAAGGGTCATGTTCATTTTTATCCAGAATTTGGACACCTGATCGACCAGTAAAACCAGGAGGATCAGCAAAAGAGGTTTAGCGTACGCCTTCATTTGCGTTTAATAGGGAAGTTTTTAGTATTGCTTCAATTTGGCTTCCATACTCAACGTCGTATGTGGTACCGCTCTTAATCGCTCTTTTTGAATGAGTTTCCCGGTTTCCCTGCAAACACCATAGGTTTTGTTCTCAATCCGGATCAACGCAGCTTCCAGATTATCAATAAATTTCTTCTGGCGGGCTGCAAGTTGATTGGTTTGCTCCTTCTCCAAAGTTGCCGACCCGTCTTCCAGGGTTTTGTACGTGCCTGCCGTGTCGTCAGTACCGTTTGCGTCGCTACTGTTCAAGGATTTGGTCAGGGCGGACAATTCTTCCTTGGCAATCTTCAATTTGTCGAGGATAATGTCTTTGAACTCTTGCAGTTCACTATCGCTATATCTTGTTTTTTCTACATTTGCCATATCCTAAATCCTTTTAATGTGAATAATTAATGTTTCTCCATCGATTTCAATAGTTGATCCCTCCAGAGGGCGGTCAGTGAATATCAAAGAGTCTGCCAAAATTTCAGCGCAAATATAAGCGTAATTATTTTTCGCTGCTGCTGAAATTTCAGGGTGTTCACTTATTTCTACCTCAATCCGGTCAGTGACCTCAAACTCCAGTTCTTTTCTCAAATTCTGAATTCTGTTTACCAGCTCTCTGGCCAGACCTTCCTGCTTGAGTTCCTCCGTAAGCTGTACATCCAGTGCCACTGTCAACTTGTTGAGCGATGCAACCTGCCATCCAGCTACGTCTTCTGCAGTAATTTCGACTTCATCCAACGTGATTTCATAGGCCGTCTGACGAAGAGAAATTTTCCCCTCTTTTTCCAGACGCTCAATGTCTTCAGCAGTGAAAGCCTGAATTTCTGCACCCACGACTTTCATGTCTTTCCCGACTTTAGGCCCGAGGGCTTTAAAATTAGGCTTTATTTTCTTTTTAATAATACCCGAAGTGTCCGTAATATACTCAATTTCCTTGACATTTGTTTCAGAAAGAATTAAATCTTTTACTTGTTCCACTTTCGAACCGAAATTATCGTCCAAAATAGGCAACAAAATCCTGTTCAGGGGTTGCCGAACATTGATTCCCGTTTTCTTTCTGAGCGAAAGCACGAGTGAGGAAATATCCTGGGCCAAACTCATCCGCTCTTCGAGCGATTTATCTACGATTTCCGCATTAAAGACTGGGAAATCAGCTAAATGCACAGACTCGGCATGTTCTTTTCCCGTCGCCGCGTTCAGATCCAAAAAAAGTTGGTCGCTAAAAAACGGTGCGATTGGGGACATAAGCTTGGAGATGGTCGATAAACATGTGTAGAGCGTTTGATATGCCGAGATTTTGTCCTGAGAATACTCTCCCTTCCAGAATCGTCTCCGGCAAAGCCTTACATACCAATTACTCAAATGTTCGTCCACAAATTCCTGTATGGCACGTGCAGCCTTCGTTGGTTCAAACTCCTCATAATGACGGTCTACTTCCTTGACCAGGCTGTTGAGCAGGGAAAGTATCCACCGGTCGATTTCTGGTCTATCCGCCAGAGGAATTTCCTCTTCGGCGTAGTTGAATTTATCGATATTCGCATAAAGTGCAAAGAATGCATACGTATTGTAGAGGGTGCCAAAAAACTTGCGCCTCACCTCGTCCAAGCCATCTTCGTTGAATTTTAAATTGTCCCAGGGAGATGCGTTGCTGATCATATACCACCGTGTAGCATCTGGACCGTATTTTTCTATCGTTTGAAAGGGGTCTACTGCATTTCCAAGCCTTTTCGACATTTTATTGCCGTTTTTGTCTAGCACCAAACCATTCGACACGACATTTTTGAAGGCAACTGAGTCTCTTAGCATCGCTGAAATCGCGTGCAGCGTAAAGAACCAGCCCCGTGTCTGATCGACTCCTTCTGCAATAAAATCTGCGGGGTAAGCCTCGCCAAATCCATCCTTGAAGGGAGAGGGATTGCCATCATCCAATTTTGACTGATCCAAACCCCACTGTGCAAAGGGCATTGCACCACTATCAAACCATACATCTATCAAATCCGGTTCGCGGAACATTTTTTGGCCCGACCCCGAAACGAGAACCACGTCATCCACAAACGGCCTATGCAAATCAAAGGCTTCCGTCCCGAACTTTGCCAAAAAAGCCTGGAGTTTGGTAGATTCAGTTTCCGAAAGAACTCCCGACGCCAGAGATTTTTCAATTTCAGAGCGCAGTTGTGCTATCGTTCCGATGCAGATTTCCTCCTGCTGATCTTCGCTTCGCCAAATCGGCAGAGGCGTCCCCCAATAACGCGAACGCGAGAGATTCCAGTCGACCAGATTTTCCAACCAATTGCCAAACCGCCCCGTCCCTGTAGCTTCAGGTTTCCATTGAATCGTTTTGTTGAGCTCAGCCATACGTTCTTTGAAAGCCGTTGTGCGGATAAACCAACTATCCAGCGGATAGTACAGAATCGGTTTATCGGTCCGCCAGCAATGCGGATAGCTGTGTTCGTATTTTTTTACGTCAAATGCTTTGTTGTCTTCTTTCAAGCGAATGGCGATCAGCACGTCCGTGGGTTTGAAGTCTGCGGACTGACGTTCCTCTTCACTGTAATATTCTTCGCGAACAAATCGCCCGGCTAATTCGCCCATTTGAGCGACAAATCTGCCCTGCTTGTCCACGACCGGGACGTCCTTACCTTGTTCATCCTGCACAAAAACTGCGGGAATATCATTTTCTTTGCTTACTCTAAAGTCATCGGCTCCAAAAGTGGGCGAAGAATGCACGATTCCGGTTCCGTCTTCAGTGGTCACAAAATCCCCCTTAATGACGCGGAAAGCCTTCTCTTCCAGTAGTTCGTTGCTGATATAGGGCAATAATTGATGGTATCGGATCCCGACCAGGTCTTCGCCCTTGAAAGACGCAACTACCTCCCAAGGAATAATTTTGTCTCCAGGTTTATAGTCTGCGAGTGCAATTCCGGAACCCTCAGCCTTAAAGTGCTTGCTCACCAAATTTTTGGCCAAAACAACACTAATAGGCTCATGCGTATATTGATTGAAAGTCCGGACTTTTACGTACTCGATTTGTCCACCCACAACCAATCCCGAGTTGGCGGGCAAAGTCCAGGGCGTGGTGGTCCAAGCCAGGATTGCGGTATCTTCGATGTCTTGCTCGAACAAAACAGGCATCAAGGGATGGACCTGGTCTTTTCTTACGCGGAATTGGGCCACTATCGTGGTATCCTTGATGTCCCGGTAGGTCCCCGGCTGATTGAGCTCATGCGAACTCAGTCCCGTGCCGGCCGCCGGCGAAAAAGGCTGTATGGTGTACCCCTTATATAAGAGCCCTTTTTCGTAAAATTCTCTCAATATCCACCACAGCGTCTCGATGTATTCGTTTTCATACGTGATGTAGGGATTTTCCAGGTCAACCCAGTAACCCATTTTCTCAGTCAGATCATTCCATACATCGGTGTATTTCATCACCTCTCTACGGCAAGCCGCGTTGTATTCTTCGACCGAAATTTTACGGCCAATATCGTCTTTAGTGATGCCCAGGGTTTTTTCAACAGCCAATTCAATCGGCAAACCATGTGTATCCCAGCCTCCTTTTCGCTTGACTTGAAAGCCTTTCAAGGTCTTGTAACGACAGAATATGTCCTTGATAGAGCGAGCCATAACGTGGTGAATTCCAGGCATACCATTGGCAGACGGCGGGCCTTCATAAAAGGTGTAAGGCTTTGATGCCGGTCTGTTTTCAACGCTTTTCTCAAAAATCTTTTCGCTCTTCCAACGGCTGAGGATTTCCTTGCCTGTCCTGGAAAGATCGAGCTGCTTATATTCCTTGTACATCAGTTTATTGTCCGTAAAAATCAGGATGCAAATATAGATAAAAAAAACTTACCAGGTCACTAGATGACAGCATGGTAAGTTGAAAATTCACTGCCAACGAGGCAGTACTTTAAAAAGAAGCAAATCTACGCTGAAAATGAAGTGCCGCAACCGCAGGTTTTAGAGGCATTGGGATTGTTAAAAGTAAATCCCCGGGAGTCCAATCCGTTCTGGAAATCGACTTGCATCCCTGCGAGGTAGAGGCCATGTGCTTTATTCATGAAAATACGAATGTCTTCCACCGCATACTCCGAGTCACCGTCTTTTTTTTGATCGAAACCCAGGATATAATTCATCCCTGCACAGCCACCGCCCTCAACGCCTATCCTCAAACCAAACTCAGAGGAAAGTTCCTGTTGATCTTTCAGTTTTTTCAGCTCCTTGATCGCCCCGTCCGTAAAAGTCACAGGAGCGGGCGAATTTATCACAGTACTCATATTCTCCTTATAATATTAAAATCCATTCAATATACAAAACTACAAAAAGTATCTTATATTTGCTAAATGAATAGAGATGAAACCATTTTTAATCTGATAGATGCCGAGCGCCAAAGACAGGAAGAAGGCATAGAATTGATCGCTTCTGAAAACTTTGTCAGCAGGCAAGTGATGGAAGCTGCAGGGTCAGTGTTAACCAATAAATATGCTGAAGGCCTTCCGGGAAAAAGATATTACGGCGGTTGCGAGGTTGTAGATCAAATAGAAAATCTGGCAATCGATCGTGCAAAGCAGCTTTTCAATGCAGAATGGGCAAATGTTCAGCCTCATTCGGGAGCGCAGGCCAATGCGGCAGTGTTCTTGGCTTTACTCAATGCTGGAGACAAGTTTTTGGGCTTCGATCTGTCCCATGGGGGGCATTTGACGCATGGATCGCCGGTCAACTTTTCTGGAAAACTTTACAACCCTGTGTTTTATGGTGTTGAGCGCGAGACGGGAAGGATAGATTACAAGCAGTTGGAGGAAGTAGCTTTAAGGGAAAAGCCGAAAATGATTATTTGCGGCGCTTCAGCCTATTCCAGAGATTGGGATTATGC
>CAYNZH010000006.1:0-3103 GCA_964401685.1 uncultured Sphingobacteriaceae bacterium
ACTTGTCAGAAATATGGGACACATCGATGAGCATTCCGGTCCGGTTGAGCTCATGGACCACCTGCTTTCCAAATTCACTTAAGCCGTTATGCTCATATCCCTGTGGATCCGTCGACGAATCACAGATGTCGTTGTTACGGGTGTGGGTCAATGTCATATATCTGGAACCCAAATCATAGTATTTCTGAATCAACGAGAGATCCTTGCCTATAGCCCAGCCATTTTCGACACCTATGAATATCGCTCTTTTGCCCTCTTTCTCCAGTCTATAGGCATCTTCGGGCGTCGTGGCCAGACCTGCAAGATCAGAATGCCGTTCTGTGATTCCGTGAACCAAGTCGAAAAGCGCGAGTGCTCTCTTTTTGGCATCTGCGTATCCGTCCTCGGTTCTTGGCCCCTGGCCCAAATAGACAGCAAAGAACATCGCATCCAGTCCCCCTTCCTTCATGCGTGGCAAATCGATGCGTGAATTATTCGTAGCAGGATCATTTCTTTTGGAAATATCAAAATTGGGTCTGGAAATCATGTAATTAGGCAGATCACCATGCGTATCCAGGGTCAATGCTTCCGCATGTATGCGGTCCGCTTTGGCTTTGATCTGAGGGTCGTTATAGGTTTGTGCGCTCAGCCCAGTAAATACCAACTGTGCACATACAATCAATCCAACATTCAATAGTTTCATAATTATTTTGGGTTTATCATTAATTTCTTACAAAACTAAGGTCTGAAAATAATGCGGAACATACAAGTTAGCAACTAATATATTACTATTGTAAGCGAAGACGCAGAATTGGATAAGAGAAAACGGCCAACAAGATAATGGTCGCGCCGATATAGAAACCGCCGCTCATGACTTCTTCCTGTCCAAAAATGATCCAAGCAAGCAAAATCCCATATATGGGCTCAAGATTGCTCGCGAGTGCGACCCTGAATGGACTTAACTCCTTCATTACCATAACAGCAGCCACATAAGCCATAGCGGTACAAACAATGCCTAGCAGCAATAAGTAGAGTAAATCTGTGCGTTGAAGGTGCATTTCTGAATTGAATCCGCCGGTCAGAAGCATAAAAATAGAAATCCAAAACCAGGCACCTACCATTTCATAGAAACTGATAGTCGACGCATTGCTTTTTTTGATCAGCTTAGAGTTGAAGATAGAAAATAAACTGGCCAGTACAGCACAGGAAAGACCTAGAATAATGCCTTTCACGTATTGAGACTCAAATTTAAAGATCAAGTAGATCCCTAAAATGACGAAAAGTCCGATGAATAATTCCAGCCCGGAAATCCTCCGCCTGTAGAATAAGGGCTCCAATAAGGCAGTAAAAAGCGTGACAGAAGAAAGACAGACCAATGTGACGGAAACGGTGGAAACTTTGATGGACTCAAAAAACAAGATCCAATGCCCCCCTACAATAGCCCCCGTCAGTATAAACTCCAAGAAATGGCGGGGCTTGACTTTGAGCGTATACCCTTTCACCTTGAAATATACAAACAAGGAAAGAAACGCAATGAGGACGCGGTACCAGACGAGATGGGTGGCCGAAATGGTGATCAAGTTGCCCAAGATGCCTGTAAATCCCCAAACCAACACGGTAACATGGAGAATCAGAAGATTAGTGTTGATTTTCATTATTTTGGAGCTCTATAGATAAGGTAAAGAGCCAGCAATCCGTAGATAATATTCGGGATAAACACAGCGATCAAAGGAGGTAGCCCTCCTTGAATAGAAAAAATCGTCGAAAATTGATTAAACACCAAGTAGGTGAAGCTCAAACCTATACCCAGACCCAGGCTCAAGCCAATGCCGCCTCGAACTTTTCGCGAAGAAAGAGCCACGCCCATCAACGTGAGGACGTAGGCTGAAAGTGGATTGACAAATCGCCTGTATTTTTCGATCAGAAGATTGGTCATCATGCCCGTGCCCCTCGTTTTTTCTTTCTCGATCCGGGCATTGATTTCCCTGGTGCTCATTGCGCTAAACGTATTATCAAAAATTTCGAAGTCTCCGGGACGCATGTCCAGCAAGGTGTCCAGCGAGTTGCCCTGAGTCATTGATTCATGAAGACCGTCAATATCCCTAATGGTATAATTTTCAATTCTCCATTGAAATCCTACAGAGTCCCACACAATTCTATCCGCCATGAGCTTCCTTACCATTTCCTTTTCTTGGAAAACTTCCATGACAAAATTGTAGCCTATTTTGCGTAGATTATCAAAGTTATCGATGAACACGTAGGTGCTGTCATCCAATTTCATATGAGTGGCCGGTGTGGTGCGGGTGTTCAAAGGATTGACATAGACGTTTTGAAAATCTATCATCAACTTGTTGGTTCTCGGGACAATGTACACGTTGAATATGAGGCTGACCGCGAAAATAATCGATGCAGCAATCATATAAGGCTTTAGGAAGCGTGGGTAGCTCATCCCTCCACTCAATATCGGAACGATCTCAGTTTGGTCGGCCATTTTCGCGGTAAAAAAGATTACTGCAATAAAATTTACCAGCGGAGAGAGCATATTGAGATAAAAAGGAATCACGCCCGCATAGTACTCAAAGATGATTTTGTCCAGCGGAGCATTATTCTTCAGAAAATCGTCTAGGCGCTCGGAAATATCAAAGACAGGGATAATCACCGCGAATATACCCATAGTGAACACGAAAGTCGTGAGGTACTTGCTGATGATATATTTGTCAATGATCTTCATGAATTACAATCGTTCATCCAGTTGCTTGACCATTTTCGCTTTCCAGGAATAAAAATCTCCGGCAATGATGTGTTTCCTTGCTTCCTTGACCAACCACAGGTAAAAGTGCAAATTATGCAGGGAAGCGATCTGCGCGCCCAGGATTTCTTTTGAACGGATCAAATGTCTCAGATAGGATTTGGTGTAAAACTGATCGGCCCATAAGTTGCTGTCTTCCTCCAGGGGAGAAAAATCCGATTCCCATTTTTTGTTTTTTATATTGATAATGCCTTTTTGGGTAAAAATCATCCCGTTCCGGGCATTGCGCGTGGGCATTACGCAGTCAAACATATCTATACCCAATGCGATGTTTTCCAGCAAATTGACAGGAGTCCCTACGCCCATGAGGTAGCG